>DXAZ01000115.1 GCA_019116785.1 Candidatus Atopostipes pullistercoris
GAATCAAATTCCAGTCACTATCGGAAATTTTTTAAGTGGTATGCTATTCACTGGTCTAGCTTTACATTTTATTACTAAGCCGAAGAAAAATTGACAGTAATACATAATCAATAAATATGAATGGGTCAATTGAATCTTCCTATACTTTGTAGGTTAACTTAATTATAGGGATTCTCTGGCCCTATTTTATTTAAACAATAAAATAGGTGCTAAAGAATCGAAATTGATTCACTAGCACCTTAAATTATAAAATGAATAATGTCATTACTTTCTTTGAGCGATTTGGTTTAGTTGTTGAAACCATTGCTGTAATCTTTCTTGTTCAGGATTCGTTGGAGAGTTATCTAAATCAGATGAATTTAAATCTTTGAAATAAGCAATATACAAATCAACCCAGTAAGAAGTATCTGTAATTGTTTCTTCAACAAAAGGATAAAGCATTAAAAAATCGTTAATGATTTCAGTTCTTATCATTTGAAAAAGACTAGGGTCTTTTTGTAGTTTTTCTTCTAAAAGCCAATCAATCTCTTGAAGAACTGGAAGATCATTAAATGTATTTAAGTCTTTTGGACAAACTTTTTTCATTTGATTAAACCATGAAAACGGATATTGTTGTTCATCCCCCTTTTCAATGAGAACTTCTAAAAAGCCTCTTTGAATCTGTCCTGGAATATATGGATGATTCAGTAATTGATTGGCAACTTCTTGTAAGTCTTTGAGCTCTAAACTATGAGCCTCTTCGATCAATTGAACTTGTTCCATTAAAGAATATCGGTCCATCTGCATGAGTTTATTTTTGGTTTCTTTTCTTTTTAAGTCAAGTTCTTTCTGAAAGGATACACGTTCCTTTCGAAGCTCTTGTTGAATATTTTGCCATTCTTGTTTTTTTGAGAACAGTGGATCTTTTTTCTTCTTTTGGATAATAGATTCTGCTTCTAAAAATTGATGGTTTTTGATGAGCAACAAGGTATACATTAGGATATATTCATTGCTTTTTAAATAAAGTTCTTTATATTCATCTGCAACTTCTAAAGCTTCTTCATATCTTTCTAAAGAGAAAAGAATAAAAGCATAAAAGTAATTAATCGCATAGTTTTTTTCCGTGGCGTATATTTTTTTTATATACATTAGTGCCTGTTCAAAATCATTGTTTTCAATACATGCTGTAGCTTTAGCTAAATACATCTGATTATTGAATGGAAATTCAATCTTATCCCCCAATAATTTCACCTCCATGAATGCATAAATAAAAAAGAAAACCTGTGCAGTTATAAGAATAGACTGCAACAGGTCCGAAATTATTCTTCAATATCTTCAACATTTACATCGTTCATATCAAATTTTTTAAGAAATGCATCAATATCTTTAAAGTTGACCACTGTTTTTTCTTCCATTAGATCATACAAATGTTTTGGAGAATTATCCCAATCAATGACAACAATTGCACTATTTGTCAATAGTTTTTCGATAGTTCCTTCCATGTGCTCTCCACGGAATTTAAAGGCAATGTCTTCTCCTACTTTTGGACGAATATTTTCTTTAATTGTATCAATAATTTCAACAGCTTCTTTGTATGGCAAATCTAATAAGTTTGCAATACGTGAGTTACTTGCACCTTTACGAAGTTCCGTCTCTACAAGTTCTTGAATTTCCGGTGTAATCTTTTGTTTTGCCAATACTATCAACCTCTTCATTTTTTATCGTTCTCTATTATAACAAAAATCGATCCCTCTTGCGATCATTAAGCTTCATCTTCTATTGTATCATATATATCGATTGCTTTATAACCGACTGCTTTTAAAGACTCCCCTAATTTGTGTAACTCTTCATCGGATAATTCTTCAAATAATTGTTTAATGACGCTACTGTGTTGTGGAAAAATTTCTCCCATCAATTCTTGGCCTTCAGCTGATAATGAGACAAAAGTTACACGTCGGTCATCTTCACATTGTTCCCGATCAACCATTCCCTTTTTTTCAAGTTGATCAATGACATAAGTGATACTACTTGAAGCTAATAGAACTTTTTTTCCTATAATTTGAATGGGCTGTTTCCCTAAATTAAAGAGTACTTCCATGACCGCAAATTCAGTAGGATTCATTCCATATGTCAACATATCTTTTTTTAACATATTTGTAACACTACCTGAAGCACGTAAAAGAATTGTTAGTACTCTAAGAGCTTCTTTTTCTCTACTCATTATTTGTCCATCCATTCTAGAATCTTTTATTTATTTGTTTCTTTATGATTTTTAAATTTTTTAATAAACCATCGTCCATACCCTAAAAAAGCAACAATTTGTAATAAAATATTTATATTGATAATCACGATACTGACGTTTTGATCTAAATGAGGTAATGCAACTAACCCTAACATACTAATATAGAAAAAAGCCGTTGCTAACTTTCCAAACCACATGGCTCCGTCCATGAATATATCTTTTCTAAGTAATAACACGTTACTAATTAATAAATATAATTCCTTAACGATAAAAAGAGCCAACAATGGGAAGATATAAGGTCTATCCACTAACATAGCACCAACTACTGCAATTTGAGTCAGCTTATCGGCTAAAGGATCCAAAGCTTTTCCTAAATTGGTAATCTGTCCAGTTTTACGAGCAATAATCCCATCCAGTGAATCAGTAATTCCTGATAAAACTAAAACACCCGCCGCCCTATAATACTGTTCAATCGTTTCGGCACTAATATATAAATAAACATACAAAGGAATCATTGCAATTCTTAAATAAGATAAAATGTTTGGTATCGTAAACCAATCTTCTTTTTTAATCAAACTATGTCCCACTTTCAGTATAAGTTTAGCAACTATTTAATAGCTAATTAAAAACGTCTTTATAATCAAAACGTTTTTCTCGTACAATCATGATTGTAACATATTCTTTTATCATTTCTTATAAAATCTTTAAATTTCCTAGATTTTTTCTTTCTATAATTTCAATTATTCAAAATTCTTATAAAAATTAAATTGTAGCATTGACAAATTTATCCTTCCTCGGTATAATAATTTCTGTTGCGATAATGTACCTGTAGCTCAGCAGGATAGAGCATTCGCCTTCTAAGCGAACGGTCGGGGGTTCGAATCCCTCCAGGTACGTCATACGAATAGAAAAGCGGTTAGCCTTATGAATAAGGTTGACCGCTTTTTGTTTGATTGTGTAATATGAGATGTTATTCGATTTTTTAATTGTCAAATAGGCTCACTTGTCATGATAGACCTTCTACCCTTATAAGTGAGATGAAAAAATGCGCTCACTTCGGATGATAACTTTTCGTTCACTCTCACCCAATTTTGTCCAAAAAACCAAGTAATTTCATTTGGTTTTTTCTCTATCCTTCTAGATAGGGTAATATTTTTTCTTCTACTAGCTCTTTATAGCGACTGCGAATGAGTCTTCGGTATTTTAGTCGATTCACTGGATTTTCGGCTTTTTCTTTATACAACTCATAATCTGCATTTTCAATCAACTCTTGCTCACCTAGTTGACGTTCTTCTTTATTAGGATCAAAATGATTAACGACATACTGCAGATCGCGTTTTGCGATACCATATTCGGCTGAAATTTCGTGAATCTCTGCTGCAACTCTTCGGTCAAGCTCTTGTTGGATAATCACACTAATTTGTTTATTACGATATTTTTCTCGATTTTGTAGTAAATCTTCCCACGTTTCTCGCGCAATTTGAGCTTTCTTAGGTTGCATTTTTTCTAATGTTTCCAACGCTTTTTGAACTTCTTCATTATCTGCTTCAGGCTCTGGTTCATCATCAAAGTCATTTGGAACATAGGTCTGAATCAGATTCATTAAGTACGAGTAATCGATGGTTTCTTGACTGACGGATTGGAGCTCGTATTCAATATCGAAAATTACCTCGTCGTCTTCGTCCCTTTCTTTTCTTAGCTCTTCAATCACATTTTCATATTTTCCTTTGTAATCTTCAAGGACTTCATCCTCAAGATGATACTCTTCTTTAAATGCTTCTTCATCAAAATTCGAATACACCTGAATCGCTGCATGAGCTTTATCAAATCGTTGGAAGGCACGCGCAAATTTTTGCTTTTCTACCTGGTTTTCCAAATCATCCACTGCTTCAGGAATTGGAGCTATTTTATTTAAATCTTCTAATGCTTCTTTAAACTCTTGCTGCGCTTCATCCCAACTTGGCGCCATAACTTCATTTTCCCCACCATTCGAATATAACACAAAGGCTTGCTCTACTTCTCGTTTATAAATACTTGGTGTCCGAAATGTCATAATTTGGCCATATTGCTTATCCTTGACATACAAACGATTCGTACGTGAAAAAGCTTGCACTAGATGATGGGGTGGCATAGGCGCTCGATCCATAAATAACATGGCTAAACTTGGTGCATCAAACCCTGTCAACATTCGATCCACAACGATCACAAGATCAATCTGCTCTTTTCGCGTTAAAAACAGCGTTCGTTTACGTGCTAATCGGTTCGCTAAATTCGTATTGTACGCATTGATTTGATCCAATGTAAAACTCGTATGAAACATCTCATTATAATCATCAAGCGATTCTTGCATCTTTTCTTGATTGGAAACAGAACCCTCCTCATTCTCTGACAAGGAATACGTAATCGCCACCTTCGGAAAATCATGGATCTTACTTTGGACCGTTTTTGATACTTTCTTTTCTGTGTTTCCCGCTTTTACTTCTTTAAATAAGTCATAATATTTTTGAGCTTCAGCAATTGAAGGTACCGTTAAAATGGCGCCATAACTTCTGCCAGGACCTCTATGTAGACCTAATTTTGTTTGCGAATCATTAATAATTGAATCAATAACTTCTAAGCGATGTTCATCCGTTTCGTATAATTCATTTGGAATAAGCTTTTCTTTTTCAATCGAATCTAAGTTATAAACATCTTTATCCGGATAGGCTTCAGCTAGACTATCATTTAAGGCGTCTTCTTTAAATGTTGAACGGTGCTCCACTTGAAAACCTAAAACAGATTCATCATGGATCGCTTCTTTTACGGTATATGTATGTAAGACTTCACCGTATTGTTCTTGAGTTGTTCGTGGTAAATCGCCAAAAGCATCTCGTGCATTTTCGGCAAAGATGGGTGTACCTGTAAAGCCATACCACAAAGACTTTGGAAAGAGCTTAATTAATCGTTCTTGCGTTTGAGGAGTGACTGCCCGGTGACACTCATCCACCACAAAAGCGACTCGTAATTGATGGAGCTTTTCATAATGCTTATCTCCCTTTTCACCATAACGATCCATGATGCGCTGAAGTTTCTGAATCGTAGTGACAATAACTGAACGATCTCTTGAAACCAATTTTTTGATTAAATCATGCACATGATCCGTATCATCAATATCAATTAAGTCATTTTCAGAATAGGACCTAAAAGAGTTCGTCGTCTGAAAATCTAAATCACGGCGATCAACCACAAAAATGGTTTTGTCTAAAGTGGGAATACTCATTAAATTCCGAGCCACTTGATAAGAAGTTAATGTTTTTCCAGAACCCGTGGTATGCCAGATATAGCCAGATTCTTGTCGTTTCGTTGCGGCTTTCACTGCATTAATCGCATGAATCTGATAAGGACGCAGTAAAATGATGGCTTTATCCTCATGGTCTAGGACTGAATAACGAGCAACCATCTCATGGGCAGCAGGAATAGAAAGAACTTCTTCGGCGAAATCCAAATAATTATTGACAGGTTCGTTCTGATGGTTCACCCAACGCGTTAAAAACTTTTCTTTTTCTTTTAAATTAGAAGAAGCCGCAATATAGCGCGTATCGGTTCCATTTGAGACTACAAACATTTGAAGGGTAGAATAAATGCCCATAAATTTGCCTTCACTCAAATATTTGTTAATCTGGTGAAAAGCCTTCCTGTACCCTTCTCGACGACTCTTTAATTCAATGTGAATCATCGGTAAACCATTGATTAACAAGGTCACATCAAAGCGACGGTCTCTGCCGTCAATACTTGCTTTTGGAGATTCAAATTGATTAATCACTTCGTAAGTCGTTGTTCCTCCAGCAATTTCTCTGGTATTGATGACGTCTAAATGAACTGTCCCTAATGTGGCATCTTCTCTTTGAACACGCACTTGTGATTTTCCATTCTCACCACGAAAGAAAACAGCTGCATCATAAAAGGTGGAAAAAGACAGTTGGTTTTTGACTTGCTGAAATTCTTGGTCGGTTAAAGCTTTTCCGTCTAATGCAGCTACATTATTATATTCTAAAATGTTTTTAAAGTTTGCCCACAAAGCTTCTTCATTTTTCAGATCTGGTCGGTAGGTCCATTGAGAGACACCTTCCGTTAACTGTTTAATTAAATCGTCTTCCATCACTTGCTCTTGTGTAATCTGCATTCTATCACCTCCTACACAAACATTCTCTGCATCAAAGCTTTCTTCATTGATTTATAAATTTCTAACTTTTTCTCTTCCTGTTCGATTTTTTCGTCGAGTGTCTTAAAGAAAGACCCAATTTTTTGTTGCTCTTCTAATGATGGTACTGATATTATAATATTTTTTAATCTATTACTAGATAAATTAATTCGAGTAGCTCCTTGTCCTTCTTTCATAATTGATTTTCGCATATCGGATGTTCGTAACAGATAACCTATAAATATTGGATCAATATTATCTTGAAGAATACTTAAACCGAATGAAAAACTATTCAAGTAGATTTCTTGTTTTCCTAAATAAACAGAATTATATCCAATCTCTTCTAATGTCTCTGATGATTGAGTAAAAAGTATATCACCATACTTTACTTGGTTTTGTTTTTCCACTGTATCAATTTTTACATACGCATAATCAGTGAATGAATCATCAATAATGGTATTATTAAATATATTTAAATATTGAATATATTTTTTATTTCCGTCTATAAATGATGTTTTATTTTTACCAGATAATCCATTGTAAAATGTACCTAATTCTTTTAATTTAATTAACTTCCATTTTTCTTTAAAGTCTTTATATCTTATTTCCGGGACTTTTTCGCCTTTTTTAGGGAACATTTTTTGTAGCATGGATTGTTTGTAATCTTTTGTCGCCTCTAAAACTTGCTGTTGCAGTGAAATAGCTTGATCTAACTTTTCAAACAAATCCCCGATTTTTTGTTGTTCTTTATATACAGGAATATTTAATTGAATTGATTTTAAATCTTCGTTAGTAATTCCTTTTATTGTAGTTCCTCGACTTCTACGATATATTTCATTTTTTTCATCTTTTAATACATAAGAGATAAATTTATTATCAGAATTATTTAATTTTAAATTAGCAAAATCTTGACTAGTACAAACAGCTTTCTTGTTGATGGCTAATTTACCTAACCCAACTCGAGTAACAATTAAAATACTATCTTTTTCAATTAATTTTGTAGCAGAATTTTCAATTGCTTCACTCGTAATATATTTATTATAATTTATA
>DXAZ01000116.1 GCA_019116785.1 Candidatus Atopostipes pullistercoris
AGATTCATGCCATACAGCTTATGAGTAAATAGTCTCAATACTAAGCCGGGAAGCATGCTTTAAAAGTAGTCGAGCTACAAGGAGAGTTAGCTTTATCCCATATTGAACCTTCTTCCATAGTTTTATTTTACACAGAAGCAGTCCGGAATGACCAATAATAAAAAGTAATAAAATTTTAAAAGACAAAAACCGAAACAAAAATTATCAAATGGGGGGAAATGCGTAAAAAAAATTCGCAGAAAATTTTCACCCCCATGGGGGTGAAAGCCCCAAAACAATTAAGAAAGAACTAAAGATAAATATATTATACGAGGAGGGTAATAATGGAACGATCAAGTGGTGTATTGATGCATATTTCCTCTTTACCGAGTAACTACGGAATTGGTACATTTGGGAAAAGTGCTTATGAATTTGTAGACTTTTTGGTGGAAACTAGACAAACGTTTTGGCAAATTTTACCGTTGACTACAACAACAATCGGAAATTCTCCTTATAAATCATTTTCGGCTTTTGCAGGGAACACAAATTTCATTGATTTTGATCTTTTGATTGAAGCCGGTTATTTGGATAAAGAGGATTTAAAAGAAAAAGATTTTGGTCAAGAAATGGATAAGGTGAATTATAATCAGATAAACGTTCAAAAACGCATTGTCCTTGAAAAGGCTGTACAAAATTATTTAGAACAAAATGGAATGAATGACAAATCACTTCAGGCATTTATTGATGAAAATGAAAAATGGTTGCTCCCATATGCCCAGTTTATGACCCTTAGAGAATACTTTAATCAAGAAAAATCTTATAATTGGCCAAAAGATTATCGAAAATATGATAACGAGCGGATGAATAAAGTCAATCAACAACATAAAAATCAAATCAAGTATCATCTGGTGACTCAGTATTGGTTTTTTGAGCAGTGGAAGAATTTAAAAAAATATGCGAATGATCATTATATTCAAATTTTTGGAGACTTACCTATCTACGTTTCAAGAGATAGTGTTGAAATGTGGACTAGTCCGGAATTATTTCTTTTAAAAGAAGATGGCACACCGAAAGTAGTTTCAGGCACGCCTCCGGATAACTTTGCTGCTGAGGGACAGTATTGGGGGACTCCTATTTATGATTGGAATTATATGGAAGAAAATGGATATGATTGGTGGCTTAAAAGACTAAAGGCAAGTTTTGAATGGTATGATTATGTGCGATTAGATCACTTTAGAGGATTTGAATCCTTCTGGGAAATTCCTTATGGTGCAGATTCTGCTAAAGAAGGACGATGGGTCAGTGGCCCTGGGAAAAAATTTTTTGAATGTATTAGAAAAGAATTGGGAGATTTAAAAATTGTAGCAGAAGATTTAGGTCATATTACAAAAGAAGTTCAACAATTATTAAGATTCACAGAATTTCCTGGAATGGTTTTACTTCAAGATGCTTTCAACGGAAAAGATGAAAGTGAAGCCATGCCTCATAACCATCAAAAGCATTCCTTTTTATATGTAGGGACACATGATAGTTCAACAGGGTATGGTTGGTATACAGAGTATATTGACGATCAACAAAGAAAACAAGTTGATGCGTACCTTAAACGTTGTCCGAATGAATCAATTTCAGATTTGTTAATTCGTGGAGTTGCAGCTTCTCCGAGTCGTGTTGCGATTTATACCATGCAAGATTTATTGCAATTGGATAATTCGGCTCGAATGAACGTTCCCGGAACAACAGGAGATAACTGGACCTGGCGAATTAAGTCTGAAGCTTTAAACAATCCCTTAAAAGAAAAATTATTATATTACACACAAACGTATTATCGTGAGAACAAAGAAATGATAGCGATTAGATAATCAATAAAAAAAGAATTTCAGGAAAGCAATAAAGCGAAAAAACTCTTTCTTGAAATTCTTTTGTTTTTATTAAACTCTTTAAGTCTAGGGCGTTACAATTAATTCTCCGTCCACATATTCTCGAATATATCGTTGCTCAGACTGACTTTTTGTTTCTAAAGAATCAAATAAAATACTGACGGCTCGACTTCCCAGCATATGCGTATGCAGATTAATGTAACTTTCTTCAATAATTGGATGATACAAGGCTTGTTGGAAAGGTTTAAAAGTAATCGTCTTAATATGGGACACTTTTTTTTCTAAAAGAGCTTGTTGGACACCATTAGCAACCAACTCATCCGCAATGACAAAGCCATCATATATTGCTAAATCTATCTCATTTTTAATCAGTTGATAACCATCCGTAGATAAAAAGGCGAAATCATTATAAATATTCTCTTCTTTAAATTCCTTATTATTTTCTTCTAAAGACGTTTGATATCCTTTTAATCGATCTTTAATAAAATATTGATTCATATCTCCACCAATATAGGCAATATTTTGACAACCTTCTTGAATTAAATAATCTGTTGCTTGTTTTCCAATGGTTTCATTATCATTATCAATTACATGGACTTTCACCTTATCTGGGGTTCCTACAACGACGGTTGGAATATTTGCATTTAAGGCAAAGTTTAATAAAGGATCATTTTTTGAAGCATAAAGAAAAATTAAACCTTCTACTTTTTTTCCATGAACAATCTTTTTAATATGATTGAGTCGTTGTTCATCTGTTTGACCAGAGGAGAGTAAAATAGAATAGTCATATTTTGACATTGCAAAATTAATTCCTCTAAGAACGGTTGGAAAGAATGGATTTTGATAGAAAGCATCGGAGGCTAAGGGTAAAATTAAACCAAATGTTTTAGAACGACTACTTGCAAGCCCTTGCGCATTAGCATTTGGAAAATAATTGAGTTCATGCATTACCTTTCGAACTTTTTCTTTTGTGGCTTGACTAATTGAAGGGCTGTCAGCAATTACTCGAGAAACAGTTGAAGGAGCGACACCAGATTTTTTTGCTACATCTTTAATAGTTACAGTCATTTATATATTCCTCTCGAATTGTACTTTTTTAAGTATAGCTTATATTGAGCTCGCTTTCAATATTTTAACAAATTTTACGAAATCGCTTGCATAAATAATTGAATACTCCTATAATATAAGAGAAAAATAAATAGAAAGGAGGGGTTAGATGGAAAGAGCAAGCGGTGTTTTGCTTCATATCTCCTCTTTACCCAATAAGTATGGCATTGGGTCGTTTGGACAATCTGCTTATGAATTTATTAATTTTTTAAAAGAAACTGGTCAAAAGTATTGGCAGATTCTTCCATTAACTACTATTAGTTATGGTGATTCTCCTTATCAATCATTTTCTGCTTTTGCAGGGAACACACATTTTATTGACTTTGATGTCTTGATAAAAGAAGGCTATTTAGAAGAATCAGACGTTTCAAATAAAAATTTTGGAAAGCAGCTACATAAAGTAGATTATAACAAAGTTTCTTATGAAAGAAGACCTTTATTAGAAAAAGCGGTAGCAGTATTTTTGTCAAAAGAGGAACATAAAACAAGCGAATTTGAACAGTTTGTATTAGAGAATGACTATTGGCTTATAACTTACGCTCAATATATGACTGTTAAAGAATTAAATGATTACAAGCCATGGTATCGATGGCCTGAAGAATTAAGAAATTATAATAAAGAATATATTACTCATTACGTGAATCAATATGAAAGACAAATGTATTATCATTTAGTTACACAATACTGGTTTTTTAAACAATGGTTTGATCTTAAAGCGTATGCGAATCAAAATAATATTCAAATTATTGGAGATATTCCTATTTATATAGCTAGGGATAGTGTTGAAATGTGGACCCAGTCAGAACTTTTTTTAGTAGACGAAAGAAAGAATCCTACGGTTGTTTCTGGAGTTCCGCCAGATGATTTTTCAGATGATGGGCAACATTGGGGAAATCCAATTTATGATTGGACATATATGAAACAAAACGATTATAAATGGTGGGTTTCACGTATGAGAGAAAGCTATAAATTATATGATGTTGTAAGAATTGACCATTTTCGAGGATTTGAAAGTTATTGGGAAATTCCAAGTCACTCTAAAACAGCAGCAACAGGACAATGGAAAAAAGGACCAGGAATTGATTTATTTAAAGAAATAAAAAATCAATTGGGGGATATTCGAGTCATTGCTGAAGATTTAGGGTTTATTACAAAAGAGGTGATCGAATTACGTGAACAAACAGGTTTCCCGGGAATGAAAATTTTACAACATGGCTTTTCGAATACAGATAGTCCAGATTTAATCCACAATTATTCACCTAATACCATTGCTTATGTTGGAACACATGATAACCCAACGGCTTTAGATTGGTATTTAAATTATGCAAATTCAACACAACGGGATCAAGTTGATATTTATCTCAATCGACGTTTAGGAGAACATATTTCTGATGCTTTAAATCGTGGAATTGCTTCTTCAGCTAGTCATATTGTTATTTATACGATGCAAGATTTACTTCGTTTAGGCAAAGAAGGAAGAATGAATATCCCGTCAACCATTGGAAATAATTGGGATTGGCGGATGGCCCCTGAAGCTATCACAAATGATGTAAAAGAAAAATTGTATTTGTGGACGAAAACTTACTTCCGAATGAATGAAGCTTTATTGGAAAGTGAGAAAGTAAAAGTAGAAGTCAAGATGTCTTCAAGTGATTTAATAAAAACTACAGAATAAATATAAAGTTATAAATTATAAAACAATAAATGATTTTTAAGGAGAGACAAATGCTTAATTTACAAAATCAGGCGAGGGAAACGTTTAATAAGCCCTTAGCGGATTGTTCCAACTCAGAGATTTACAAAATATTATTGGATTTTGTTCAAAATGAGAGTCAAAAACTACCCGTTAATGACTCAAAACGCAAACTGTATTACGTTTCAGCTGAATTTTTAATTGGAAAATTATTGACGAATAATTTATTAAACTTAGGCTTCTATGATGAAGTGAAAGAAGAGCTAGAAAAACACGGCAAATCTTTAGATGAAGTGGAAGAAGCAGAACATGAACCGTCATTAGGAAATGGTGGATTAGGGCGTTTGGCTGCCTGCTTTTTAGACTCAATCACAACTTTAGGACTTAATGGCGATGGTGTCGGGTTAAATTATCATTTTGGTTTGTTTCGTCAGGTATTTGAAGAAAACAAACAAAAGTATAAACCTGATGAATGGTTAGGTGAACCGACATGGCTCAAGAAATCAGAGATTTCTTTTAATGTCCCATTTAAATCCTTTACTTTAACTTCTTCCTTATACGATATTTCTGTTTTAGGATATCAGCAAAAAACAAAAAATCGGTTGCGTTTGTTTGATTTAGAGAGTGTTACTGGGGATATTATTCATAAAGATTCCATTGATTTTGATAAAACGAACATCAAGGAAAATTTAACTTTATTTTTATATCCAGATGATTCAGATCGTGAAGGGAATCTGTTACGAATCTATCAGCAATATTTTATGGTTTCTAATGCTGCACAATTGATTATTGCTGAAGCGATAGAGCGAGGAAGTAATGTAAAAGATTTGGCAGATTATGCGGTTATTCAGATCAATGATACGCATCCGACGCTGAT
This sequence comes from Candidatus Atopostipes pullistercoris, assembly GCA_019116785.1. Lineage (GTDB taxonomy): Bacteria > Bacillota > Bacilli > Lactobacillales > Carnobacteriaceae_A > Atopostipes > Atopostipes pullistercoris. The sequence continues at coordinate 5,534 of DXAZ01000116.1, forward strand.
TATTCCAGAACTTATTCGCTTATTAACCACAGAGCATGATATTGAATTTAGTGAGGCAGTAGAAATTACGCGTAATATGGTTGCTTTTACCAACCATACAATTTTATCTGAAGCTTTAGAAAAATGGCCCTTAGAAGATATTGAAGAGGTCACGCCAATTATTTCAGAAATCATTGAACAGCTAGATCAAATGATTAAAAGTGAATTTTCAAATCATCCAAAAGTCCATATCATTGATGACAATGATGTGATTCATATGGCGCGCTTAGCGATTCATTTTGGATTCAGCACAAATGGGGTATCAGAACTCCATACAGAAATTCTTAAAGATATTGAGCTCCATGATTTTTATAAAATTTATCCAGAAAAGTTCTCAAACAAAACAAATGGGATTACTTTCCGTCGATGGTTAATGGCAGCTAATCCTGAATTAACAAGCTTTTTAAATCAAAAGATTGGAACAAAATGGCACAAAGATGCGGATTTAAAAGCCTTATTAGATTATCAAAAAGATGAAGAAACTTTAGATGAATTGAAAGCGATTAAACATGATCGTAAAGTTCAATTGAAAAATCATTTAGAACGGACAAAAGGGGTTAAGATTAATCCGAATTCAATTATTGATATTCAAATTAAAAGAATCCATGAATATAAAAGACAACAAATGCTAGCTTTATATATTATTTATAAATATATGGATATCAAAAAAGGAAATATACCTGCTACTCCGATCACGATTATTTTTGGAGGAAAGGCAGCACCTGCTTATACGATTGCTCAAGATATTATTCATTTAATTTTATGTCTTTCAGAATTAATTGATCAAGATGAACAGGTGAATCCGTATCTCAAAGTTCTATTTGTAGAAAACTATAATGTGGGGGAGGCGGAATATTTAATCCCGGCAGCAAATATCTCAGAACAAATTTCTCTAGCTTCTAAAGAAGCGAGTGGTACAGGAAATATGAAATTCATGTTAAATGGTGCTTTAACCATCGCTACATTTGATGGGGCAAATGTTGAGATAGAAGAGCTTGTGGGAAATGAAAATATTTATACTTTCGGGCGTACAAGTGAGGAAATTGTAGATTTGTATGAAAATGATGGATACGACTCTATGTATTATTATAAAAAAGCTACAATTAAACCTTTAGTTGATTTTATTGTGAGCGATCCAATGTTAGAAATAGGGAACAAAGAAAATTTAGAACGTCTTCACAATGATATAAAATATAAAGATTATTTTATGGCTTTAATTGATTTAATTGAGTTTATTGCTATTAAAGAAAAAGTTTATGAAGATTATGAAAATGAGAAAGTATGGTGGGAAAAATCATTAGTTAATATTGCACATGCAGGTTTCTTTTCTTCTGATCGTACGATTGAAGAGTATAACCATGAAATTTGGCATTTAGATAACTAGTGGAAATAAAAGAAAGATAACATATGATTGAAATATAAGTAAAAAGAAATTATAAATTTTACGAAATCGGTTGCAATAAATGGGTAAATATGAAATAATGAATATGAAAGCACTTACAAATAGAGGAGGAAGTAAATAATGAGCGTTATAAATTGGAAAAAAATGGGATTAGGTATAGTTACAGCATCAACTACACTACTTTTGGCTGCATGTGGAGGTGGAGATGGCGGAGCAGAAACAGATAATACAGATACCAATGAGGGGAACGAAGCGGATACAGAAGAAGTAGGTGGTTCTCTTGAGGTATCTGTGGCTCCTGAATATATTGATTTTATAAATGATAAAGCTTCAGAGTTTGAAGAAGAATATGGAGTAGAAGTAGAAGTTTCTGAGCGTGAAATGTTTGAAACATTAGAAGCTTTACCTCTTGATGGTCCCGCTGGATTGTCACCAGATGTTACAATTGCTCCATATGACCGTATTGGTGGTTTAGGACAGCAAGGACACTTACATACGGTAACTCTTCCAGATAACGATCAATATGATGAGACGGATAAACAACAAGTAACCATTGATGATGAAATATATGGTTCTCCATATGTAATTGAAGCGCTAATAATGTATTACAACACTGATTTATTAGATGAAGCGCCAGAAACCTTTGAAGAATTGGAAGCTCTATCAGAAGACGATCAATATGCTTACGAAAGTGAATCTGGTAAAAATACAGCATTTTTAGCAAACTGGGTAGATTTCTATAGTTCATATGGCTTACTTTCAGGATTTGGTGGTTATGTCTTTGGAGAAGATGGAACAGATACTTCAGACATTGGCTTAAATTCAGAGGGAGCGATTGAAGGAATCGAATACGCTGAGGATTGGTATAGTAAATGGCCTGAAGGTATGCTAGATGCGACAAGTGCGGGAGATTTTGTGGATGATACTTTTATTAATGGGGATGCCGCCGCAATTATTGGTGGTCCATGGACCGCAGCTTCTTATGACGCAGAAGGCTTAAATTATTCAGCTGCACCAATTCCAACATTACCAAATGGAAATGAGTATGAACCTTTTGGAGGAGGTAAGGGTTGGATTATTTCAAATTACACTGAAAATGCTGAAAATGCTCAACTATGGCTTGATTTCATAACATCTGAAGATAATATGTTAGCCCTTCATGAATTTAATAATGAAGTTCCTGCTAACCAACAAGCTCGACAATCTATTATAGATGCAGATGAAAATCCATTGGCCATTGCTGTTGTAGAACAATATAACAATGCAGTTCCAATGCCTAATATCCCAGAAATGGCAGAAGTTTGGGAAGGTGCAGAAACAATGATGTTTGATGCAGTCTCAGGAAATAAAACACCAGAAGAATCAGCGAACGATTCTGTTCAAATTATATCCGATAATATTGAACAAAAATATTAATCCATATATTTTTTGGTGAACCAAGAAAAGTGAAGTGATTCAACAGGAAATTTAAAAATGACTGTTGAATCACTTTGTTTTAAATAAAGGAGTTGAATGCTGTGGAAAGTACAGCAGCTACTAAATCGAAAGAAAGTTATTCAAAACAAGAACGTATAAAAATTAGAAATACAACACTTATGTCGATTATACCAGGGGGAGGGCAATTTTATAATAGACAGGTACCTAAAGGAATTTTATTTCTACTTATTTTTATTTTGTTTCTTTATCAATTATATGCAACAGGATTAAATTCGATATCTGGATTGATAACACTTGGAACTACTCCAGGTGAAGATCATTCTTTGTTTCTATTAATTGAAGGGGTATTACAATTACTCTATATCTTTTTATTTTTAGCTTTTTATGTTATTCAGTTATATGATGCCAATCGAGTCGCAAAAATTAAAGCAATATCGCCGTCAAAGGTTAATCATTCTATAAAAGACATTCTCTTTAATGTTTATGAGAATGGCTTTCCTTATCTTTTAACCGTTCCTGCTTATATATTAATGCTTTTTGCGATTATTTTTCCTGTTCTTGTCACCTTTTTACTTATATTTACAAATTATGATTTTAATCATATCCCTCCTGCCACTTTAATCGAATGGACAGGTTTAGATACCTTTACAACGATGTTTTCCATAAATACTTATCGAGAAACGTTCACATCTGTTTTTATATGGACGATTATTTGGACCTTGTCTGCAACCACTTTGCAAATTGCTTTAGGAATTTTTACAGCCATGGTCATGAATCAGCCCTTTATTAAATTTAAACGAATTTTTGGAGTCATTTTATTGCTTCCATGGGCTGTCCCTGCATTTATTACGATTCTAACATTTTCAAATATGTTTAATCCGAGTGCAGGTGCGATTAATACCCAGGTGATTCCATTTATTAACTCAGTCATTCCGTTTCTTAAAATTCCTGCCTTATCTTGGAAGACCAATCCATTTTGGACAAAAGTAGCACTTATTGGGATTCAAGGATGGTTAGGCTATCCATATATTTATGTATTAACGACTTCTATTTTGCAATCGATACCCAATGAGTGGTATGAAGCTGCTTCAATTGATGGAGCAAATACGATTCAAAAATTTAATTCGATTACATTTCCACATATATTAGCTGTAGCAGCGCCAATTTTTATTACACAATATACAAATAACTTTAATAACTTTACAATGATTTATTTGTTTAATGAAGGTGGACCAGGAAGTGTAGGGAATAATGCAGGATCCACGGATATTTTAATTTCATGGGTTTATAAATTAACGACTGGCCAATCTCCTCAATATAATGTTTCTTCAGCGATTACATTTATTATATCCGCTGTCGTTATTGTCGTATCATTGGTCATCTTTAGTCGTGCGAATGCTTTTGAAATGGAGGATTGATGAGTAATGGCAAAAAACAATCATAAAAAAATGAAAAATAAGCGTTTTTGGAATCAATTTTTTACGTATGTTTATTTAATATTTATGACTGTGATTATAATTTATCCGTTGTTAATTACAGTAACCTCCGCTTTTAAATCAGGAAATCTCATTTCCTTTGATTTAAGTTTTGAGGGGGAATTAACATTAAATAATTTTAGAAGACTGTTTAATGATACCTTATATGGAACATGGTACATGAATACACTCATGGTTGCAGTTGTTGCGATGTTTATCCAAGTAACTATTATTACCTTAGCGGGTTATGCTTATAGTCGTTATCGTTTTATTGGCCGCAAATCTTCTTTAAAATTCTTTATTGTGGTACAAATGGTTCCAACAATAGCGGCACTAACTGCTTTTTATGTTATGGCTTTATTAGTTGGTGGCTTGGATACCCATGGATTTTTAATTTTTCTATATGTAGGGGGCGCTATTCCTATGAATACGTGGTTGATGAAAGGGTATTTTGATACGGTACCGATTGATTTAGACGAGTCAGCCAAGTTAGATGGTGCCGGACATTTGCGAACGTTTGCTCAAATTGTTTTACCACTCATGCGACCAATGATTGCTGTCCAAGCTCTCTGGGCTTTTATGACTCCATTTGGTGAGTTTATGCTTGCAAGATTTATCTTACGGAGTCCAGAAAAATATACTGTAGCTATCGGACTTCAACAATTTATAAATGATCCACGACAACAAAGAGTAACTTTGTTTGCAGCAGGAGCGATTTTGATTGCAGTACCTATTTCGATTCTATTCTTTTATTTACAAAAGAATTTTGTTTCTGGTTTAACTTCTGGTGGAACAAAGGGCTAGTATTTTCACTGTAGAATAGGGGGATAAAAATGAAAACTGACCTATTTCCAATCAATTATTTTAAAAGTGTTTGGTCACCCATCCAAGCTTTTAAAAATAGACATCAATTAAACTGGTTTCATCTAGTTATTGTCTTACTTTTTTTAAATGGCTTAATGACTATTCCGGTAACAATGAATTATACCAAACTAGATTCTATTTCATTTGAGCGTTTTTACCCAAATGCTGTCAAAATAATTGATAACACAAATATTAATGCGTTAGGGGATATTGACTATCAAAACGGTGAAATGTTATTTAAGGAACCGTTTATTTCTGAAAATGAGTTTGGAATTATGGCTGGAGGATTGTCCTTAGATGACAAAGAAAATTTGCTTGAAAAAGATCAATATATTTTATTTGAGCCAAACCAACTGATCATTAAAGAATCCAATATGGCGGAAGCCTCGATTTTATATACCAAAGATTTTTCTTTACAGGGATTCACTCAAGCAGAAGAAGTAGTTAATGAAATAAGTCGTCAATGGTTTAAGCAAAATAAAATCTTTATTGTTATGATCTTTTCTGTCATGATTTCTGCTTTTCTGTTTGTAATAGTCCTATTCCTTACTTTAGGTTCAGCGTTCTTTTTATATTTAACGAAAAAAAGCTCCCTTTCTTCGATTAAAACGTTTAAAGAGTCTGTGAATTTAATTTTAAATCTATTAACTTTACCCACTATAATCGCTATGATTTTTTCATTGTTCCATTTTGATATAACTTTAATGCTTTCAATTCAAACGTTAGGGCTCGTTTTGATGTTAATTATCGTATATTATAAAACGAAATTAAATGATAATAATATCTTAAACACAGAACAAATGATATTATAGTAGTAGAAATATTTTGATAACGATTACTTTTAAAGGAGAATAATTATGGCAGAGATAAAACTAGAACACATTCATAAACGATACGAAAACGCCGAGGATTATGCTGTGACAGATTTTAACTTGGATGTAGAAGATAATGAATTTATCGTCTTTGTAGGTCCTTCGGGTTGTGGGAAATCTACCACTTTACGAATGATTGCTGGCCTTGAAGAAATCACTGAAGGGGATTTGTATATTGATGAGGATATTGTCAATGATGTCGCGCCTAAAGACCGAGATATCGCCATGGTTTTCCAAAACTATGCCTTGTATCCTCATATGACGGTTTACGATAATATGGCTTTTGGTTTGAAGTTACGTAAAATGCCAAAAGATGAAATTAAAGAGCGAGTTGAGAAAGCGGCCAAAATGTTAGGCTTAACTGATTTACTCGATCGAAAACCTGCCGCCTTATCCGGTGGACAAAGACAGCGTGTGGCGTTAGGACGAGCGGTTGTTCGAAGTCCAAAAGTCTTTTTAATGGACGAGCCATTATCGAACTTGGATGCCAAACTGCGTGTACACATGCGTACCGAAATTGCTAAATTACATGAAGAGCTAGAAACCACCATGATTTACGTCACCCACGACCAAACAGAAGCGATGACCTTAGCGGACCGCATTGTTATTATGGAAGCGGGGATTATTCAACAAGTGGGCACACCTTTTGAAGTTTATAATTCACCAAATAATGCCTTTGTCGCAAGTTTTATTGGCTCACCTGCGATGAATTTACATGAAGTTACTTACAGTCAAGGGCGCATTACCGGTCAAGGAATAGATTTGGCGGTCAGTGAACCTTCAAGAAAAGTATTAGATGAAAAAGGTTATGAAGGGAAAAAGGTAATCTTTGGGATTCGTCCAGAAGATATTCATTCAGAACAGATTGCTTTAGATACTACCCCCGAAACGGTCGTAGATACTACCATTACAGTAGCCGAATTAACGGGTGCAGAATCTATTCTTTATATTGATGTCGGCGGAACAGAAATGGTAGCGGTTGTTGATGCAAGAGATTATCATCAAGCTGGTGAAACGATGGAAGTGGCTTTTAATATGAATAAAGCGCATTTCTTTGATGTAGAAACAGAAGAAGTCATTCGTAAAAAGCCTATTGAAGAAGTAGTCGAAACAACGTTGTAAAATTTCCAAATGACACAAATAGGTAGAGGATACAGTTTTTGCTGTATTCTCTTTTTTTCTTAATTTACTCATATCAACACCATAAATTATAGAGCCAATAAAAAGAACCTAGACGAGTGTCTAGATTCTTTTAATCTTGTATTTGT
>DXAZ01000117.1 GCA_019116785.1 Candidatus Atopostipes pullistercoris
CCTAAGAACTTCATTGAGACAGGATTCTCAGCGATTGATGGCTTGACAACTTTGATTCGCGGGCAAAAGCTTCCGATTTTTTCAGGAGAAGGTTTATCTCATAATGAATTAGCCGCACAAATTGTTAAACAAGCAAAATTAGGTGAAAATGTAGAAGGAGAATTTGCTTTAGTTTTTGCCGCAATGGGTGTAACTCACGATACAGCTGATTTTTTCAGACGAACATTTGAAGAAAGCGGGACAATGGATCATGTCATTTCTTATTTAAACACGGCAGATGATCCAGTAATGGAACGAATTATTACACCAAGGGTTGCTTTAACGACTGCAGAATATTTAGCTTATGATTTGGGTTATCATGTATTAGTTATATTAACGGACATGACTTCATTTAGTGAAGCGTTAAGAGAAATTTCTAATGCTAAAGATGAAATTCCTTCTCGTAAGGGGTATCCAGGTTATTTATACTCTGAGTTAGCGACAATTTATGAAAGAGCAGGAATTGTTAAAGGAAAACAAGGATCGGTTACACAGATTCCAATTCTGACGATGCCTAATGATGATATTACCCATCCAATTCCTGACTTAACTGGGTATATCACAGAAGGTCAAATTGTATTGGATCGAGATTTGCAACATAAAAACATCTTCCCTCCAATTGGGGTACTCCCTTCCTTGTCTCGTTTAATGTCTGACAGTATTGGAGCAGACTACACACGTGAAGACCATGAAGGAGTAGCTAATCAACTCTTTGCCTCCTATTCTAGTACGATGGAAGCGAGAAGCTTAGCTTCTGTAATTGGTGAAGAAGAACTGTCCGATGTTGATAAAATGTATTTAGAATTTGGGAAAAAATTCGAAGAAGAATTTGTAGGTCAAGGAACAGACCAAACAAGAACAATGGAAGATACATTAAACCTAGGTTGGGACTTGTTGCGTCTATTACCTCGAGAAGAGTTAAACCGTATCGATTCTACGATTTTAGATAAATACTATGAGAATAAGGAGTATTCACTTCAAGGTTCAAAACAATTGAACATCAAAGAAGGTGTTAACAGTGGAAATTGATCGTTCGCCGACAAAAGGGAACTTAATGAAAATTGAGAAAACCTTAGAATTATCTAGAAGTGGGCATAGTCTCATGGATAGAAAGCGGCTAATTCTTATGAATGAAATTGTAAACTTGGTTGAAAAGGCCAAGCAAGTTCAAGACGATTTAGCTGAAGCTTATGAAGTTGCCTATACGCAAATGGCTCTTGCTAAGGAAGCTATAGGGATATTTAATCTACAAGAAATTTCAGAATCCATTGAAGAAGATCGCCATGTTCATATTAAAGTACGAAGCCTTATGGGGTCTGAAATCCCTGAGATTGATTACCGAGGAAAAAAAGATAATACACTCCCTTATTCCCTTGCAGAAACGTCGATTGAAGTGGATCGAACGCGATTAGCTTTTGAAAGAGTAAAAGAATTACAAATACAATTAGCTGAAATTGAAAATACTGCTTATCGTTTAGCTAGTAATATTCAAAAAACACAAAAAAGAGTAAATGCATTAGAAAATGTGACGATTCCTCAGCTTGAAGCAGCACAAAGACAAATCAATAATGAACTTGAAGAAAAAGAACGGGAAGAATTCACACGAATGAAGGCTGTAAAACGAGTACTAAATGAGAAAGAACTTTCTGAAAATGAACGAATGGAAGATCTTACAAGTAACGGATAAAATTTTAGCTTTCATTAGATGGGAAGTAGTATAGAAGGAAAGACTCAATATAGATACCTTTATGTCGTTTGAAGAAGGGTTATCTTATTGAGTTTTTTATTAAGTAATGATCTTTTATTGTTTTCAATGGGTTATATTGAAAATATTTTATAAAGACCATTTAAATCAAAGAAGCTAAAGGGCTAATAGTAATAGGGCTTCGTAGTTAAGATTAGACTGTATTTATAAAAAGCTACCTTTTTTTATGAATCTTTGTTATAATGGGATTCATCAAAATAAACTGTAAAATAAATCTTAAAAATAATGACAGAAAAGAGTATCTTATAAAAAGATTACAGAGAATAAATACATTAGCTGAAAGTATTTAAATTGTTTAATAAGAGAAATTCACTTCTGTTGCTCGAAATAAATTCCTAAAAAATATTTATTTCGAATAGTTGGTTTTAACCCGGCTTGCACCGTTATGCAAACTTAAGTGCAAAGGAGGAGCCTATCCTTTTTTGAACTAGGGTGGTACCGCGTTTAACCTCGTCCCTTTTTTGGGATTGGGGTTATTTTTATTTTAGGAGGAAAAAAAGTGGAGTTAAAAGAAAAACTAGAAAAGCTAGCGGAAACATCAAAGACAAAAATTGATCAAACGACATCCGAAAAAGCTGTCGAAGAGTTAAGAATTCAGTTACTAGGAAAAAAAGGACAGTTAACAGAATTATTAAAAATGATGAAAGATTTGGATAAAAAAGAACGTCCTGTTATTGGAAAATTAGCCAATGAGATTCGCGACGATTTATCAACTCGTATTACTGACAAAAAAGAAAGTTTAGCACAACTTGCTTTAGAAGAAAAGTTACGTGAAGAATCCATTGATGTGACTTTACCTGGGCGAAAATTTAAAAGAGGCCAAACCCACCTTATTCACCAAATTATGGAAGAGATGGAAGATCTCTTTTTAGGCATGGGATATAATATCGTTGGCGGCACAGAAATCGTTTCGGATTATTTAAACTTTGAACGTGTAAATGTCCCCAAAGATCATCCAGCGCGAGATATGCAAGATTCTTTCTATATTAATGATCATTATTTATTAAGAACGCAAACGTCAGCTGTACAACCTTTAGTGATAGAGGCGCATGATTTTTCAAAAGGACCTTTAAAAGTGATTAGTCCTGGAAAAGTGTACCGTCGAGATTCAGACGATGCGACTCATTCTCACCAATTTCATCAGATTGAAGGAATTGTTGTAGATGAAAATATTACCATGTCAGATTTAATGGGGACTTTAGAAGTGATGTCGAAAAAAATATTTGGACCAGATCGAGAAGTTCGGTTCCGTCCAAGTTATTTTCCATTTACTGAGCCTTCCGTAGAAGTAGATGTTAGTTGTTTTAAATGTGGAGGATCAGGTTGTAATGTATGTAAGCAAAGTGGATGGATTGAGGTTTTAGGAGCTGGAATGATTCATCCAAATGTGTTAGAAATGAGCCAAGTTGATTCTAAAAAATACTCAGGCTTTGCGTTTGGTGTAGGGCCAGATCGAATGGCGATGTTGAAGTATGGTGTAGATGATATTCGTCATTTTTACTTAAATGATCAACGGTTCCTCAGTCAGTTCCGTGCGAAAGGAGAAGAAGCCTAATGTTAGTTTCTTTTAATTGGTTGAAAGAATATGTCGATTTATCAAATATTACTCCTGAAGAGTTGGGCGAAAAGTTTACTTTAGGAGGATTAGAAGTTGAAACCATCCAAAACCTAGGAGAAGGTTTAAACCATTTAGTGGTTGGCGAAGTTGAAACTTGTGAACCACTCGAAGGTTCTGATCACTTGAAAAAAACAACAGTAAATGTCGGAGATGAAATCTTACCGATTGTCTGTGGCGCACCTAATGTCGCAGCGGGACAAAAAGTCGTAGTTGCCAAAGTAGGTGCTACACTTCCTGGAGATTTTAAAATTAAAAAAGCGAAACTTATGGGGGAAGATTCTGAAGGAATGATTGTTTCATTAGATGAATTGGGCTTTTCTGATTCGATTATTCCAAAGAATGCAGAAGATGGGATTTATCTTTTAAATAAAGAGGCACAAATAGGTGCAGATGCTAGAGCATATCTTGGTTTAGATGATGCCATTATTGAATTTGATTTAACCCCTAACCGAGCGGATGCTTTGAGTATGCGAGGAGTCGCTTATGAAGTAGGTGCTTTGTTAGATCAGGTCCCTACCTTTGAAGAAATAAAGCTTCAAGAAAATGAACATGAAAAAGTTGAAGATTATGTTTCCGTTTCTGTAGAAAATACAGAAGATACCCTAGATTATCGGATGCGTATTGTTAAAGACGTGAAAATTGGCGAGAGTCCACTTTGGATGCAGCATAAATTAATGCATGCTGGAATTCGTCCAATTGATTTAGTGGTAGATATTACGAACTATGTCATGTTAGAATTTGGTCAACCTTTACATGCGTTTGATTATGACAAATTAAATTCTAAAAAAATACACGTCCGTCGCGCTCACTCTGGTGAAGAATTAGTTACCTTAGATGGTCGTAATCACGTATTAACGCAAGAAAATTTAGTCATAACAAATGGTGAAAAAGCAGTCGCTTTAGCCGGAGTCATGGGGGGCCAGAATTCTCAAATTACGGAAAAAACCCAAACGATTGCGATTGAAGCAGCGGTTTTCAACCCTGTTTTAACGCGTCGAACCGCTAATCGATTGAATTTACGAAGTGAATCAAGCAATCGTTTTGAAAAAGGAATAAATATTGCAACCGTTCAAGAAGCTGCTGACCTGGCAGCAAAATTAATGGTGGAATTAGGTGGAGGAACAATTGTTAGTGGTACAAGTGAATCTACGCATACCACCACAAAAGATGTTACGATTACAACGACTGTAAAACGAGTAAATGGTTTAATTGGAAGCTCATTGACAGCTTTTGAAATCTCTAAAATATTAGATCGTTTAGGGTTTAACCATTCTATTGAAGAAAATCGCATGGAGGTTACTATTCCACCACGTCGTTGGGATATTGAAATTGCAGAAGACTTGATAGAAGAGATCGCTCGAATTTATGGTTATAACAATATTCCTATCACACTTCCAGTGACGGAATCAACCCCTGGTGAGTTGACGACGGAACAAAAAACGACCCGTCTAATTCGTGAAATTTTGGAAGGAAATGGACTACAAGAAGCTGTAAGTTATTCATTAACACTTCCGAAAAAAGCCAGTCGCTATGCAATTACAAAAGGTGAAATTGTTCATTTACAAAACCCAATGAGTAAAGAACGCGTGAGTCTTAGACAAAATATTGTCAGTGGGTTAATCGATGATGCAACGTATAATGTTACTCACCAAGTTTCAGATATTGCCCTTTATGAAATTGGCCATGTTTTTTACCAAGAAGGCGATGAGCATTTAGTTGAATATAGTCATGTTGCTGGTTTGCTAACAGGTCAAGCACAAAAAGATTGGTTCGGTCAAAAAACTCCAATTGATTTTTATACAGCTAAAGGGTTAGTGGAGAATTTATTATCTTCATTTTCATTTAGTGAAGAGATTTCATATCAGGCGATGACAGAACGTGAGGGAATGCATCCGGGACGAACAGCTGATATCTATATAGATGAACAGTTAGTTGGTTATGTTGGTCAAATTCATCCAACAATTGCTAAAGATAGTGATTTAGCCGATACTTTTGTCTTTGAATTGTCTATTGATCAGTTAGTGAATGCCAAAAAAGCAGCAATTGAATACAAAGCATTAAATCGTTACCCAGGCTCTTCACGAGATATTGCGTTGCTAGTCGATGAAGACATTACGCATGCTGAATTAGAAGCGGTCATTTCAGAAAATGGTGGAAAATGGCTACAAAAAATACAATTATTCGATTTATATGAAGGCGACCATATAGAAGAAGGCAAAAAATCAATGGCTTATTCTCTTTACTATGCTAATCCAAATGCGACCCTAAAAGAGGATGAAGTGAATAATGACTTTAAACGAGTACAAAAAGCATTAATTGATCGATTTAATGTGGAAATTCGTTAAGCTTTTTTATGCTTAAAAATAATTGCTATGAGTCACTGTCTTTTAACTGAAGAAAGGACAGTGACTCATTTTTAAATGAAAGAGATGAAAAACCTAGTTGTTTTTGTTAATATAGAGAGGTAAATAAACTCGAGAGGGTTGTGTAAATGACAACAGAAAAAAGAAGAGTCAAAGTCACGATTGATGAAAAAGATTATACGATTATAAGTAATAAATCAGCTACACATATAAAATTAGTGGCTGAAACTATAAACAAGCAATTAAAAGAGTTGAATGAGCTTTCAAGCAACCTCTCAAAAGAAGAGCAAGCGATTTTAATTGCTGTAAATGCTATTTCTGATCAAATTGATTACCAGCATCAAATGATTCAACTTGAAGAAAAATTGAACAAGTTAAATAAAAATGAAAAACGTAGTTAAATAAAGGAAGATGATATGATAACACTATTGATTTTATTAATATTATTTATTGGAGCTTATAGCGGATACAAAAATGGAGTCATTTTACAATTGTTAAAAGTAATTGGTTATGTGGTTACTCTTATTTTTGCTTTTGATTATTATCATCCCTTAAGCGAATATTTATTTTTATTGGTTCCTTATCCTACACCTTTTTTGCCTGAAGGAAACCCATATTATTTTTATGATGAACGTTTTATTTTAACGTTAAGTATGTCTTATTATTATTTAATTTCATTTTTGCTTATTTTTTTAATTGGTTGGTTGCTTGTCCGTTTTTTGACAAAACTGATATCATATACCGTGAATCAGTTTGAGGCACCTGAACCTTTTAATGGAATTAGTGGTGCTATTATTGGTGTTATTGTCAATTATGTAGGAATTTTTTATATTCTCTTTTTTCTATCGCTTATTCCTTATGATATTGTACAAGAACAATTATCAGATAATTCTGTAGCCAAAACGATGTTAACTTCAACACCAAAATTAACCGATAGTAATTATCAGCGATTTATTGTTGAAGCTTATGATGATGTTCAAAACAATCGCTCACCGATTACGATTGAACCTTTTATGGATGAAGAAATTGAAGAAAATGAAGAATAAAATAAAGGGTGTTGCAATGAATGAGAAAAATGTTTTGCGACACCATTTTTTTGTAAAGATTACGGAGTGAAAAAAATGAAACAAATAGACGAAAAATCAATGAAAACGCTCGAATATTATAAAATCATTGATCAATTAAGTGAGTTTACTGTTTCAGATCTAGGGAGAAAAGAAGCCAAAAACATTCGACCATTTAAAAGAGATACACAAGTCGTGCATGCATTAGAAGAAACGGATGACGCTGTAAATTTATATCGGCTTAAAGGAGGAATCCCTTTAGGAACTTTTTACGATGTGCGTCCTCACTTAAAACGAATGGAAATAGGTGCTGTATTGTCTGGGCAAGAGCTCATTCAAATTGGCCAGCTATTAAAAGGGGTTCGAGAAATCTTTGATTTCTTTCAAGAAGTCAAAGAAGAAGAAATTGCATTGAATCATTTATATTCAGTAAGTGATGAGATGATTGTTTTAAAAAAAGTTGAGCAAAAAATATTTGCGACTTTAACTGAGGGCGGTGGCGTAGTAGATGACGCTAGTCCAAAATTAAAAGCAATTCGGAGCAGTATGCGTCAAACAGAAAGTGGAATCCGTGAAAAGCTAAATAATATCGTCCGTGGCAATCAAGCAAAATATCTAACGGATAATATTATTACCATACGTAATGACCGCTATGTCATTCCGGTAAAAGCAGATAGTCGTAATGTATTTGGTGGAGTCGTTCATGCACAAAGTTCTTCAGGACAAACACTATATGTCGAACCACAAAGCGTGTTGGATTTAAACAATAAACTTAAAAGACTTCAAAGTGAAGAAAAACACGAAATAGATCGCATTTTAATGGAACTAAGCCAAGAAATTGTGCCATATTCTGAAGAAATTATTACGAACTTAGAGATTTTAACCAAACTGGATGTTTTACAAGCAAAAGCACACTATGCACGGGAAATGAAAGCTACTCGACCAAATGTCCATCCCAAAAATGATATTCAACTTTTTAGTGCAAGACATCCCCTCATTCCCGAAGACGAGGTTGTTTCTAACGATATTCATCTGGGAGATCGTTATAAAACAGTTATTGTAACAGGCCCAAATACTGGAGGAAAAACAGTTATTTTAAAAACGTTGGGCTTACTACAGTTGATGGGACAATCCGGTTTATATTTACCGGTTGAAGAAGAAAGTTCAATAGGGGTCTTTCACCATATTTTATCAGATATCGGGGATGAACAATCCATTGAACAAAGTCTGTCTACTTTTTCTTCTCATCTAACGACCATTGTTTCTATTTTCGAAGTGCTCGATTCAAAGAGTTTAGTGCTTTTAGATGAGGTAGGTGCAGGTACAGACCCACAAGAGGGAGCAGCTTTGGCCATTTCAATATTAGATAAATTAGGAGCTGTGGGCAGTTTTGCGATGGTGACTTCACACTATCCTGAGTTGAAACTTTATGGCTACAATCGTCCTGAAACGATGAATGCCAGTATGGAATTTGATATTGAAACCTTAAAACCCACCTACAAATTTAAAATGGGGGTTCCTGGGCGAAGTAATGCGTTTGAAATTGCTAACCGACTAGGAATGAATCAAGAAATCATTGCGAATGCAAGATCTCTTATGAGTAGTGAAAGTCAAAGTGTTGATGTGATGATCAGTGATTTGGACCAAAAACAAAAAGAAGCTGAACAAACATCCATCGATTTACGTAGACGCCTAGTAGAAGCAGAAAAACTGCACAAAGAATTAACAGAAGCGTATCAAACTTATGAACAAGAAAAAGAAAACTTAAAGAAAAAGGCTCAAGAAGAAGCCAATGAGATTGTCGAAAACACGAAACGAAAAGCAGACAATATTATAGCGGATCTTCGACAAAGACAATTAGAGTCAGAGAATGCTCCGGCTGTTAAAGAACATGAGTTTATTGATGCACAAACACAATTATCGAATTTAAGACAAGAAGAAGAAAATTTGCAAAAAAATAAAGTGTTACAACGTGAAAAAGAAAAACAAACCTTAAAAGAAGGACAGACAGTCACAGTTCATTCCTTAGGGCAAACAGGTACGTTAGTTGAAAAGATTGACAATGAATGGGTCGTCCAAATGGGGATGTTAAAAATGCGGTTGCCTGAGGAAGACTTAACTGTTACTGCTTCCACAGACGAAAAAGAAACCACAAAATCCACTTATTATGGATCCACAAGTTCTGTTCGTCCTGAGCTGGATCTAAGAGGAGAACGTGTAGAAGCGGCTTTAGCTAAACTTGATCAATATATTGACCAAGCTTTACTTGCTAATTATAAAAAAGTTACCATAATTCATGGACACGGAACAGGGGCTGTTCGTTCTGCAGTACAAGAAGCGTTAAGTAAATATCCACGAGTCAGTAATTATCAAACCGCTCCTGCCAATCAAGGAGGAACGGGAGCAACGATCGTTTCTTTGAAATAAACTTTTCCCTCGGAACAGATTGATGGTAATAAAAAATAATTCGTGCTAAACTATCTGTTGAGTAAAAAACTATTTAACATATTCTTTTAGGAGGATTTAGTATTATGATGAAGGAAATAACCGACGCAAATTTTGAACAAGAAACAGCAATAGGCGTTTCAATTACAGACTTTTGGGCAGAATGGTGTGGGCCATGTAAAATGCAATCACCTATTTTAGATGAAATGGCTGAAGATTCAGATGGTTCAGTCAACTACTATAAAATTGATGTAGATGCTAACCCTGAAACTGCTCGAAAATTTGGAATTATGAGTATTCCTACTTTACTTGTTAAAAAAGATGGGGAAGTCGTCGATACACTTATCGGATTACATTCAAGAGAACAAATTGAAGAAGTATTAAGTCAATACAATTAATTGAAGCAATCAAAAGACCATGTATGATGTGTTCATATATGGTCTTTTTAATGCTAAATAATCAGCAAACTTGAAATGTTTTCTAAAGTTAAAGCAATATTTAGCAAACTTCAAATGAAGTTCATGTGAATATTTATTTAAAATGCTGGTTCGATTTCTATTTTACTCTATTTTTGGTAAAATAGAATTACATATTTTGAAACATTAGATTATAAAGCTATGAGGTGCAACATGAATAACCAACCAATAGGATTTATTGATTCTGGAGTTGGAGGACTCAGTGTCGTTAAAGAAGTAATGAAAGTATTGCCAAATGAACAACTTTACTTCGTGGGTGATACCCAAAGAAATCCTTATGGCTCTCGTCCTTTAAATGAGGTAAAAATTTTTAGCCAACAATTAGCCAATTTCTTACAAACTAAGAAAATAAAATTATTAGTCATTGCTTGTAACACAGCAACTGCAGCTGCACTTGAAGACTTACAAACTGAATTAGATATACCGGTCATTGGTGTAATAGAGCCAGGAAGTAAGAGCGCAGTAGCGACAACTAAAAATAATACAATAGGTGTGATTGGTACAGAAGGTACTATCCATTCTAGAGAATATAATAAAAAAATTAAACAACTTAACAAGTCTACTTTGATAAAAAGTGTGGCTTGTCAGCCTTTTGTAGAAATTGTAGAAGAAGATAATTTAAGTCCAAAAGAAATTACAACAGTCGTTTCGAACTCGTTAAATGCCTTTGATCAAGTGAATATGGATACGCTCATTTTAGGATGTACCCATTTTCCATTGATAGAGTCATATATTCGAGATTATTTTGATGAACAGATCACCTTAATTAATCCAGCTGTTGAAACGGCTAACCTTGTTCAACAAACTTTGATAAAAGAGCATTTGCTGAATGAAGAAGATAGCCAACCTAAAGAACATATTTTTTATACCACAGGTTCGGTTGAGAAATTCAAAGAAATTTCCAATAAATGGTTAGATAATAAAAATTTTCGAGTGGAATCTTTATCACTCAAGGAGCTAATAGATTAATGGATAAAACAATTGTTATTGCAACAAACAATAAAGGAAAAGCCAAAGAATTTAAAAGCTTATTTAATGACTATGGGTACAAAGTTAAAACACTTCATGATTTTCCAGAAATTGGTGAAATACCAGAAACAGGAAACACTTTTGCTGAAAATGCCTTACAAAAAGCATCTGCTATTTCTCGGGAGTTAAATACGATTGTTTTAGCAGATGATTCAGGACTTGAAGTAGAAGCATTAAATAATGAGCCCGGGATTTACTCTGCTCGTTATGCTGGTGAACACGGAAACGATCAAAAAAATAATGAAAAATTATTGAAAGAATTAAAAAATGTTCCAAAAGAAGAACGAAAAGCAAATTTCCATTGTACTTTAGTATTAGTAGGGCCGGGCAGAGATCCTTTATTTGTAGAAGGAAATATAAATGGATTCATTTTATTCTCACCTAAAGGAGAAAATGGTTTCGGCTATGATCCACTTTTTTATATTCCCAGCTTAGAAAAATCAATGGGTGAGTTAACAGAGGCTGAAAAGAATAAAATTAGCCACCGAGCGAAAGCGATTAAACAATTAGAAAATCACTTAGATAAATGGTTGTAAAAGGAAACTATTTACTGTAAAGGAGATTATCTTGTGAAAATATTAGTTGTAAGTGACAATCATGGCGATGAAAATAGTTTAGAGGAATTAATTCATATTTATGAAGATGAAATTGACCACTGGTTTCATTGTGGAGATTCTGAATTCAAATCCTCGCATTCTTTATGGGACACGTTTAAAACGGTTAATGGAAATATGGATTATCGAAATGAATTTCCAGATTATCGCGTAGAAACTGTAGAAGATGAAAATTTTGTTATTGTTCATGGGCATAAACATCAAGTGAAATTTTCATTTGAAGCTTTAACTGAATTAGCTAATGAAAATAATGCTCGAATTGTTTTTTATGGACATACACATATCGCAAATGTAACCAAAGAAAATGACATCTATTTTATAAATCCAGGAAGTATCTCACAACCTAGAGGATCTTTTAGAAAAGGATCTTATCTCATTTATGAAAAAAATAATGATGAAGAATATATAACTTATTATGATTGGAATCATAATAAAATTGAAGATCTATCCCAAAAAATAAATTGAACGTTTTCATTTTAGTGTATAGGTCTTGAAAAGGAGCAATAAAATGATTAGTAAACGAATGGAAAAAATGTTGATAGAAGATATGGATCTATTAGTTAAACCAGCGAATGAAGTGGCTGTAGTTGGGACTTCTAATCCGTTAGATCACGCTTTATTATTAATGACGACAAATAAATATTCAGTGGTTCCCGTAATTGATGAAAAATCTAAAATAAAAGGGCTAATTTCAATGCCTATAATTATAGAAGCCATCATGGATATTGAAGATGTTCGTTTCGATAAGTTAGGTGATATTAAGGTAGAAGAAATTATGGATACAGATTTTCCTGTTGTAACGATGGATTTTGAATTGGAAGATATTTTAAGAATGCTGGTACATACTGCCTTTATTTCAGTTGTAGATGATGAGGGGGTACTTATTGGTATAATTACTCGCCAAGAAATCTTAACTGGTACCAATCGAATTGTCCATAACTTTGAACGCGTGTATGATGTAAGGGATCGAAAACCAGAAAAAGTGTAATCTTAAAATAAAAAAGCCAGTACACTAATGATATGCTCCCTCTAAAGTAGACACCAAAAAAATCTACTTCAGGGGACAGTTCATAGTATGCTGGCTTTTTTAATCTCTTATTGTAAATTGATGTCTCCATACGGTAAATCAATACCGGCATTCGACAACTCAGAAACATAGGTTTCATAAAACTTAAACATTACATTATATTGAGCGCCTGGCTTTGTATACATAATGACACGCATCGTTAGTTGATTTTTATCATTAGA
The DNA here is from genome assembly GCA_019116785.1 of Candidatus Atopostipes pullistercoris. Taxonomy (GTDB): domain Bacteria; phylum Bacillota; class Bacilli; order Lactobacillales; family Carnobacteriaceae_A; genus Atopostipes; species Atopostipes pullistercoris. The sequence continues at coordinate 12,662 of DXAZ01000117.1, forward strand.
TACAAAAAGAATTTCTTCAGGTGGCACGGTGATTTCTGGAAAGTTTGCGATTAATTTTGTATTTACTTCTTTAATAACTTGTCGTACTTTATTGACATCTGTATCTGGATAAAGACGGACATCTACCAAGGCACGCATATCTCCCTTTGAACGATTACTAATAATTGAAATCTCTCGATTGGGAATATAATGCATCGTTCCATCAAAATCTTTAACTTGAGTCTTTCTTAAATCGATATTAATAACTGTTCCAGAGATATCGTTAATATTCACTTCGTCTCCAATATTTAACTGTCTTCCACTTAAAATAGTAAATCCGTTTACTAAATCCGATACGAAATCTTGAGCGCCTAAAGATACAGCCAAACCAACAACCCCAGCACTCGCTAATAAGGTACTTACAGGGAAATTGAGTATTTCTAAAATTGTATAAATTAAAAAGAAATAAAAGACCGTTTGATAAATATTTTTAACCACTCTATAAATGGTTTCATAACGATTAGATCCTTGATGTTCTCTTTTTATAAATCGTTTAAAACCTTCGTCAATAGCCCATTTGGCGATAAGATTGACGACAAAGAAAATAATTAATGTAAATAGTATTCTTACTGAAGCTACAATAATATTTCTCACAATATCTTCCCAGTTAAATGAAGCAATCAACTTTTCGATAAAAGTTTTGTTTGGAACTTCATCTAAATTTAAATCATCTTCCAAAGTACTCGCTAAATACATCATATACAACACTCCAATGGTTAACTATTATGATAAAATCTCTTCATTCATTCTATCAATAATGACCGATAAATGCAGTAATATCATTTAGGATTAAAAAAAGTATGAAATGATTCGGTAAAAATATTTTTTACTTCTGATGTTGTATAATTTGCAAAGTTTAATTATATAATGGTATGCTAGCTATAGAAATTAATTAAAAGAGAGAGTGATTAGTATGAATTTAACGGGTGGAGAAATTGCGGGCTTAATTGCCGCAATCGCTTTTGCAATTTTTGCCATTTCCTTAGCAGTAGTTATTT
>DXAZ01000118.1 GCA_019116785.1 Candidatus Atopostipes pullistercoris
TGAATATATCTCTTATCATTGCGAACACTTTTCTACGTTGTTTATCAGTTATCTTGTATGGATCGCTCACGATTACATCACACTCTACTTCTAGTCCGTTATCTAACAGTAAGAAATCTTTGTTTTCTAAATGTAATCCAGTGATGACAGCAGTTATTGTGCCATCATCTTGTTGGATGTAGTTTTTAATAATTGGCATTACATCACCTTATTTAAGTTGTGTACAATTAAAATGGTAAATCATCATCAGTAATATCTACTGGACCATTTCCAAAAGGATTGTCATTTGCTGGTTTTTGTGATTTAGCTTGGCCGTTTTGTTGTTGTGATTGATTGTTAGATTGTCCTTTGTTATCTAAAAACTCGAAGTTATCAGCAGTGAATCGTACCGTTGAACGATTATTGCCTTCTTTATCTTTAAATCGTTCTTGCTTAACAGAACCGTTTACAGCGATTTTTGAACCTTTGCCACAATATTCTGCTAATGTTTCAGCTTTTTTGTTGAAGGCTACAATATCGAAAAATGATGTATCATCTTTTTTAAACGGATTATCGACTGCTAGAGAGAAATTCAAAACTTTCGTTCCATTGCTTACTTCTTTGACCTCTAAATCTTTAGTAATGCGACCTGTAAATACAAATACGTTTGTCATAATTATTCATCATCCTTATCTAATTGTTTTAATCCTGCATCTAGTTTCGCGTGTGCTTGTGCTATTTCTTTTTGCGATACTTTGTTAATGTCCGATATTCCTAACCATCGCATTGTTTTGTCTAATGTTGCGTCACGGCCTTTTTCTTGCGAGATACTGACAAATTGATTAATCTTACCTTCTAATTCTGTTATGTCGTTATCGCTAGCATCTGGTGCATCCTCACCCAAATATAAATAGTTTCCTAGACCAAATTGAGCTGCGCATTTTACGAATGCTCTTTTCATGCTTTTGTTTATGTCGAAAGTTGTAGCTGATCCTTTAGGAATTGCTTGGTTTTTGTAATTTAATACTGGTAGCCATTCTCTTTTAGTAACGTCAAATAATGTGATTTCTACACAAACCATATAACCTTCGTTCGTCTTTAAATAAGGCACGAAAATGTCGTCACGTTCACTGTCTGTATAAGGGAACTCTATAAATCTGTGCTTAAAATTTTCATCCATTTTAGTAAGTTCTTGTTGTACAAATGCCCAAGAAAGATAATTCAATCCATTTTTTTGTTCGACGTGTTCGTTTACGTTACGTGAATTAAGTTCGTTAAATTTTTCGATAAAGCTAGTCATCTTGTACCTCCTCATATTCAGTTGTTTCTGTGACCGTCTTTTTTATAGCTATGTGATGATCCATATTAATTTTTGCTTCTTCCATTCCATCAAACTCCCTTGCTCTGCTTCTGTTTGTGGAATAATTTGTATCTGGATTAGCATCACTAGGTTTGTTCGTTATATAAATTGGTATTTCTCTGTGCCGAATGATATAAGTTACCGTTTTCTTCGCCATTTGACGAAACACCTCTATTCCGTGTATATTTAAGTTGTATATTTTGTAAATCGTTTGACTGTTAGCAATTGCCGTTGCTTTCAGTCTTTTTTATTGCATCGAAAAATTTATCCCAAAACCAATACAGTCCGAAACCTGCCATTACTGATAGCAACATACCGATGTAGAAATCGTTTGTCGCTACGCCTATTGCTATTGTTGAAAATGGCAAAGTTAAAAATGTTAATAGCGTTCTCATGTAATCACTCCTTTCCTTTTAATATTTCTTCCGGTATTTCGTGGTACGGGAATTTTTCTTGGAACATTTTAACTGGTACTCTGCCTGAAATAGTAAAGTATCCTTGTTTTTCCATTTCTTCATTCATACGCTTGATATATTTGCATGCGGTAGATGCTGAGACATCCAATACATTCGCTACTTCTTTTGAAGTTAGTACGTTTTTAATCATTCCGTTTCCTCCTATATATTTATTTGTGATGTGATTCTTATTTAACTTCTATAACTAAGCCTGGTATATTCCAACTCGCCTTATCTTCTAATTCATGAGGTTTGAAATCTTTGAAATCTATCATTTCTACAAATTGTTTCGTACGATCATAGTCAACTTTTTGTATCGCTGTATAACGTGGTACGTTGAAATATTCTTTGACTTTAGTCCACATTGCCCGGATGAATTGCCCCTTTTTCTTTTTGAATAATTCGTTGTGGTATTTATCATCTACTGGAAAACCATTTTTATAATATTGTCGTGTGAATTGATTTGATTTAGTTTGAACAATTGATTGCAATTCTTTTTGTTGCTCATATGTGATAGGCACTTCTTTCTTGATTTCTTCGACCATATCTTCCACATAAGATACTCTGTTCTCAACACGGTCCTCCATGTCTAACATTCTTGTAATAACCTCTTCTAATTGCTTGCCTTGTTCGTTTGTCTGTTTAATGTGGTTTTGTAAAAATACTAATTCATCTTTGCGTTTCGCCATTTTTAATTCCTCCTAATTAATTACAATTCTTCCGTTTAGCACTGCCTCTAAATTACTTGTGAATTCTTTAAGCAAAGCCACATTTTCTTCTAATCTTTCTTTAGATTTTGGGTTAGCTTTAATGACTGTATCTAATCGATACGTTTCCACAGAGTTCTCTTTAATAAAGTTCTGAATGCTAATTGAAATCTTGTGAGCATTGATACTCGATTCACGTTCTAACCTAGTTAACTCTTTTTCTTCGTACGCTTGATTAGGATCGCTGAAGCTATCTCTATAACGTTGTAGTTCGTCTCTAAGTTCATTTGCGTTATTACTTTCACGCTCGAATTTTTGCTTGAATTGTTCCAGTTGTTGTTTTACTTCGTCCGGCACAACCTCTTTAACGACTTCTCGCTCAATCACTTCCGGTTCTTTATCCTGTTCATCTTCTAGTTGCTTACGTGCGATTGATTCAGAACGTTGTGCTTGTTCAAGTTGTGATTCGAGTTGGGATTTTTCTTCGTCACGTTGTTTGAGTTGTTTTTCGTACTCTTTAACTTTGCGTTCCATTTCTTTATATTCTTTGTTGGTAGTGATATTTCCTTCCAAAACGGCTTTATTCACTTCTTCTTTTGCTGAAGGTTTAGACATTGCGTACTGGAGTGTTTTAGGTTGAGATAAAAAAACTTCTTTTTCTTCTGGTTTCTGCAACTGTTGCAGAAACTTATAAGCGTTTATATAGTTGTAAATACTGCGTTCCTTAATACCTTTACTTTCAGCCCATTTGATGAATGTTCCATCTCCGTAATTAGACAGATCTTGTTGAGCGTGATATAAAACTTCGCCCACTTCTACTGAATAACTGTTGTAAATTCTATTAAGCTGTTTTTCATATTCTTCTAATTTAGTTACTGTTGCAGTATCTACTAATGAATAATCAAATTCTTGTTGCTGTAATTCGTTCAACTTTCATTACCTCCTTTGTGTCTTAAAAGACACTTACTAATTAAAAAAAATATCCATGATCTCTTCTGGTGTTAATTCTAAAATATCTGCAATACTTCTTATTTCGCTTAAAGAAAATTCTACTTCCCCACGCATACGTTTATAGTATGACGACTTGGAAATGTTTATGCCTTTTCCTTTTAATGATTCCAGAAGTGTTGAAGAATCAATTTTGTTATACACCAACTTTGACTTGAGTTTGTTGGTATCCATGTTGTACCTCCTTTCTGAAAGGGTGTGTCGTTTAGGACACTTATAACAATAAAGCATCAGAAAAGATAAGTCAACACAAAAGTGTATTTTTGAGAAACTTTTTTTAATTTTCTATATAACAGTATCTTTTTGAGACACTTATGTGCTATAATAGAACCACAAAGAAGGAGGTGTTATATATGAAATTCAATATGAAAAACAGAAGAAATTTATTAAATCTTACATTAGAAGAAGTTGGAAACGCAGTTGGTGTAGGTAAGTCTACTGTTCGTAAATGGGAAAATGGTGAAATTGAAAATATGAAAAGAGATAAAATTGAAAAATTATCTAAAGTATTAAAAGTATCACCAATGGATATATTAGGTTTTGAAGATACTTCCTTAGATAGTCTACCAGTTAAACAGATACCAGTTGTTTCTCAAATTTCCGCAGGACTTCCTATATATAGTGAAGAAAACCTGATCGACTATACATACATCGCTACTAAAAACTTAAATGTCGACAAAGAACTGTTTGGCTTAAAAGTATCTGGTGATAGTATGGATAAAGAATTCAAAGATGGCGAAGTAGTCATTGTGGAAAAAGATTCAGTTGTCGAGAATGGTCAAATCGGTGTTGTTCAGATTAATGGTTATAATGCCACTGTAAAGCGCGTGAGATACAACGACGATCAGTTGATATTGTTACCCGAATCTAATAACAACGAACACCTACCTCAAGTATACAACAGTTCAGACGATGTAAAAATCATTGGTAGAGTTGTCGCAAGTCAAAAAATATATTAATACTAGCGTCCTTAGCGGCACTTTTATATAAAATTTATTATTAAGGAGAATGTGAAATGGCAAAGAAAGACAATAAACCAAGCAATGCTATCGGCTGTTTAGCTGCTTTGATTATAGCTGTAATAGTTGTAATAGTAGTTCTTATAGCAAATCTATTTGGAGGTAATGATGAAGATGAAAAAAAGAAAGACGAAGTTAAGGACGATAAAGTTACTGTAAGTAAAAACGCGTCACCAAAAGAAAAGTTAGCTGCAAATATAAAAAATAATATAGGTAAAGAACACTTTAAATCTATAACTCTAAATGAAAACGAAGATAAAATCATAATCTTCCTAAAAAATTATGATGGCGTAACAAATAAAGGACAGATTAAATCAATGGATAACGGTATTGTTAAATCGCTTATGCAATTAAAAAAATCAGATATAAATGTTAATAATATCGAGGTTACTGTTATGCAAGAAGTACAAACTAAAAAGTTGAAAGATGCAGAAGCTGTTAAACTTCGCACTACTTGGGACCCAGAAACTGTAGCTAACTTAAACGATGATAACGAAGGCGAAGTTTTTAATAATGCAAGAGATTATGCAGAAGAGTATAGTTTAAACAAAAATATTAAGTAGAATTTATTGGGCATTTAACTATGCCCTATATATTTTTATCTTTTTTTAAGGAGGAATAGATAATTATGCCAATATATAAAGATGATAATACAAATAAATGGTATTATTCCACTCGTTATAAAGATGTATATGGTAATAATAAACGGAAAGTG
>DXAZ01000119.1 GCA_019116785.1 Candidatus Atopostipes pullistercoris
TTTTTTCACATAAAGACTCCTTCTTATTCTATTCATTCTATTTTACTATATTTCATCTTGATAAGGACTTGTTAGTTGAAAATTTTCATCAATCGGTTCCAAAAATGCACTTTTCCATGTTAAAAGAAAGGCCACAAGAAAAGAAACAAGAATTACGATGCCTGTTTTCAGGAGGTTGTTTCCCTGGTCCTGAAAGGCAAATAGAGAAGCAACACTTGGATTGACGAGCAAATAGGTCTTCAATTTGAAAATCCCTGCAAGAAGACCTCCAACTCCTCCACCCAGCATGGCATATAAGAATGGTTTTTTAAGCATAATTTCAATACCAAAGATCGTTGGTTGCGACACACCAAACAATATCATCACAAATGATGCGATAGAGTACGTACGGAAATTATGGTTTTTCGTTCTTAATATAACTGCCAAAGCTACTCCTGCATGTGCAAAATTAACTGCTATCATTGCTGGGCCAAGGATACTATCAAATCCGGCCGCTTCAATATTATCTATAACTAATGGAAACAACGAATAGTGTGCGCCGGTCACAACAATCGCTGGTCCGAATAAACCTAATAAAGTAGGCACGCTCCATAGCGCAACTGTATGCAACAGTTCGATTAGTGCAACAATCGCGTTCCCAAGTAATGTCATCAATGGGCGAAATAAAAATATTCCTAACGAAAGACCTGCTAATAGTAATAGAAATGGTTTCAAAATTAGCTTTAATGAGGAAGGGAGTTTAACTTTAAAATGATTCTCAATATATCCAAGAATCGGCACAATCATTAAAATAGGCAATATGCTGTTTGAATAAGTTTCGGATAAAAGTCGGAATCCTAAGAATTTTTCTAATATGATGTCTGAAATAAATGAAGTGATGAGAGGATGCATCAAGATGCTGGCTGTCGTAACAGCGATGTAAGGATTGGCTTTATGATATTTAGCGCTTGAAAAAGCGATCATAACAGGCAGATAGTTATAAACCATGCCAGATAGTGTTGATAGTGAGGTTTGCTCCATTGTAAAAGCTGAAAAAAAATCTAGGTTATAAACCAGGATGATAATCGCCTGCAGAATTCCTCCACCAATCAAAACCGGCAATAGGGGTATAAATATAGTTTGCACGTAATAGAATGTTTTCTCTAAATTGCTCTCAGGTATTTCATCGGGTTCCTCATTTACGATTACATTTTCGCCGTCGTAAAGTCTAATGGCTATTTCTACTTCACGAGCAGGAATATCTTCGATGTGAATGACAATTTCCTGATTAGTAAAAATAACTTCATCTATGAAAGTCATCTTTATGAAAGAGGGTTTATCGACATAACTCATATGTTTTACTGAAATAGACAAAAGTGAATGCCTACCTGCTGAAATACCAATAATGTTCCCTGCGCCGCCAGCATATAAAACAATTCGTTCTGCGTTTCTTTCCAATTCACCAACGTCCTGTTTCATAGCATGTCCTCCTTCCTTTCCAGGATGAACAACTTACTCAATATTATTATCTAAAATATATCAGAAAATAGGATTTTTTACCATTTTTAAGGAAAATGAAAGAACAGTTTTCGAATCTGATAAGAAAAGCGGACAAGTCCGCCTTGACCTATGAAAAAATAGGAAATTTGACCCTGAATGAGCAGCGAAGCGCGCAATGGGGCAAATTTATCTTTTTTTCACTAGGTCAGGACTTGGGAGCTAGACATTGATGGCTGAACTTATAATCCCCTAGTCTATTAAGAAAACCTCGGGCAGAGTTCGCCCGAGGACTCTTTATTATCTGCTAACCTTTTTATTTTTGTGTTCTATTTTCATATACGATACCCGTGTGACTTACAAAGTATTCGGGTATCATTTCACCATCGCATTCTTCACAATTAAATCTTGGTGGATCCGATGGATTCCCACCATCTAGGAAGTCAAAATGTTCAACAACTTCCGTAGGAATCAATTCTTCTTTACCACATTGTAAACATATAAAGTTCACGTTCTCGTTGTTCAATGCTTTCTTTGAGCGATTGCCAGTTGAACCGAAGTTCTTTAAAAGTCTCTTGGTATTTTTGTTCTTTTTTAATTTTGTACGCTTCTTCTTCAAGGCGTTTAATCTCCCTCTTTAGATATTCATGGGCTTGTATATCATTCGCATAAACAACTTTTAATTGTCCATTTTTGGGCGCAACTGTCCCCTTGAACTCATAATAGTTGCCACAATGCATACATTTTAAAGGGTCTTCTTTGAAACGTTCGATTATTCGCTCTCTCCACGACTTCGGTTTAATCATTTCTTTCGCATTAAAGAGAAGCTTTTTAACCTTTTCTTGAAAGACAATCACAATTTTCTTAGAAAGTGTCTTTATTCGTCGGCTATACAGTCCATAATGACGCACCATCTTAAAGTCTTTTTCTGGGATATGACGAACTAATGACAAGATAAATTTTTCTACACTCATTACAAGCGTTTCTTCTTTATTTGTTCTTTTGTCATGATATACAAAGGCAACAATCTCACCATCATAAGCCTTGATGCGACTTAAAGCGATTGGTCCTCTTTTCATATACCTACCAATATACTGGAGAAGTCCCAAGATTTTAGTACGACTTCTCTTCGGTGCATTCACGTAAAAGCCTTCTGCATTTTTAGAGTAAGCTTTCTGAAGTAAATATTGGTGCTCTCTTTTTTCACTCGGAGTCAATACTCGTCTGAGGAGCTTCAGAACTGCGTTCTGCCAGTATACTCGTAACATTTTAAAAGGTATATAGTCATAATCTTCCCATTCACCTTGTTTATTCAGTCCACCCATCGTCACAATCATATGAATGTGTGGATTGAATTCTAATTTTGATCCAAACGTGTGTAATCCTAAGGTGATCCCAGGTTCTATGCCTTTCTTATTAAAGTATTCTTTAATAAGTTTAGCCGATTCATCCATTAATCCTTTCAACAACTTCTCCCGATGGAGAAGGAATAATTTCCGCAAACCTTCATCAATCGTAAATACAATATGTCGATGAACAGTTTTATACATATCTTTTGCGACAGCTTCACTCCAGCGCTGTGTTTCTCCCATCGCGCAAGTCGGACAAAATTTTCCTTTACATCGGAAAGCCACTTTCTTAACGTCATTGCATCCTTCACAAACAAATAATCGAAACCCTCTAACAATTTCTCCACAGTGACGAAATTTATTCACTTCTGATTGAACCACTTCACGAATTCTTTGACCATATTTGTCCACTAATTTATCCCAGTGATTATATTCATCAAAAAATATCGAGTGGAGAATATTCTTTTCCATATCTATATTTTACCCTATCTATCCTTAGAGATAAAACGTTAACCAACTGCATCATACCAGCTTTATTTTTATAATCCCTTATACTATAAAAAAGGCTTCCTACCAGCTTTTAGAAGCTGGTAGGAAGCCTTAGTAAAGCTATTATGGAGATGAGGGGAGTCGAACCCCTGTCCAGACATATTGTCACTTCAACGTTTACGTTCATAGTTATATGATTTAGAAGTTTCGCGCCACATACGCCATATAACAGGCGACATGCTTTGCTAGTCCGTTTAGTCTCTTCTTAAGCCTCCAGACGTAAGGCTTAAGCGTATCCCACTTCTAATTTGAGACCCTAGCTAGCACATGGGCGATACTAGTTCGGATCGCTTAAAGGCTGCTTACGCAGCTAAAGCAAAATTATTTTCTTGTTTGTCAGTTAAGTTTAAACTGTGACGTTGATATTGCAGTCATCACCTGCAAAACGTAGTTCAAGCTCAACCTATGCCTGTCGAATCCAGAACATCCCCGTATTCGAAATACCTCTCTTGAGGCATTATTATAATAACACTTGTTCGGCTTAAAGTCAAGATTTACGCGTGTTCTGGTAACTTTTTTGGACTTTTATTGAATAAAGAGCTGCCTAAAAAAGCAGCTCTCTTTCAACATTTATTTAGTCTTCTAATTCACTTTCGTCTACAAAATGCGAAACGTCACCATACTGATCTAAGTGATAAAGGCCATTGTCATAATGAGCGACAGACACACTCGCATTTAACAAAGGGTTTGGGTCATCTAAGTCGGGGATTAAATTTTCTAAGATGAGACGAATGGTTCCTCCATGAGCGACGAGCAAGATGGTTTCTCCTGTGTCACGATGTTTGTCGATTAATTTAAGGAGGCCTTTTTCGACACGCAACCAAAATTCCATAAAGTCTTCGGCGTGGCCATGAGGGTCGATTTCTTTGAAGGCGCCCATTCGGTCAAATTGGTTGACGTCACTAAACATTCGATCGGCGGTTTCAAACCCTAAGTGGTCAGCTACTTTTTTATAGGTTGTATCTCCGTACTCTCCTTCAAAAGTTCCGAAAAAGATTTCTCTAAATTCCGGCATCATCGTAATTTCTATTTCTGGATCGGTTTGTTCATTTTCTCCTAGGATTAATTCAGCGGTATCTATGGTTCTTGAAAGATCACTTGAATAAACGGCATCAAATTTTACATCTTTCAATCCTTTTCCGCTTCGACGTACATCGATTTCACCTTGAGGCGTTAAGGGGGTGTTGCTCCAGCCTTGCATTCGGTTGTAAAAATTAAAGTACGTTTCCCCGTGTCGGACGAAATAAATCGTTGTTCCATAATCATTCATATTCTGTTATGCTCCTTTTCTTTGTTCTTCTTTATCATAGCAAAAAAACCGTCATTTATTAACTCATAATTCTTGAAATCCTGGTTAAATCGCAAACAAAAAAAGACATAAATGATTTCAGCTGAAATGATCTATGTCTTTGCTTTATTAATTGTATCGATCTTTTAATGCGCGCTGAATATCTCTTTCTTGGTCTTTGCGCTTAATGGTTTCTCGTTTGTCGTATTGTTTCTTCCCTCTAGCGAGACCAAGCAAAACTTTAGCTACTCCATTTTTAATATACACTTTAAGAGGGACAATTGTGTGTCCTGCTTGTTGAGAAAGCCCTAATAAACGGTTTAACTCTTTTCGTTTTAATAATAGCTTTCTTGTGCGTAAGGGATCATGGTTAAATTGATTGCCCTCTTTAAATGGAGAAATATGCACATTGTATAAAAATAGCTCATCGCCTCGAAAGCCAGCAAAGCCATCCTGAAGGTTGATCGAACCTTTACGAATTGATTTAATCTCTGTTCCTTTTAAAACAATACCAGCTTCAATCGTTTCTAGAATGTCATAATCGTGTCTTGCTTTTCGATTCTGAGCGATTGTCGGATTTTGATGTTTTGCTTTTGACAATTCACTCACCTTCCTTTAATTTCTATTTTTTTCTTCGTTTTCTTCTTCTTTTTCCTTTTTTAGATCTTTTTTGTTTATTGCGTCCTCTAATTTCAAAATCAACGTTTCTTGATTTTTTATGGTCTTTTGGTTTCTTCTTTTTAGAATCTGTTTTTTCTTGACCTTTTTTCTTTTTATTATTGTTCGCATCTTCAACAAGTTCAAAGTCGATATCATACTGCTCAATATCCACATTCACAAGTTTAACCTTAATCTTTTCGCCGATTCTAAAAACTTGTCCCGTTCTTTGTCCAATTAAGATCATACTGCGTTCATTAAATTCGTAGTAATCGTTTTTCATACTTGAAAGATGAACAAGCCCTTCAATCGCATCCTCAACTTGAACAAACATCCCAAAATTCGTGATGGACATAATGATTGCTTCAAACTCCAAGCCCACTTTATCCACCATATATTCAGCCATCTTCAAATCTTCTACTTCACGTTCCGCATCCACTGCTCGGCGCTCAGCCATCGAACTATGTTCAGCAATTTCAGGTAACTGCTCTGCCCAATATTCCTTACTTTTCTTGTCCGTTCCTTCCTCTTGATAATAATGAATCAAGCGGTGAAGGATTAAGTCCGGATAACGTCGGATCGGCGCGGTAAAATGCGAATAATATTCTGCGGCTAACCCATAATGTCCTAAAGGTTGCACATCATACCGTGCCTGCTGCATAGAGCGCAGCATCAGCATATTAACGACTTGCTCATACGGTTCGCCTTCTACTTCGTCTAAGACGCTTTGAAGAGTTTTGGGTGAAATTTTATCCTTTGTTCCTTGAATGCGAATCCCTAAAGCTGAAGCAAATTCTAAAAAGTTCTGCATTTTAGCTTCGTCAGGTTGTTCATGTACCCGATATAAAATCGGTAAATCACGTTTTGAAAAGTGTTCTGACACGGTCTGGTTGGCCGCCAGCATAAAGGATTCAATCATACGTTCGCCAATTCCTCGTTCAACAACAGAAATATTTAATGGTTTTCCTTCTTTATCTACTTCAAAATCAAGTTCTGTTGAATCAAAAGAAATTGCTCCATTATTGGAACGTTTCTTTTCTAAAATTGTATGCAATTCTTCCATTAAGTGAAACATTTCTACTAAATCTTCATGTTTTTCCAGCATTGCTGGATCTTCATCCATTAAAATACGATTCACTTCATTGTACGACATACGGCGATATGAGCTTAAGACACTGGGGTAGATTTCGTATTTGACAACGTCTCCTCGGTGATTAATTTCCATATCACAGCTTAATGTTAAACGATCCGCATTTGGATGTAGCGAACAAATTCCATTGGATAATTTTTGCGGAAGCATTGGAATCACGCGGTCAATTAAATAAGAACTGGTTCCCCGATCATACGCTTCTTCATCAAGTGCTGTATTGGCTTGCACATAGTGGGAAACATCCGCTATATGTACACCTAGGAAATAATTTCCATTATCTAAAATTTCAACGTTGATGGCGTCATCTAAATCTTTGGCATCTTCGCCATCAATGGTAATAATCTTTTGTCCGCGTAAATCTTTACGATTTTCCATTTCTTCAGCTAGTACTGTATCTGGTATTTCATCGACTTCATTGAGCACTTCTCTAGGAAATTCTGGATCAATCCCGTGTTTAAAAGCGATCGCTAAAATATCTATTCCTGGATCATCGCGGTGTCCTATAATTTTTGTGGCGATTCCTTTTAAATCTTCATCTTTATAACGTGGAAATTGGGTAATTTCGGTGATGATAATTTGCCCTTCCACTGGACGCAACCCTTTATTTTCAATTTGGACGGTTAAATGTTTTTGTTTACGGTCTTCTGGACTCACATAGCCATATAACTGATAATCTTCCACTTCGTCATCCGTATAGGCATGAAACTCTCCAACCACGGTATTTGTACTTCGTTCAACGACTTCAACGATTTTTCCTTCAGCAGATCGTTCCTTCCAAGGCTGTGCGTCTTTGGTGAGTTCCACCCGCACGATATCACCGTTTAAAGCAGTGTTGACGTCATTTTGATGAATGTAAATGTCTTTTTCAAAATCAGGAAGAGTTACAAATCCAAAACCACGTTCTGTCCCGCTAAATTTCCCGACAAAGGTCGGTTCAGGCTCTAAAATTTTAAATTGCCCGTCTTTGGTTAATAATACACGACGATCGCGTTCCAAAGCAGCGAGGGCTTTGACCACTTCTTTAAATTCTTCAGAAGAAGTTCGACCGATACCTTCGCTGATATCGTTGACGTAATAGCTAGTTTCAGCAGAACGTTCCATATAATGAATAATGCTTTCTTTTAATTCTTGGTTATTTTGAGTCATTAATTAAAAACCTCCATTCTAAAACAACTGACTTTTCATATTTTACAACTTTTCTGTAATAAAGTAGTTGTGTCTTTCTTTAATTTTTTAGGCATTATTTTCTAAAAATGCAATTAAATCTTTCTGTAATTGTTTTCCAAT
>DXAZ01000120.1 GCA_019116785.1 Candidatus Atopostipes pullistercoris
GGAAAAATAAGTCCAACTTGTAAGGGTAATGGCTCTATCCTCACAAGTGAGCGCAAAAATAAGTTCTACTTGTAAGGGTAATGGCTCTATCCTCACAAGTGAGTGCAAAAATAAGTCCAACTTGTAAGGGTAACGGCGCTATCCTAAGAAGTGAGCCAAAAAAGTGGATCAACTCGGGAAGATAAACGTGTTACCATCCGAAGTGAGTCAAAAAAGTGGGTCCACTCCAGAAGATAAGCGGATTATCTCCCGAAGTGAGCCTAAAAATTGGCCTAACCCCGGGAGATACGTAGGCTATTAAGTGAAAGGACTATGTATAATGAATGAACTGCCCTCTGTTTACTTAACAGGGGCAGTTCTATTCAACGAAGTCTTAATATTTAATAGTTAGTAATCTAAACTCCAGTCTAAGTCGGGGCCTTTTGGAACGATACCATTTGGATTAATTGTTTCGTGGCTTCGGTAATAATGTTCTTTAATATGGTCAAAGTTTACCGTATTCGCCACACCTGGCCAATTATAAAGTTCCCGCGTATAGCGCCATAGATTTGGATAATCGATTAATTGCCTGATATTACATTTGAAATGACCATGATAAACAGAATCAAAACGAACAAGTGTAGTAAACAATCGCCAATCAGCTTCGGTAATTTTATGACCGACTAAGAATTCATTGGTTTCTAGATGTTCTTCTAATCGATCCAGTTCTTTAAAGAGCTTCGTGACCTCTTCTTCGTAAACTTCTTGTTTTGTAGCAAATCCAGCTTTATAGACTCCGTTATTGACAGCTTCATAAATTTGTTCATTCATTTTATCAATTTCTGGAAGCAATTCTTCCGGAGCAAAATCATAATCACTTCCACCTAAACCTTGAAAAGCCGAGTTAAACATCCGCATGATTTCTGAAGATTCATTATTAACAATAGTGTCTGTTTTTAAATCATATAAAACGGGAACCGTTACGCGACCACTATACTCAGGTTCAACTTTTGTATAAATTTCATATAAAAAGTCAGCATCTATGACAGGATCAGGCACCACGCCTTCATCTGGTTCAAAGGTCCATCCATTTTCAGCCATTAAAGGATTAACCACAGAAACAGAAATAATATCTTCTAAGCCTTTCAAACTTCGCATAATCAAAGCACGACTTGCCCATGGACAAGCATAGGAAACATATAAATGATACCGGTGCGGTTCAGCTTTAAATCCACCATCTCCAGTTGGACCAGGACTTCCATCAGGTGTTACCCAATGACGAAATTGAGAGTCTGAACGAATAAAACGACCTTCTGATTCTTCTGTGTCATACCAGCGATCGACCCATTTTCCATCTACTAATAAGCCCATAAAATATTCCTTTCTTTTAGTGTACATTTTCTCTTCAAACTTATTATATTTGCTTATCAAAAATTATTCAACGTATACGGTTAAACACGATGAAGAAAGGGATATCATAGAAACTTTTCAAAAAAACTCTTAGACTATTTTTTAAGATAGAAATAGCTCTCTTCCATCTTTTTAAAAAAGATCAAAGAGAGCTAATTTTGATTCAATTTAATTCAATTCTTAATCCACTAACTTTTTAACTGCATCATCTGTTGTAACACCAAGGAAAATATCACCTTTTGAAACAATATAATCTGGGCCAAATTCAATCGTAAATTCATTGGTTTCAGCCGGTTGAATGGCAATAATATTTGTTTGGTATTGATTACGAAAATCAATATCAACAATGGATTGGCCAATCCAAGAAGGGTGATAGGGAAATTCGACAACATTGTAATGGTTATCTAATTTGATGAGTTCATGAACAGTTGGGTTGGCCAACATGATTCCTAATTGAACCCCAATTTCAACTTCAGGTAAAATGACGCGTGTAGCTCCTACTTTGAGCAAGACCTCTTGATAATCTTGATTTTTTGTCTTTACAGTAATCTTTTCGATACCTAATTTTTTCAAATTAAGGATGGCGATGATAGAATCTTCTAGCTTTTCTGCAGTCGCAATAATTACTTCATCGCAATCTGCAAAACCGGCTTCCATTAAATGATCGATTTTTGTAAAATCTCCTTGAATAGCCACAGGCACTTCATCTAAAACTTCTTCTACATGATCCATATTTTTATCAATTGCAATAACGTCTACATTATTTTCTGCAAGTGTACGAGCAACAGCACTTCCAAAAAGACCAAGCCCTAATACACCAATTGTTGAAACGGACATAATTTTCACCTCTAATTCGAATGATTTATATTTTTAACCAACAAGTAAATTCATTTCTGGATAATTAATTCCAGATTCACGTTTTTCATTTGTTAATGACCACAAGAAAGTCATTACGCCAACACGACCGATTAACATGAGTAAAATTAAGACAATTTTACCGATAATGGTTAAGGTAGGTGTTAATCCCATTGTCAAACCGACAGTTCCTATACAAGAAAAAACTTCAACTAAAATATATTCTATCCCAAAACCATCTGGAATGGTTTCCGTATTTAATAGGATAAAAGTCGCCAGACTTGCAATGAACATCCCGGATGAAAAGATAAAGAATGAACGACGAATTGTGTCTGATGAAATGGATCGATTTAAAACGTTAGAGTGATTATAATTAATCGAGCGATAAATGACTAAAAGAATGACGAAAAGAGTGGTTACTTTTATTCCGCCACCGGTAGAACCTGAAGAAGCGCCAATAAACATAAATACTGTAGTTAAAAAAAGACTACCTAAACTTAAATTGGCATAATCAACATTGGCATAACCAGCTGTACGTGGAGTAACGGATAAGAAAAAGTAGTTCACGAATTGGTCGCCCCACGATAGATGGGAGAAGGTGCCATTTTTGTGTTCCGTGACCCAGAAAAGAAACGTTCCTAAAATCCATAATAATGCGGTAGTTGTCAAAACAATTTTAGAATAGTTACTTAATTTATGTGTTTTACGATAATTGAGTAGATCTTCCCAAACAATAAAACCTAAACCACCAGCCATAATTAAACTAGCGATAATAAGTAAAATAAAAGGATTGTTTTGGTAATCAATTAGGCTGTTTCCGATTAAATCAAAACCCGCATTACAAAAAGCTGAGATACTATGAAAAACAGAATAATAAATTCCTTTACCTACTCCAAATTCTGGCAGAAAAATAAAGCTTAAAAGAAGCGCACCGATTAATTGCACGGTTAAAGCAAAGCGTACAATGGTGGTTACTTTTTGTTGAACGGAATCGCCACCACTAAGCGATAAAGATTCAGAAACGATACGTCTTTGTCTTAAGTTTGGACGTTGTTTAAAAAGATAGTGATAAAAAATAATCCAAATAGTCATAAAGCCTAGACCACCAATTTCGATTAAAGTGATGATAACCGTCTTTCCAAAATAATTCCAATGGGTCGCTGTATTTAACGTCACCTGTCCAGTGACTGCTGTTGCAGAGGTTGCTGTAAAGAGTGCATCAATAAAAGAGGTCCATTCACCACTGGCTGTCGAAATAGGTAACCATAATAAAAAAGCACCACATGCGATTACAAAGGCATAAGCAATGACAATTGTTTGAGCGATAGACAATTTTCTTAAAAAATTTGACATAGAAAACACCTACATTCTTAAAATGGATTTAATGAATCCATCTATCTATTGAGCTATATTTTTTCATAAATGAACCGGATTAGAATATACCTTAAGCCAGTATAAAGCAATAACCAAATAAAAAATTTAAGCTTAGTATTAATATACAGAAAAGAAGGAAAATAATCATCTAAATAGAAAAATAAAAACACACTCATGGATTTAAACATGAGTGCGTTGTCTTATATTAGATGGATTGATTCTTTTCAAACAATTGAGTATCTCGTTTTTCTAAGGCCTGTTTTACCATATTTACTACTTCTTTTGCATCATTTGGATTATGTACAACGTCATATTGATCAATATCAATTTTTAAAACTTGGGACGCATCATAATGATAATCTACCCAATCATCATAGCCTTCCCACAAAGTTTTATAATAGGCCATCAAAGATTCATCTTGCTCAAATTCACGTCCGCGAGTCCCAATTCGACGAAGAATTTCTTCAAAAGAACCATGTAAATAAACCATTAAATCTGGTGCTTTCTTAGGTAACTCATCCAGCTCTTCCATCATATTATTTAATAACTCTTCATAAATTTTAAACTCTAATTCTGAAATACGACCAATATCGTAATTTACCTTACAAAAATACCAATCCTCATAAATGGATCGATCAAGGACATTATTTTTATCAACTAATGCTTCTTTAATTGAACGAAAACGACTACTTAAAAAAGTTAGTTGCAGTAAAAAAGGGTAACGTTTTTCTTGTTCTTCTTCTTCTGAAGCTGTATAAAATAATTCCAATAATGGATTATTGTCTACCTGTTCAAAGAAGACATCACTTCCCAATTCTTGCCCCAGTAATTTAGCTACTGAAGTTTTTCCAGCCCCAATCATTCCACCAACTACAATCACACTCATACACTCCTATCCTCTCACTTGCTTCCTCATAAATATTCAGCTTGTTTATCATACTCAAATTACGGATGAAATTCAACATAAAAATACTATATATTGTATTTTTCGTTAATTAACATCTATATATGGGCTTTGAGCTTGTACTCATACCTTTTTAAAATGAGTATTTTCTATGTTAAGATTAGAGGGATTAGGAGAGTAGGAGATTTAATAATATGATGAATGAATATGAAAAAATGTTAAAGCAAGAATGGTATGATGCAAACTATGATTCTCATTTGATTGAGTTGCGAAAAGAAGTTCAAGATTTATGTTTTGAATATAACCAAACACGTCCTTCGAATTTAAAAAGAAAGAATGAATTATTAGAACAGATTCTAAAAGAAGTTCCAGAAAATATAGAGATGGTTGCTCCTATTTGGGTCGATTATGGAAAACATCTTAAGCTAGGGAAAAATGTCTTCGTGAATAGAAATTCTTATTTTATGGATGGAAATTATATTACCATTGGAGACAATGTTTTTATTGGACCAAACTGTGGGTTTTATACAAATACGCATCCGGAAAATATTCAATCACGTAATGAAGGGTTAGAAAAGGCTCTCCCGATTACTATTGAGAAAAATGTTTGGCTAGGCGCAAATGTTTCCGTCATGCCTGGAGTAACGGTAGGAGAAGGATCAGTTATTGGTGCGGGGAGTATTGTGACCAAAGATATACCCAAAAATTCACTCGCAGTAGGCAATCCCTGTCGCGTAATTCGTAAAACCAAGAAAACATTGGATTAATGGCTATTAATTCCAACTATTTTAATAATAAATTCACAATTAATGATTAAAATGAAAGCAAAAGAATGAAAGATTATACAGGATTGAAACGGAGACAGAAAGATGAAGACAGCAATTATTATTGATAGTACCTCTTATGTAAATGAAGGATTAAGAAATCATCCCGATGTATACGAATTATTTCTAACCACAACATTTGAAGATGGAACTCAGTTTTTAGATAGTACCGATGTTAAAGTTCAAAAAGATTTCTACAACAAACTACAAGCTTCAGATAAGTTACCCACCACTTCACAACCCGCATTAGGGGAATACATTGCATTAATCGAAGAAATTATTGAAAAAGGGTATGACCAATTATTGTGTATCCATTTATCAAAAACATTTAGTGGCACATGCCAAACAGCGAAAATGCTGATTGATGAATATAAAGATCAAATTAATGGACATGTTGTTGATTCAAAAGGAGTTTCTTTAATTATAGGAGCCTTAGTCGAACAAGCACTAGATATGATTGAAAAAGAAGTTCCATTTGAAGATATTTGTCGGAATACAGAATGGTCTGCTAAACGCGGGACAATTTATTTAACTGTTTCAGATTTGGAGAATTTAGCCAAAAGTGGACGCGCCAATAAAGCCGTCGCAAAAATTGGTGGCTTATTAAAAATTCGTCCTTTACTTTGTGTAAATGCCAAAGGAGAAGTAGAACTCTTAGAAAAAATTCGAACAGACAAAAAAGTCAATCAACGATTATCCCAAATCGCGCAAGAAGATTATGAAAAATTTAATGGCAAAATGATGCTAAAATTTGCGCATGCGGTGGATAGAGAAAAGCTCCAAGACGCAATTGATGTCGTTCATGAAAAACTGCCCCATTTAGACTATGAAGTAGGCACATTAGGCCCTGTGATCGGTACACATACCGGTGCTGGAACCGTGGGGATGGGAACAATTCCCATTGCAGATTATTAAATGTACATAACCAATCAAAAGACTCCTTACGTAAAAAATAAGGAGTCTATTTTATTGAAAGAAATAGGTTCTTTAGAAAATATTCACCTCTAGACAAAGGGTCAAAAACACGAATGATTTTGAGTAAGAATAGAAAGAAGCGCTGAATAAAAAAAGAGAGGAGACAGCATGCAAACTGTATCCTCTCGAGTATTCGTTTGTTATTTATTCTTCGTCATAAACTCCTTCAAGCCATGAATCAACTTTTTGTCTATTGTTTTCGATCCATTGTTTAGCAGCTGATCGATCATCCGCTCCCGTTGCCATCGCATGTGTGACACTGTCCATATCTTCGATGTCCCAATAGAAATTATCAATGATTTGATAAGCTTTTGGATGATCTTCTTTTAGACCTTTTCGCGCTAATGTGTAAATATTTTCAGCTTCTCCATAAGCTAGTTGGGGATCGTCTAACATTTTTAGCCCGTATTCATCAAACATCCAATGTGGCGTCCAAGCACTTACAATAATCTCTTCTTGGTTTTTCACTGCACTCTCAACGGAAGCAAGCATGGCACCTGTTGATGGACTTTCAAGTTTCCAACCATGTAGATTATCATAAAGATTCATAGCTTGTTCTGTTTGAACAGTAACACCAGCACCCGGCTCTATACTCATAATGGTTTGGTCCGCTTCGTCAGTAAGGTCTGCAATCGAATCTACATCCATATAATCAGGAACCGCTAAGCCAGCTTCGGCTCCTTCTAAATTCGGTCCAAGATTGTCTAAACGATCTTCATATTCAGCATAAGTTGTACCATGAGTGGTAGGCAACCAAGCGGCTGTCATTGCATCGGATTGACCTGTTGCAATGGATTCATACATAATCGCATTATCGACAGATACCAAACGTACATTAAAACCAGCTTCTTCCAAAACCAAACTTAAGACATTAGCAGAAGCAATCTCTGTTTCATAAGGATTATGAACGATTTGAATGGTTTGGCCGGATTGCTGTTTTGAAAAATTCGTATGTTTAAAACTATAAATAGCTTCTGACAAGAATAAAACAACAAATAAGAACCCAATGATCCAATTAATAGTTTTCTTCTTCATTCAATTTATCCTTTCTCATTTATTCTCTATGCTTTTTATTTACGTTTTGTAAAATGCGGTCTATGATAATTGCCAGCACGACTAAAGCAAATCCAGAAACAAAACCAGAGCCAACTTGTCCTCTTTGAAGAGCGGTTAGTACATTCGTACCTAAACCTGGAGCTCCGATCATTGAAGCTGTAACAACCATAGATAAAGCAAGAAGTACCGTCTGGTTAACACCGGCCATAATCGTGGATTGTGCATTTGGCAATTCTACTTTATATAATTTTTGCCAACCTGTACTTCCAAACGAATCAGCAGCTTCAACCATTTCTTCGGGGACTTGACGAATCCCTAAGTTTGTAAAGCGTACAATCGGAGGAAGTGCAAAGATGACTGAGGCGAAAACACCAGGTACCATTCCAATACCAAAGAAAGACACCGCTGGAATTAAATAAACAAATGCTGGCATCGTCTGCATAAAGTCTAAAATCGGTTGGATAATTTTTTGAGCCGTTGAACTTTTAGCCATCAAAATCCCCAAAGGAACCCCAATGATAATTGAAAGAATACTAGCTACAATAATTAAGGTTAAAGTATTCATCATATTTCCCCAAAGGTTTTGGTTTTGAATATATAATAAACCAATCCCAGCAAAAAAGGGCAGGCCGTATCTTTTATCACTTACAAAATAAGCGAGAATTACAACAAGAAGAATGAAAATTAAAGGCGGAATCAATAAAAGGGATGAAGTCATGAATTCCATGACCTTTGTTCCTACATTTTCTAACGCGTCAAACAAAGAACTAAAATGAACAGTGATCCAGTCAATTAATTTAGTCATTCCTTGTGAGATGGGCAATTGCGGCAATAAATCTAATAAACTACTCATGATCTTCTTCCTCCTTTGTATCGGTTACTTTTTCGTCTGAATCAATCGCATCATATTCGTTATCTGTAGTCATTGCACCAATCACGTTACTGCGCACGATGATTCCTTCAATTTCACTTTGATCATTAGTGATTACAATAGGAGTTCTTGTTTCATGAACAACATCGAATAAATCATCCACTAAAACATCGGGCTCAATTTCAGGAACATCTTTTTTAATAATTTCAGAAATGTTTTCTTGACCGTGTTTATGCAATTTTTCTACGTCTTCACGTGTAACATAGCCGATTAATCGTTCTTTATTATCGACCACTAAAATATTATTCATGTTATTTTCATCCATAACACGAAGAATATTGGCTGGTTTTTCTTGTTCGTCAGAAAGAGCAGCGGGTTCTTCCATAATGTGTTCGGCAGTATATACTTTCGTTCGATCAATATCTTCAACGAAACGTTTGACATAGTCATTAGCAGGGTTGGTTAAAATTTCTTGTCCTGTTCCCACTTGTACTACTTCTCCATCTTTCATAATGGCAATTCGATCGCCTAGACGTAAGGATTCGTTTAAATCATGGGTAATAAAGATAATTGTTTTATTCATTGTCTTTTGCATTTCAATTAATTCATCTTGCATATCTCGGCGTATTAAAGGATCTAACGCTGAAAAAGCTTCATCCATTAATAAGATATCGGGGTCATTTGCCAAAGCACGAGCAAGACCGACTCTTTGTTGCATACCTCCTGATAATTGATTGGGATATTGATCTTTATAAGGAAGAAGACTGGCATTATCTAAAGCCGCTTCTGCTTTTTTCTGACGTTCTCTTTTATCGATGCCTTGGACTTCTAATCCGTATTCTGTATTTTCTAAAATCGTTCGATGGGGGAATAGACCAAAGTTTTGAAAGACCATACTAATCTTTTTGCGACGAACTTCACGTAAGGCCTTTTTGTCCATGGTTGATATATTTTCTTCATCGATATAAATATTTCCACTCGTTGGTTCAATTAAACGGTTTAACATGCGAACCAATGTAGATTTTCCACTACCCGAGAGACCCATGATGACAAAGATTTCTCCTTCTTTGACGTCAAAGGTTGCTTGGTTTACACCAATCGTTGCACCCGTTTCTTTTAAGATTTCACGTTTATCTTTTCCTTCATGGATCAAATGTAAAGCTTCATTTTGATTATCTCCAAAAATTTTTGTTAAGTTTTCAATTCGTAATTTACTCACTAAAATTCCTCTCTTTCCGTAATTTTTATTAAAAATACACGCAAGCCACCATAACATAGACATAATGTCATGTAAAATGATTCGTTTTTAATCTCTGGCTATCTTGAAAATGAGGGGGCTTACAAGTGTTCGCATCAACCCTTTTAAAAAATGTAAAGTTATTTAGCTTCGCTTGGTGAAGAAAGGCTAAGCCAATTTCATTTTTGTATGGCTAACTAATAGGTTCTATATTAAAGGAGAGAAGAAGATCAGATGATGATTGGAATAACGCGCTAAAAATAAAAGATTGAATGGGAACGCTAAAAAAGAGTGGAGAATAAATAAAAGTGGCTTAATTAAAAGAGTTGATTAAATGGATGATTGGTTAAGTGAAGCGATTATTTAGATTCACAGAAACGCAGGACCTAGGTTTAGTTAAGGGCATTTAATTTAGTCCTTTTATTAAATAAAAAAATTTATAAATCACTTAAGAGGTTTGTTATCAGGTCTCTTGAGTTTTTATTTTCGAAAAGTTTGATAAAATAATAAAGACATTGAAACGAAAGAAGGTGTTCATTATGAGAGTTGGTTTTATTTCAGATTTACATATTGATCGAAATATGGAAATTTTACCTATTCAATATTTAAAAACATTCGTCCATATGATTAAAAAGCAAAAGCTAGAAATGCTTATTATAGGTGGGGATATTTCAAATCATTACTCTACAACCATTCATTTCGTCGAAGAGTTACAAAAGCGAGCAGAAATTTTTGTATATTTTATTCCAGGGAATCATGATTTTTGGGAGGAACCAGATGCTACCAAAGATACTTGGGGGATTTATAAACTCTATAAAGAGCATCCACAGAGTTTAATTGAACGTCCTTTACAACTGAATGAAACCTACACTTTAGTGGGGCATCCTGGCTGGTATAATCATGCGGTATATGATCAGACCCAATTCACTGCGGATGAAGTAGAGCGTGGAAAATTTCGTTGGGCTTATTGGCAAGACAAATTACGTCTAGATTGGCAAATGCCTGATCAAGAAGTTTCGCATTCTTTCTCTGAAATCATTAAAAAAGATTTAGAAAAAGTAAACACAAACCAAGTTATTTTACAAACGCATGTTGTGACGATTCCAGAATATACCATGCCCATGCCTCATCGAGTCTTTGATTTTTTTAATGCATATATCGCTACGGATGATTTAAAAAATGTGCATCATAAATATCCGATTACGCATCAATTAATGGGTCATGTGCATTTTCGAGAAAAGATAACAAAAGATGGCACACAATTTATTACAAATTCTCTAGGCTATCGTCGAGAGTGGCAGAGCAAAGATTTATCTGAAGAAATCCAAAAGAGTTTAGTTATTCTTGAATTGGATCCAGACAAACAGTAGCTTTCCTAGCTGATTTTTTGAAGTGATTTATTAGTCTTCTAGAAAAGAAAACGCTATAATGAATGTATAATTTTAGATCAAATAAGGAGTGTAGGTTGAATGGCAAAAACAGTATATACGAATTATTGGATTAATGAACGAGATAATGTAAGAAAAGAACATGGTAGTTATGAAACGGAGAAGGAAGCTATTGAGGCGATTTTAACTTGGTGGGAAATACACAACCAAAAAAATCGAGATGTTTCCTACGAACGCACCAATCGCGGCGCTTTAGAAATACTGTATGGCGATGCAAATTATTATTATCGTATTGAACGTCGAGAAATCAATGGCTCCTTACCTTCAAGGGAATATAAAGTAAAATCAAAAGGAGAGATTGAAGCCTTGCGGGCCAAGCATCAATTAGATGAGACAGCTTTTATATTCGATGAATTACCTGAGCCTTATCGTGATCGTTTAATTCAAGCCATCGGAGATAGCAGTAAATGTAGAGAATATTCGTATACAGAAGATGGACAACCTATCGTTGAATTGAATTCAAAGTAAGAGTTAATTTTAAAGTATCATAAATTTAAGGATAATTAAAACCCGACAGTTTTTTCTTTCTGTCGGGGATTTTATTGCCAACCTGTTTAGGATTTTCTGGAACAATCAAGCCATTTGTACTACAATATACAAGAGTATAATAAAGAAAAAACAAGAAAATATATTTATACTATACCAAAATGGGGAGTTTAAGATGATAAGATATGAGGATGACAGTCGTGCCCTTCATACAGATTTGTATGAGATAAATATGGCTTACACCTACTGGAAAAAAGGAAACGCAGATAAAAAAGCTGTTTTTGAAGTTTATTATCGTGAAAATCCTTTTGGAATGGGTTATACCATATTTGCAGGCTTAGAACGTGTTGTTGATTACATTAAGAATCTAAAATTTACTGATTCAGATCTTGCGTATTTAAAAAATGAAATCGGATTTGAAGAGGAATTTTTAGAATATTTAAGAAATTGGAAGTTTAGAGGAACCATCCGCTCGATGCGTGAGGGAGAAATAGCGTTTGCCGAAGAGCCTTTAATGCAAGTAGAAGGGCCTATTTTAGATTGTCAAATCATTGAAACGGCGTTACTGAATGTGATTAATTATCAAACCTTAATTGCGACGAAAGCTTCTAAAGTCAAGACTGCTGCAGAAGGTGACGTGGTGATGGAATTTGGTGCAAGAAGAGCACAGGAAATGGATGCTTCTCTTTGGGGAGCGCGCGCGGCATACATTGGTGGAGTAGAATCAACGAGTAATACACGAGCGTCCAAAGTCTTTGGCATTCCAGCTTCAGGGACACATGCTCATGCCTTGGTTCAAGCTTATCGCGATGAATATAAAGCGTTTAAAGCGTATGCTGAAACCCATAAAGATTGTGTGTTCTTAGTGGATACATATGATTCTATTAATTCTGGAGTTCCTAACGCAATTCGAGTGGCCGATGAGTTTGGGGATAAGATAAATTTTGTTGGAGTTCGTTTAGATTCTGGTGATTTATCTTATCAATCTAAACGTGTACGAGAACAACTCGATGAAGCGGGTTATCCAGATGCTAAAATTTTTGCTTCCAATGATTTAGATGCGAAAACGATTCAAAGTTTAAAAATGCAAGGAGCTAAAATTGATGTATGGGGTGTAGGGACAAAATTGATTACAGCTTATGATCGACCTGCTTTAGGGGCTGTTTATAAAATTGTTTCCGTAGAGGGAAATGATGGAAAAATGTATCCTACCTTGAAATTAACGGCGAATCTTTCAAAAATATCGACGCCAGGGAAAAAACAAATCTGGCGAATTCGCTCAAACAATGATACAAAACCAGAAGGCGATTTGGTGACTTTAGATCATGAAAGACCGGATTTAGAAGATGAGTTATTTATGTTTCATCCGCAATATACGTATATTAATAAAACGGTGAAGGATTTTATTGCACGTCCTTTATTGAAAGAAGTCATTGTAGATGGAAAGCTAGTTTTGGATCTTCCAAGTATAGAAGAAATTAAACAATATACAAAAGAGCGACTCAGTGAACAATATGAAGAACATCGTCGTATTTTGAACCCGGAACAGTATCCGGTTGATTTGTCCCAAGAGCTTTATGACATGAAGGTTGACACGATTAATTATTACCGAGAAAAACCGATTGACCTAGAGATAAATAATGCTTAAGGCGATAGCTAAAGAGTAAAGGAAGTGATGAAATGACGACTTTACAGGAAAAAATTATTAAGGAAATGGGCACGCAGCCTCAAATTGATGCTCAAGAAGAGATTAGAAGATCGATTGATTTCATCAAAGATTATCTTAAGCAATTCCCTTTTTTAAAGACGTTAGTTCTTGGGATTTCAGGTGGTCAGGATTCTACATTGCTTGGAAAACTTGCCCAGATAGCCATTGAAGAGATCCGTTCAGATACAGGAGATGAGGCGTATCAATTCATTGCTGTTCGTTTACCTTATGGGGTTCAAGGGGATGAAAAAGATGCCATAGAGGTCATAAAATGGATTCAACCGGACCAACAGATGGTCGTCAACATCAAAGATTCTGTTGATTCAGTCGTAGATGAACTTGAAAAACAAGGTCAGATTGTATCGGATTTTAATAAAGGCAACATTAAGGCGCGTCAAAGAATGATTGTTCAATATGCCATTGCTGGAGATAGGCAAGGGGTTGTATTAGGTTCGGATCATGCGGCAGAGTCGATTACAGGATTTTATACGAAATTTGGGGATGGTGCAGCTGATATTATGCCCCTGTTTCGTTTAAATAAGCGTCAAGGGGCAAAATTGTTACAGGAATTAGGGGCTCCTGCGGCTTTTTATACGAAAATACCTACTGCTGATTTGCAAGATAATCGACCAGCACTTGCTGATGAGGAAGAACTAGGGGTCAGCTATGAGTATATTGATGATTATTTGGAAGGAAAAGAGGTCCCGGTGCAGGCAAAAAAACGAATTGAACAACTATACTTAACGTCACAACATAAAAGACATTTACCGATTAATATATTTGATGATTTTTGGAAAATCTAGGAGGGCATGCAAATGAGTAAAGTAATTACGAACGCAAAAATTTATACAGGGGAAACGGTGCTGGAAAATGGATTTATTCGTTTTGATCATGAAATTCAAGCGGTAGATTCGATGGAACATTATCAAAAAAAAGAAGATGACCAAGTAATCGATGGTACGGGAAAAAATGTCATTCCGGGATTCATTGAAGTTCATAGTCATGGAGGATACGGATCAGATACGATGGATGCCGATCCAGAAGTTATTAATGAAATGGCAAAGAAAATGCTGCAGGAAGGAATTACCAGTTATTTTCCAACAACCATGACCCAAAGTGATGAAAACATCGAGAAAGCTTTAGCAGGAATTAAAGAAGCTAAAAAAACAAATCCAATGATTCAAGGAATTCATTTAGAAGGACCCTTTGTTTCTCCTGAATATAAAGGGGCTCAACCTGAGCAGTATATGCGTGTCGCAGATGCCAAAAAAATTGAACATTGGAATGAAATAAGTGGAGGAAATATCCGTTTAGTTACTTACGCACCTGAGTTGGGGGATGTTTCTCCATTTGAAGAATATTGCCAAAATCATCAGATTGTCCTGTCTGCTGGCCACACGGGAGCCACTTATGAACAATTGGAAGAATCCAATGCCTCTCATATTACTCATTTATTTAATGGCCAGTTAGGGATTCATCATCGAGAACCAGGAGTGGCTGGATTTGGTTTACTTAAAGATAATGTGAACGTAGAGTTGATTGTCGATGGGTTCCATATTGTCCCACCTATGGTTAAACTCGCTTATCGAACAAAAGGTGCGGATGGTATTGTCTTAATCACAGATTCTATGAGAGCGAAAGGAATCCCCGAAGGAGAAAGTGAACTAGGTGGGCAAAAAGTGTATGTAAAAGATAAGCAAGCCCGCTTAGAAAATGGTTCTTTGGCAGGATCGGTGTTGACTTTTAATGATGCTTTTAAAAATATGATCCATTTTTCTGGCTGTAGCGTGGAAGAAGCTGTGAAGATGAGTTCTGTCAACCAAGCGAAGGAATTCAATTTAGAAAATAAAGGTTTATTAAAAGCCGGAAAAGATTCTGATATTTTAGTGTTAAATGATGAATTAACGGTTGAACAAACGATTTTAGGAGGAAATATTCATGAGTTCAAATGAAAATATTAAAGTAATTGTTGTAAAAGATGCAGAAGAAGGCGGACAGAAAGCTTTCGAGTATGTGAAACAATCTTTAGAAGAAGGTATGGAAGTGATGGGCTTAGCTACAGGAAGCACCCCAGAAACTTTGTATACGAAGTTGCGTCAGAGTGATTTAGATTTTTCAGATGTTACAGCAATTAATTTAGATGAATATATTGGTTTGCCCGCAGACCATGACCAAAGTTATGCTTATTTTATGGAAAAAAATCTTTTTGAGGCAAAACCTTTTAAAGAAACGCATATTCCAAATGGTTTAGCTTCTGAGGAAGAAGAAACCGCTCGCTATAACCAAGTGATTGAAGAACATCCTATTGATTTACAAATTTTAGGAATTGGGACGAATGCACATATTGGATTTAATGAACCGGGAAGTTCTTTTGATAGTTTAACTCGAAAAGTTCAATTAACAAAAGAGACTATCGAAGCGAATAAACGATTCTTTGAATCAGCAGATGAAGTCCCTCGCTATGCATATTCTATGGGCTTGGCTTCTATTATGTCTGCTGACAAAATTTTATTATTGGCCTATGGGGAAAACAAAGCAGAAGCTGTTGCAAATGCAGTAAATGGACCCGTAACAGAAGACGTCCCTGCAAGTATTTTACAAAAACATAAGGATGTCGTATTTATTGTGGATGAAGATGCGGCTAGTAAATTATAAATATTAAATACTTAGAATAAAAAGACCATGATCTCTTTTGCATGAAGAGATTATGGTCTTTTTAATCATTAACGGTCAAAAAAAGAGGCTAGCTATCCAGCGGCCTCTTAAAATTTATTTATTTGACTAGGTTTAAGATATTTAAACACTGATTATTAAATCTTTAGTTATTAATTTTTAGTTATTAATCTTTAGTTATTAATCTTTAGTATTCGTTTGTATCTTCATTAGTTGTAATTTCATCATCCACTGCTTGTTCAGATTCGTTAGCATGTTGATGCATAGATTCTGTATCAGAAATTTCAATGCCCAAATGTTCTTTTAACTCATCTTGTACTTCGTGTAAAGACTCTTCATAAGGTTGCCAAGTGTAGACATCAAGCCCATAGTGAGGAAAATATTTTGTTTCAGCATAACCATCCAAGGTTAATTGCTCAATATCTGTAATGGCCATTGAATAATTAGAAGCTACAGAAATCATTTGTGAGCCTGTCGCATTCGTATTCAGATAAGGCTCAATCGAATTTAGAATAGAAGTTAAATTTGTGACTGTGTTAAATGAACTTAATTGTTCCAAAATATTGATGACGACTTCTTGTTGACGAGCTTGACGACCCAAGTCGCCTCGTGGATCTTTTTTACGCATACGTGCATAAGCTAAAGCTTCTTCTCCATTTAAATGTTGTTTACCTTCAACAATTTCAACAGGTTCACTTGGTGTACGATAATTACTTTGGGTAAAGGCAATATCTGAATCAACATCTACGCCTCCAACTGCGTCGACCAGCTCAATTAGACCATCAAAATCCATTGTCGCATAAAATTGAATGGGAATATCTAAATAAGTGGCAACCATTTCTTTTGCAAGAAGTGGACCTCCAACAGAATGAGCAGCATTAATTTTTTCTTCCACACCATTTGGTAGAGTAACCAATGTATCTCTTGGGATAGAGACCATTTTAATATCTTTAGATTCAGGATTTATGGTAGCGACGATTATTGTATCGCTTCGACTAGCTCCACCTTCTTCAATATCGACGCCTAAAATAAGGGCTGAAAAAGGTTCCAAATCTTCCAATTGCTTTGTATTTTCAATGGTTTCCTTATTGTTATCATTACTATCCGCACTAATCCCATCTATGAAGCTCATAATTTTGCTACTATAGTATCCGGTCACAGCACCTAAAAAGATAGCAAGAAGAAGTACGAGACTTAAAATGGTTTCATATGTTTTTTTTCGTTTTCTTTTCTTCTTTACTACATGTTTTTCAGAACGCATAATCATATCATCTTTTCTTTTAATTAAGTTCAAGCTAATCCACAAAAGTTAGCGCTGGAGATAGTTTATTATATAACAAATTAAATTGCAACGAAAAATACCATGAAGCACACAAGATTCATAATAAATTCTTATTTGTCGACAGGAATTTCTATCCAAGCTTGTTGACCAATTTTTATTTCAGCCTGTGCACTTGTCCAATTGGTAATATCTTCAATAAATTTTTCCTTATTCTCTAAAGGAATTACGCACTGATAAGTAATATTTTCAGCATACTGAATATCTTGAATGGTATAATTAGCTTCTCGTAAGGCATTCTCTACTTTTCCACTTTGCGAATAAGTGACCGTTACATCAATAAGTTGCTGTAATTGTCGCTCGACCACGCCTATATTATTAACAGCCTCATTAACAGCTCCACCATATGCTCGAATTAAACCACCCGCTCCAAGTTTCGTCCCACCAAAATAACGCGTAACAACCGCTGCCACATTTTTTAACTCTCTTTTTAAAAAGATTTCTAACATAGGAACACCCGCCGTTCCGCTTGGTTCCCCGTCATCATGAGCCCGTTGAATCTCATCATTCAATCCAATCGTATAAGCAGAACAATTATGGGTTGCTTTCCAATGCTCCTTTTTAACTTCTTCTATAAAAACTTGTGCCTCTTCTTCTGATTTTACCCGTCGCAAATGACAGATGAATCTAGATTTTTTTATTTCAATCTCATGGATTCCATTTTCTCGTATGGTCCGATAATCTTCCATCTCATATCACACTTTCTGGATTTATTATAGCGATACTCCTAAGCTTTGTCTATCTTCAAACCTCTCAAAAACACCATTCCTTCTTCCAAAATACGACTTATTGTCTAGAAATTATGCAAAAAGCCATTCTATGACTTAGAAAACACAAATCAAAGCGCGTGGGACTGTGCCACCGCATGTAAAACGCGATGAAACGTGCGCTGGAGGTGTCTATCGCCCAGGAATAGCACTATCTCACGCGCTGGAAGTCTCCACCGCTCAGGAATCGCAGAATCCCACGCGTGGGAGGTGTCCACCGCTCAAGAATTGCAGAATCTCACGCGCTGGATTGGTCCATCGCTCGGAAAATGCAGAATCCCACGCGCTGGAGCCGTCCACCGCTCAGAAATTGCAGAATCTCACGCGCTGGATGATTTCGCTGTACACGAACAGTGATTAAAATTTTGATAGAGCAATTTCTTTCATAAAAAGCAGGAGAAAAAAAGCTGAACAAATTATCCTGCATAAATAACCAATAAAACGAACTAAAGATCTTTTAGAAGGTCTAGAAAATATCCGATTTTCTATTCATTTTTAATTTTTTATAAAGAAAAGCAGATGAAGAAAAAATAGCTTTTTCATCTTGTCTTAAAAGAA
>DXAZ01000121.1 GCA_019116785.1 Candidatus Atopostipes pullistercoris
TGATCATGTTTTTAACGTAGTCCGCATGTCCAGGAGCGTCAATATGTGCATAGTGACGGTTTTCTGTTTCATATTCAACGTGTGAAGTTGAAATTGTAATTCCACGTTCTTTTTCTTCAGAAGCTCCATCGATTGAATCATAAGCTTGTGCGTCTGCTAAACCTTTTTTAGCTAATACGTTTGTAATAGCTGCTGTTAAAGTAGTTTTACCATGGTCAACGTGTCCGATTGTACCAATATTCATATGTGGTTTCGTACGTTCATATTTCTCTTTTCCCATTTTAAAAATGTCCTCCTTAAGGATTTTAAATTTTAATTTTATTTGGTGGATATTTCTATCCATACCTTTAATCATTATACTGACATAGTTAGATGAA
This sequence comes from Candidatus Atopostipes pullistercoris, assembly GCA_019116785.1. Taxonomy (GTDB): domain Bacteria; phylum Bacillota; class Bacilli; order Lactobacillales; family Carnobacteriaceae_A; genus Atopostipes; species Atopostipes pullistercoris. The sequence continues at coordinate 378 of DXAZ01000121.1, forward strand.
ATCAAATATTAATCTATCCTTTTTCACCCAACTACGCAGTTGTATATTTGATAAATAGATTAAACAGTTAAAAAAGAATAATCAAATTTATTCTTCGGAAGATCCGCCATGTTTGGCAATGATTTCTTCTGCGATACTGTTTGGAACAGCTTCATAATGGTCAAATTGCATTGTAAATGTTCCTCGACCTTGTGTAGCTGAACGTAAAGTAGTTGCGTAACCAAACATTTCAGATAATGGAATCGTTCCTGTAACTGTCATAGCATTTCCATGTTGTTCTTGTCCTTCAATAGTACCGCGACGTGATGAAATGTGTCCCATCAAGTCTCCTAAGTACTCTTCAGGAGCTGTGATATCAACTGACATCATTGGTTCTAAAATAACTGCACCTGCTTTTTTAGCAGCAGCACGTAGAGCCATTGAAGCAGCAACCTTAAATGCTGTCTCACTCGAGTCAACATCGTGGTAAGAACCATCATAAAGTTTAGCTTTAACGTCGATTAATGGATAACCAGCTAAAACTCCACCTTCCATAGATGATACTAAACCATCTTCAACTGCTGGAATGTATTCGCGCGGAACAACTCCCCCAACAATTGCATCTTCAAATTCGAAGCCTTCTCCTTCTTCAAGTGGAGAGAACTCAATCCATACGTGACCATATTGACCTTTACCACCTGATTGACGGATAAATTTACCTTCTGCTTCAACTGTTTTTGTGAAGGTTTCTCGGTAAGAAACTTGAGGAGCTCCAACATTAGCTTCAACTTTAAATTCGCGTTTTAGACGGTCAACAATAACTTCAAGGTGAAGTTCTCCCATACCTGAAATTAAAGTTTCACCTGTTTCACGGTCTGTTTCAGCACGGAAAGTTGGATCTTCTTCTGCAAGTTTTTGTAAAGCTGTACCCATTTTATCTTGGTCTGCTTTTGTTTTAGGTTCAATTGCTACTTGGATAACCGGTTCTGGGAATTCCATAGATTCTAGAATAACTGGAGAATCTTCAGCACATAAAGTATCCCCTGTACCTGTATCTTTAAGACCTACTGCTGCAGCAATATCTCCTGAAAATACTTCAGGGATTTCTTGACGGTGGTTTGCGTGCATTTGTAAAACACGACCTACACGTTCACGATTATCTTTAGTAGCATTTAATACATAAGAACCTGCTTCTAATGTACCAGAGTACACACGGAAGAAAGTTAGACGACCAACGAATGGATCTGTCATAACTTTAAATGCTAATGCAGCAAACGGACCATTATCATCTGCAGGACGTTCAATAATTTCGTCTGGATTGTCCACAGCATGTCCTTGGATAGCATGAACTTCTACTGGTGAAGGTAAATAGTCAACAACAGCATCTAATAAAGGTTGTACCCCTTTATTTTTGAAAGCTGAACCCACAAGAACTGGGTAAAATTCAACATTAAGCGTTGCACGACGAATACCACTTTTTAGTTCTTCTAAAGTGATTTCTTCACCTTCAAGGTATTTCATCATTAATTCATCATCTAATTCAGCAACAGATTCTACTAATTTTTCACGGTATTCCGTTGCTTGATCTAGGTATTCTTCAGGAATTTCTTCTATTGTAACTTCTTGACCCATTTCATCATGGTAAATAATTGCATTCATATTTACCAAGTCAATAATTCCTTCAAATTGATCTTCAGCACCAATTGGTAATTGGATTGGATGAGCATTTGCTTGCATGCGATCGTTTAATGTACCAGCCGCATATAAGAAGTCTGCCCCAATTTTGTCCATTTTATTAATGAAGACAATTCGTGGAACACCATAAGTTGTTGCTTGGCGCCACACTGTTTCAGTTTGTGGCTCAACACCAGATTGTGCATCAAGTACTGTAACCGCACCATCTAGCACACGTAAAGACCGCTCAACTTCAACTGTAAAGTCCACGTGTCCAGGAGTATCAATGATATTTACACGGTGGCCTTTCCACTGAGCTGTTGTAGCAGCTGATGTAATCGTAATCCCACGCTCTTGCTCTTGTTCCATCCAGTCCATTTGAGAAGCGCCATCATGCGTTTCACCAATTTTGTGCGTACGGCCTGTATAATACAAGATACGTTCAGTTGTGGTTGTTTTACCCGCATCAATATGAGCCATGATTCCGATATTACGCGTGTTCTCCAGAGAAAAATCTCTTTTAGCCAAAATTCTACACCCCTTATTTCTTTTTTCGCGCCTTTTTTAAGGCTGTTAATATATCTAATTGTATAATGTTTCAAATAAAATTACGTATTGAATCTTACCAACGGTAGTGTGCAAATGCTTTGTTTGCTTCTGCCATTTGGTGTACTTCTTCACGACGACGAACTGCTGCACCTGTATTATTTGCTGCATCCATGATTTCATGGGCTAAGCGTTCATACATAGTAGTTTCTCCGCGTAAACGTGCGTAATTAACTAACCAGCGTAATGCTAAAGTTGTTCGACGTTCTGGACGAACTTCAACGGGTACTTGGTAGTTTGAACCACCAACACGACGTGAACGTACCTCCAATACGGGCATTAAGTTTTTCAATGCCTGTTCAAATACTTCCATTGGTTCATTTCCTGTTTCTTCAGAAATGATATCAAATGCTTTATATAATATTGTTGATGCTTTCCCACGTTTTCCATCTACCATCAAACGGTTAATCAAGCGAGTAACTAATTTTGAATCGTAAACTGGATCTGGTACAACATCTCTTTTTACTACGGGTCCTTTACGAGGCATGACCATCCTCCTTTCTCGAGTATCATTAATTAATTTTTAATAGTTCATTTTTTATTTAGGTTTTTTAGTACCATATTTAGAACGACCTTGTTTACGGTCAGTAACTCCAGCTGTATCTAAAGCACCACGAACTACGTGATAGCGTACCCCTGGCAAGTCTTTTACTCGACCACCACGAATAAGTACTACGTTATGTTCTTGTAAGTTATGTCCTTCACCAGGAATATAAGCGGTAACTTCAATCTGGTTAGATAAACGAACACGTGCATATTTACGTAAAGCAGAGTTAGGTTTTTTAGGAGTCATTGTCCCAACACGAGTACAAACACCACGTTTTTGTGGAGATAATACTCGAGTAGATTCGCGTTTTAGTGTATTGTATCCTCTATTTAACGCAGGTGACTCAGATTTTTTTGTTTTACTCTTACGAGGTTTACGTACTAATTGATTAATTGTAGGCATCTATTGTTTCCCTCCCTTTCCATAATTTCAAGTCCACACATCCAGACGTATCGCATCGGGTAAAAAATTATTAAATCGCATACCTATGCGATTTTTCTAGATGTTGATCTTTGCTTTTTTCTTTGAAATACTATCATCGATATGAACACGAGAATAGCGGCTTTCCAAATGAAAAGCACCTTTAGAATAATATCATTTTTTCTTATTCGTGTCAACAAATACTTATCTTTTAACTTCAAATAATTTTAGTTAAATGTTTTTAGCAAAGGAGTAAGAAATTGTTCTTACTCCTTGCTAAATATTTTATTCTTCAGAAATATCTTCTTCCGAATTTTCATAAATCATTTCATTGTCTATTCCTACTAATTTAGGAGCCAGATCTGTATATAACTGGATTCCTGTACCTGCTGGAATTTGTTTACCAATGATAACATTTTCTTTCAAGCCAACTAGATCATCCGATTTTCCACGAATAACTGCATCTGTTAAAACGCGTGTTGTTTCTTGGAAAGATGCAGCAGATAGGAAACTGTTTGTTTCAAGCGCTGCTTTCGTAATTCCTAATAACACCGGACGAGCTGTTGCTGGTTGTCCACCTGACATTAATGTTTCTGTTACATGATCTTTGAAATCATGAATATCCATTAATTCGCCTGGTAAGATTTCAGTATCTCCTGGATCAAGGATGCGAATCTTTCGTAACATTTGACGTGCAATAACTTCTACGTGCTTGTCTCCGATTTCTACCCCTTGACTGCGGTAAGCATATTGAACTTCTTTTAGGATATATTCTTGAAGTTTTGAAACTCCACTTACAGCAAGTAATTCTTTTGGATCAATAGATCCTTCATTAAATGCATCCCCACGTTCAACGGTGTCACCGACATCCACACGCATACGTGCATTTCTTGGCAACTTGTAAGAGCGTGTATCTGTAAGACCTTTTATTGTAATTTCTTTTTCATTTTCTTCTGGATTTTCTTCAATAGATTCAACGATACCTGTAACTTCTGAAATAGTCGCTTGACCTTTAGGATGGCGTGCTTCAAAGATTTCTTGAACACGAGGTAACCCTTGAGTAATATCGTCCCCTGCAACTCCACCAGTATGGAATGTACGCATAGTTAATTGAGTTCCTGGTTCACCGATAGATTGAGCAGCAACGATTCCTACTGCTTCTCCTACTTCAACTTCACGTCCTGTCGCTAAGTTTCTACCATAACATTTACGGCAGACACCATGGCGAGTGTTACATTTATAGACGGAACGAATAGAGATTTCTTTATATCCTGCACGAACGATATCACGTGCAATATCTTCAGTAATCATTTCATTTTCGCCAACAAGAACTTCACCAGTTTCTGGATTTAGTACTGTTTGACGAGAATAACGACCGATAATTCGTTCTTCTAAGGTTTCAATTTCTTCGTTGCCTTGCTTCAACTCGCGAGCAACAATTCCACCCTCAGTCCCACAATCATCTTCACGGACGATAACATCTTGAGAAACATCGACCAAACGACGAGTAAGATATCCAGAGTCTGCGGTCTTCAATGCCGTATCCGTCATTCCTTTACGAGCTCCGTGAGTAGAAATGAACATCTCTAAAACAGATAAACCTTCACGGAAGTTTGACGTAATCGGCAACTCCATAATCTTTCCACTTGGGCCCGCAATTAGACCACGCATACCTGCTAATTGGGTAAAGTTTGAAATAGAACCACGAGCTCCTGAGTCACTCATCATGTAAATATTGTTTTCACGGTCTACGGAAGTTGCTAGTTCATCTTGAATAACATCTCGAGCTTCTGTCCAGATATCAATAACATTTTGGTAACGTTCATCTTCTGATATTAACCCTCTTCGATGAGTAGCGTTGATTCGATCAACTTTTGCACTAGCCTCTTCTAAGAGTTCTTCTTTATCTGCAAGAATAGGAATATCAGCAATTCCCACTGTTATCCCTGATTTAGTTGAATACTCATAACCTAAATTTTTCATGTTATCCAACATTTCGGATGTTTGAGCAACCTGGAATCGTTTGAAGACTTCAGCAATGACATTTCCTAAGTCTTTTTTCTTAAATGGATCTACTGGTTCTTGATTTTTAATATACTCTTTAATATTTGTACCATATGGAACAAAATACTTATCTGGTGTCTGAACTTCTAAATTATTTAAAGTCGGTTCATTCAAATATGGGAATTCTTTCGGCATAATATTATTAAAGATTATTTTTCCAACGGTTGTAATTAAATACTTATCTTGTTGTTCTTCAGTAAAGCGTTTATTTGGCAAGTCAACAGTTTGGATCGCGATACGTGAATGTAAATGAACATATCCTGTTTTGTAAGCTTGGAAAACTTCTTCTGGTGTAGAAAAAGCCATTCCTTCCCCTTCTGCTCCAGCTCTTTCAAGTGTTAAATAATAGTTTCCTAAAACCATATCTTGAGAAGGTGTTACAACTGGTTTACCATCTTTAGGATTCAAAATATTTTGTGCACCAAGCATTAAGATTCTTGCTTCAGCTTTTGCTTCTTCACTTAAAGGAACGTGAACGGCCATTTGATCCCCATCAAAGTCTGCATTATAAGCCTCACAAACTAATGGATGTAGACGGATTGCTTTTCCATCAATTAATACTGGTTGGAAAGCTTGAATTCCTAAACGGTGAAGTGTCGGTGCTCGGTTTAAAAGGACTGGATGTTCTCGAATTACATCTTCCAGTACTTCCCAAATTTCTTCATCCAATTGTTCTACTTTACGTTTTGCGTTCTTAATATTTGTCGCAATTTCACGAGCAACTAGTTCACGCATGACGAATGGCTTGAACAATTCAACAGCCATTTGTTTTGGTAACCCACATTCATACATTTTTAATTCAGGTCCTACAACAATAACAGAACGTCCTGAATAATCGACACGTTTACCGAGTAAGTTTTGACGGAAACGACCTTGTTTTCCTTTCAACATATGAGAAAGAGATTTTAATGGACGATTTCCTGGTCCAGTTACCGGACGACCACGACGACCGTTATCGATTAAGGCATCTACCGCCTCTTGCAGCATACGTTTTTCATTTTGAACGATAATATGTGGTGCATTTAAATCCAATAGTCTTTTTAGACGATTATTACGATTGATTACACGACGATATAAATCATTCATATCACTTGTCGCAAAACGGCCACCATCGAGTTGAACCATAGGTCGTAACTCTGGTGGAATAACAGGAAGAACATCCATGACCATCCATTGTAATTCGTTTCCTGACATAGCAAATGAATCCATAATGTCTAATCGACGGATTGCCCGAGTACGTCTTTGTCCTGTTGCAGTGAGTAAGAATTCTTTAAGTTCTTTAATTTCTGCTTCTAAATCTACATCATCTAATAATAACTTAATGGCTTCTGCTCCGACTTCAGCACGAAATGCATTGCCATATTCTAGACGAGCATCACGATATTCAAATTCATTTAGTAATTGTTTTTTCTCAAACGGTGTATCACCAGGTTCGATAACTACATAAGAAGCATAATAAATGATTTCTTCTAAAGAACGCGGACTCATATCTAAAATAAGTCCTAAACGACTTGGGATTCCTTTGAAGTACCAAATGTGTGTAACAGGTGTAGCTAGTTCAATGTGACCCATACGTTCACGACGAACTTTCGAATTAGTTACTTCTACACCACAACGGTCACAAACAATTCCTTTATAATGAATACGACGGTATTTCCCACAAGCACATTCATAATCTTTAGTTGGACCAAAAATACGTTCGCAGAACAAACCGTCTCGTTCTGGTTTTAGTGTACGATAGTTGATGGTTTCTGGTTTTTTGACTTCTCCATATGACCATTCACGGATTTTATCAGGAGAAGCAATAGAAATTTGTACATGATTAAAATTATTTACGTCAATCAAGGGGGCAAACCTCCCTTTTATGATTTTTTGAACTGCCCTCTGTTCATTTATGTACCATTAAAAGAAAGCAACTTAAAAAGGTTTGTTTATTCTTTAAAACGAATAAACATGAGACTGTTGCTTTCTATAATGGCTACACAAAAATATTATAAGCTTTTATTCTTGAACTTCTGCTTCTTTAGCTGCTTCAGCTTCTCGCTTTGCATCTTCTTTTCTTTTGATTTCTTCTAGAGAATCTACAGTGTTAAAAGTATCATCCTCGTCGCCAGTTTCTAATTCAATGGAGTGATTTTCTACATCCATTACTTTCATATCTAAACCTAGCGCTTGCAATTCTTTAACAAGAACTCGGAAGGATTCTGGTACACCCGGTTTTGGAAGAGGCTCTCCTTTAACAATAGCTTCATAAGTCTTCACACGTCCTTCAACGTCATCAGACTTGTACGTTAAGATTTCTTGTAGAGTATATGAAGCACCATAAGCTTCTAAAGCCCACACTTCCATCTCTCCGAAACGTTGACCACCAAATTGAGCTTTTCCTCCAAGTGGTTGTTGAGTAACTAATGAATAAGGACCTGTTGAACGGGCATGCATCTTGTCATCCACCATATGGGATAATTTCAAGAAATACATTACACCAACGGATACTTTATTATCAAATTCCTCGCCGGTACGGCCATCGTATAAAACAGTCTTCCCGTCACGATCCCAACCAGCTTCTTCTAAAACGTCCATAATGTCTTCTTCAGTTGCACCGTCGAATACTGGGGTTGCAAAGTGAACGCCCAATTGACGAGCTGCCATTCCTAAGTGTAGTTCAAAGACTTGTCCTATATTCATACGTGAAGGAACTCCTAGTGGATTCAACATAATATCCACTGGTGTACCGTCTGGTAGATATGGCATGTCTTCTTCTGGAAGAATTAAAGAGACAACCCCTTTATTTCCATGTCGTCCAGCCATTTTATCTCCTACACTAATCTTACGTTTTTGAGCAATATATACTCGGACAAGATCATTAACACCCGCAGATAACTCATCGCCATCTTCTCGTTTGAAGATTTTTACTTCATTTACAATTCCCCCACCACCATGTGGTACACGTAGAGAAGAATCACGAACTTCCCGTGCTTTTTCTCCGAAAATGGCGTGCAATAGTTTTTCTTCTGCAGATTGTTCAGACATTCCTTTTGGTGTGACTTTACCGACTAGAATATCTCCATCACGAACTTCAGCTCCTACACGGATAATTCCATTTTCATCTAAATTTTTCAATGCGGCATCACCGACATTAGGAATTTCACGAGTAATCTCTTCAGGGCCTAATTTAGTATCTCTAGCTTCTGATTCATATTCTTCGATGTGGATAGAAGTGTAAACATCATCTTTAACGAGACGTTCACTCATAATAACCGCATCTTCAAAGTTATAACCGTCAAAAGTAGTGAAAGCAATTAATGGGTTTTTACCTAAAGCTATTTCACCTTGTTCCATAGCTGGTCCATCCGCTAGAATGTCCCCTTTTTCTACTTTTTCACCTTGATTAACAATTGGTCTTTGATTATATGATGTTCCTGAGTTTGAACGTTGGAACTTAAACACATGGTAATGATCGATCATACCATTTGATTTTTTTATTTTTATATTTTCAGCGTCTACATAATCAACGACTCCTGATTCTTTCGCAACGATTGCAGACCCTGACCCTTTAGCTGCCGTATTTTCAATTCCTGTACCAACTAATGGAGCTTCAGGATTTAATAATGGAACGGCTTGTCGCTGCATGTTTGCCCCCATAAGTGCACGGTTGGAGTCATCATTTTCTAAGAAAGGAATACTTGCAGTTGCTACAGAAACTACTTGTTTTGGAGAAACGTCCATATAGTCAATTTGGCTGACAGGCACTTCTTCGTTGTCATCTCGTCGACGAGCTAATACTCGATCTTCGACAAATTGGTCATTCTCATCCAGCAAAGAGTTTGCTTGTGCGATAGTATATAAATCTTCTTCATCCGCAGTTAAATATTCAATTTCATCGGTCACTTTACCATTTTTACGATCTACTTTACGATAAGGTGTTTCGATAAAACCAAATTTATTTATTTTTGAATAAGTGGACAAACTGTTAATTAATCCAATATTTGGTCCCTCAGGTGTTTCAATTGGACACATACGGCCATAATGTGAATAATGAACGTCACGTACTTCATAGCCAGCACGTTCACGTGTTAATCCACCAGGTCCTAATGCAGAAAGTCGACGTTTATGAGATAACTCACTTAACGGATTGACTTGGTCCATAAATTGAGATAATTGAGAAGAGCCAAAAAATTCTTTTACAGAAGCAACTACCGGACGAATATTGATTAATTGTTGTGGAGTTGTTGTGTCAGTATCTTGAATAGACATACGTTCACGCACCACGCGTTCCATACGAGAAACCCCAATACGGTATTGATTTTGTAGTAATTCACCCACTGAACGAATTCGACGATTTCCTAAATGATCAATATCATCAATTTCTCCAAGGCCTTCTAATAAACCAAAGTAATAACTAATTGACGCAATCACATCTTCAGGTAACAACCATTTTTTATTTTCTTCTGGTTCGCCATTTCCTATAATGTTTACTATTTGTTCTGCGTCTTTTTTAGAATAAACTTTAACCATTTGAACGTTCATAGGCTCTGTAACCACAGCTTCATCAGATGGAGTTAATGTGACATCTAATAAGCCATTATCAATATGAGGAGCTATTTTCTCTATAATATCATGATTAATTACAGTACCTTCTTCAACTAAAATTTCACCTGTTTCAGGATCAACAAGCGTCTCAGCTAAAGTTTGATTTAGTAAACGAGTTTTAATATTTAATTTTTTATTTAATTTATAACGGCCCACATAAGCTAAATCGTATCTTCTCGGATCAAAGAAACGAGTATTCAATAAGCTTCGTGAAGAGTCTGCAGTTTTAGGCTCTCCTGGGCGTAAACTTTCATAAATATCTTTTAATGCTTCTTCTACACGAGAATCAGCTGGATTTTTATGAATGTCTTTTTCTAATGTTCCTTGCATTGCTGCATTGTTACCAATGAGATCAATTATTTCATCGTCTGATCCAAAACCAAGTGCTCGAATGAAAGTCGTTAAAGGTAATTTACGTGTACGATCAATTCGTACATTTAATAATCCTCTTGTATCTGTTTCAAATTCTAACCATGCACCTCGGTTAGGAATCATTACTGCACTAAATCCTTCTCTACCATTCTTTTCAACTTTTGGACTGAAATAGACTCCTGGAGAGCGTACTAATTGTGAAACCACTACACGTTCTGATCCATTAATAATAAAAGTTCCTTGCTCTGTCATCAAAGGTAAATCACCAAAGAAAACTTCTTGCTCTTTTATTTCGCCTGTTTCATTATTTACTAATCGTAGTTTTACATAAACGGGTGTTGAGTAATTTGCATCGTGTTCGCGTGCTTCATCAACCGAATATTTTGGTTCGTCAAATGAATAATCCAAAAAATCTAAAGATAAGTTTCCAGAAAAATCATCTATCGGAGAAATATCCTGGAATAATTCTTTCAAACCATCGTCTAAAAACCACTGATAAGAGTCGGATTGAATCTCAATCAAATTGGGAATTTCCATCACTTCACGAATTCTGGAAAAGCTTCTACGAACTCGTTTTTTACCATAGTGAACTTCATTACCTCGCACTCTATTCACCTCTCATTGATTTCACTGATTGTTAAAACACAGGTAGCTTTTCAGAAAGACAGTCAACATTCGAAATGATCATATTACAAATATTACAAAATCATTTCAATTAGTTAACAAATGACTATTTATTCTGATTTTAAGCAAAAAAATAACAAAAGAAATGTGTATTCATTAAATCCACAATGTCTTTTGTTTTCCCCAAAGTGTGTCTGGACAATATTTCAGAACACTTTTACCAATATTTCCAACAATATAGCGTTCATATATTATAGGGCATCATTTTTATAATGTCAAGCAATTATTCTAAATCATTTTCATTTTTATTGCAACCTTTTTCATTGAAAAATATAATCCTTTTGAATAATTTTTAAGATATATTTTATTTTTTAGCAGACAACCGTTTTTTTGCATTTCTACTTTAATTTTATTGACTTCTTTGATAATCTAAAGAGTGACTGTTTCTTTTTATTTTGAGAAACAATTATAGATTAAGAACATATCAAATAAGGAGGAAAATATGAATAAGAAAGATGATTCACAACAAATGTCAGGAGCATTAGGGTGGATAGAAAAAGTCGGAAATAGATTACCTCATCCGGTTGTTTTATTCATTTTATTGGCAACTTTCATTATTCTTTTATCACACATTTTAGCTTCACTCGGAGTAGAGGTTACCTACTTTAATAGTACAGAACAAGAATATGTGACTGTAGAAGCTATTTCTTTATTAAATGCGACAGGAATTAACCATATCTTTAACTCAGCTGTTGAAAACTTTACAGGGTTCGCCCCTTTAGGAACCGTTCTTGTGGCGATGTTAGGAGTCGGTGTCGCTGAGTGGACAGGTTTAATTTCTGCATCAATGAAAAAGTTACTTTCAAATATTCCAAACGGTCTATTATCTGCTGCAATTGTTTTTGCAGGAATTATGTCTAACATCGCTTCTGATGTTGGTTACGTTGTTATTGTTCCTTTAGGTGCTATGATATTCGCAGCAGCTGGACGACATCCAATTGCTGGATTGACTGCTGCTTTTGCAGGAGTTTCCGCTGGCTTTTCAGCGAATTTACTTCCTGGTCCTTTAGACGCATTATTAGTGGGAGTCGCAAATGAATCATTAGCTTCATCAGGAATTCATTATGAAATGTCAATAACAGCAAATTGGTACTTTTTAATTGCTTCTACTATTCTTTTGACGATTGTAGGAACCCTTATAACCGACAAAATCATTGAGCCACGACTTGGTGAATATACCGGAAGTTATCGTCCAAGTGACGAACCTTTAACAAAGCAAGAATTAAAGGGATTAAAAAATGCGCTAATCGTCCTTGTTATCTATGTAGCGATTATGGCTTACTTGATGTTTGGTCCTAACGCTTTATTCCAATCATTTGACGAAACAACTGGCGAACTTTCTTTAAGTACCTTTTTAAGCAGTGGACTTCTTTTCGCATTATTCCTTTTATTTACTTTGCCCGGTTTAGCTTACGGAGTAACTATAGATAAAATAAAAAATTCTAATGATTTCGTCGAAGGAATGACCGAAGCAATGAAAACAATGGGTAGTTATATTGTCTTATCTTTTTTTGCTGCTCAATTGATTAATTATTTTGATTATTCAAACATGGGAACCATTCTAGCAACATCTGGAGCAGATTTTTTAAAATCTATTCATTTAGTCGGTTTGCCCCTTTTACTTGCTTTCATTTTATTAACAGCTTTTATTAATTTATTTATGGGGTCTGCTTCTGCAAAATGGACGTTATTATCTCCAATCTTTACACCGATGTTTTATGAGTTGAATATAGCACCTGAAGCTACACTCATGGCCTATCGTATTGCAGATTCGACTACTAACATCATTTCACCGTTAATGAGCTATTTTGCTATGATTTTAGTCTTTATGAAAAGATACGATGAAGATTCTGGGATTGGTACACTTATTTCAATCATGATTGTTTATTCAGGAATCTTTCTTGTAACCTGGACTTTATTATTTTCTATTTGGTATTTACTAGGATGGCCACTTGGACCCGGAGCTCCAATTGTTTTTTAAATAGAATAGAAAATAGTTAACCAAAAGCAAGACAAAATTAAAAGAGTTATTTAACAAACATCGGCTTCTCAAAGCCAAACCGTTAAATAACTCTTTTTTTATTCAAAAAAATCCGCTACTTTAAATCTTTCGTTGAAGCCAATACCCAATATCCTTTTTCTAACGCCACTCTCTTTACATTTCCAAAAACGTCTTCCATTTTTTTTCGTGCACTTGGAGCACCTTGTTTTTTTTGAATCACTATCAATAGGCTCCCCCCAGGCATCAAATAATCATGAGCTTCTTCTAAAATTTGATGAACCACTTTTTTCCCCGCTCGGATCGGAGGGTTGGAAATAATTCCTGCAAACTGATGATTTTCTACCTGCTCGAATAAATTCGAAGCATAAATCTCCACATTTTCAATCGTATTTATTTTAGCGTTCTCTTTAGCTAAAAGGATAGCCCGCTCATTGATATCTACCATTTCAATTTGACGATTAGGGAAAGCTTTGGCCAAATATAAACCAATCGGCCCATATCCACAGCCCATATCCAACAAGTCTCCCTCAGGAAAGGATACATTCTCTGCAGTTGCCATTAATACTTCAGATCCGAAATCCACACGTTTTTTTGAAAATACCCCCGCATCCGTCTCAAACAAAAACCTACGTCCTAAAAGGTCCACTTCAATCCTTTCACGATGACTTTCTGACGAAGGCTTTGACGAATAATAATGATCCATAACTTTTGCTCCTCTCCTGAAATACAAAATTCTTAAGTGCTTATAGTTTAACAAATTTTCTTGAGAATTCAATCCGCAGTATACATCCACTCATTTAGTTCCAAAATGACCTCATTTCAGCAAATACTTTACTAGACGTTCGTCCCATTACTCTTGAGGTAGAACTAAGTTAAGAATAACACCGACAATTGCACTTAACGCTGTTCCTGACAAAACTAATGGCCCAAGATCTAATACTGCACCACCCAAGCCAATGACTAACATCGCACTTGTGATAATTAAATTTCGTACCTTCGTAAAGTCGATTTGTTCATCAATCATTACTTTCAAACCATTACTTGCGATGACTCCATATAGAATAATAGACATTCCTCCAATAACAGCATTTGGAATTGTTGTGAGTAAAGCCGTGAATTTCCCAAAGAAGCTTAACATAATCGCAATAATCGCTGCATTTCGAATCACACTAGTAGAAGCAATTCGCGTTAAGCCAATAACTCCCGTATTTTCACCGTATGTTGTATTCGCTGGCCCACCAAAGAAAGCTGATACAAAAGTAGCTACTCCATCACCAGTTAATGTTGCAGCAAGACCAGGATCTTTTAAGAAATTACGTTCAGTGATTTTACTTAGAACCGTATGATCCCCAATATGCTCAGCAGCCGTTACCAATACCAAAGGTAAAAATGCCCAAGCTTCAGGACCAAAATATAGATGATATTCATTAAATAAATTTGTTTTAAAAGGAAGGTATAATTCGGGGAGACTAAACCAATCAGCTTCAATAATGGGTGTCACATCAACTACTCCAAGAAGTAAGGCGATAATGTAACCACCTATTATTCCAACTAGAAAAGGAATAATTCGAAGAAATCCAGTGGCTTTTGTATTGACAAAAGCAGTAATTAAGAAGGTACTTAAAGCGACAACAATTGTTCGCCATTCTGCATCGGAGACTAAACCAGCATTTTCCACCGCTGAACTGGATAAGCCTAAACCAATCACCATGATCATTGGTCCAATAACAATTGGAGGCAGTAAATGATCAATCCAATCCGTTCCAAATTTTGTAGAAATAAGAGCGATGATAACATATGTAAGACCCGCAATCATAATTCCAGTTTGAGAAGCACTGACATCTCCACCTAATTCATCCATAGCAATTTGCATTGCACCAATAAATGCAAAAGAAGATCCAAGATAAACAGGAACTTTCGATTTAGTAATCGTATGATAAATTAATGTACCTACACCACTCATCAACAACGCAACCGAAATTGGTAAGCCTGTTAATATTGGAACAAGTATAGTCGCTCCAAACATTGCAAAAATATGTTGAAAACTAAGCAATACTCCCTGCCAAAACTGCGGCTTCTCATCTACATCCAGCAATAACTTCTTCTCTTCAATCATTTTCTTCTCCCCCGATATCAATTTTTGCGCAAAAAAATAGAGCTCTTTTGATAGCAAAAGAACTCATGAGATAGTTATCTCTAGCTTAGAACAAATAAATATATGTACTGTAGAGATAATCTATTCAACACTTTTGACAACTACCTCTTTGGATGCCTATTTTGGCCTCCAAGATTTTTGCCTTGACTATAATATCAATTTATATTAAAAAACACAAGCAATATTTTAATTTTTCTTTAATTTCTTTTCGTTTAACCGATCTTGTGTTGAAGCATTCGCGATTAGAGCAATGGATATTGAAACTACCAATAAACTAGATCCTCCGTAACTTAACAAAGGAAATGTTACTCCAGTAATAGGAATCAAACCTGTCAGTCCCGCTAAATTTATTAAGGTTTGCGATAATAACATGCTTCCTACTCCAATATAAATTAAGCTATTGAAGCTATCTTTTGAACGACTTCCTAAATAGAAGGCGCGACCGATAATCATGCCTAAAGCTACTAAAATAGCTGTCACTCCTGCTAAACCTAATTCCTCTCCGATAATAGCCATAATAAAATCAGTATATGGAAAAGGTAAATAGCCTGTTTTTTGTACACTATTTCCAATTCCTACTCCAAAAATTCTTCCTCTACTTAATGCATAATACGAATTAACTAACTGATTTCCATAAGATTCGTAATAGCCAAAAGGATCCCATAAACCTAAAAAGCGATCATACCGATAACCCAAAATAGGAATACTATCCCCGAACTTATAAATAATGAATGTCAGTCCTCCAACAAGAAGTACTCCAAATAAAATGAAAGACAAACCATATTTTAAGGAAGCTCCACTAGCGGATAACATAGAAACAGTAATCAAGGCGATAATAATTGCCGTTCCTGTATCTGGCTCCAATAAAATCAAAAAGAAGATGGCCCCCACTAAAATACTAGGCTTCATTATAGTTTGTAAAAATTCAGATTCTAATTCTTTTTGATTTCTAGAAAAAATATATGCCAAATACCAAATTACAAAAACTTTTGCAAACTCAGCCGGTTGGAGGTTAAATACAGGCAGTGGAATCCACCGTCTTGCACCTAAACGTGCCGGAAGAAAAAATACAATCGTTAAAAGCGCAAAAATGACTACCGTTCCAAATAAAATAGTCTTTTTCTTTTTCAAAACTCGAAAAGGAAAAATATAAACAAAAAAAGCAATAAATAAGCTTATAAAAACAACGATTGATTGACGAACAAGATAATAATTCGGATTCCCAAATTCTTCCATTGCACTGTAATTACTTGCGGAATACACAGCAATAATACTAAATAAAATCAATACAATAAAGGGAATTACAATCCATTTATCTAATAATTTTAAACGTTCTTTTAACATCTCCATCTCCTTTCTAAAAGTTACTCTTTTAAAAATTATTTAACTCCCGAATGAAACTCTTCCCCTTCTCCTGAGAAAATATAAGAACGATGATGAAAACGCATCGACATTAACAATCCTACTCCCATCATATTTCCCAACAAAGCAGATCCTCCTTGAGAAACGAAAGGTAACGGAATCCCAGTGACCGGTAGTAAACCAATATTCATACCCACATTTTCTAATACATGAAACACTATCATCATGATAACACCTGTGGCGATATATGCATAAAATTCATTTTTTGTATCATAAACAATTTTTATCATATTATAAATTAAGACAAAATAGATAAAAATTAGAAAAGAGCCGCCCATAAATCCAAAATTTTCAGTAATCGTCGTAAAAATCATATCCGATTCTCGTACGGGTACATACACTTCAGAAACCCCTAAACCTTTTCCAAAAACGCCACCCGAACCAATCGCTTTAAATGCTTGAGTGACCTGATAAGAGGAAGCTGTTGTATCTTGGTAAGGATCTAACCAGGTATGAATTCTTAAAATTTGATACTGCCCCACTCCTAAAACCTCAATTAAAAAGTCAGGATTATAAACAGCTAATAATAATATTCCAATCCCTAAGGATGAAACAATAATAACAATTGGCAAGAGAATTTTCCACTGAAAACCAGATAGTAATATTATTCCAGCTAAAATCGCTGCATATACTAAGGTTGTCCCTAAGTCATTTTGAGCCATTAATAAGACAAACGGCAAAACCGAGTAGAGAAGTAATTTTCCAAAAAGTAGAAAATCTGTCCGTACCGTTCGATCAATATTTTTTGAGTTGTGCAAGGTTACTGCCTTAGCTAACATAAGAATATAAGGGATTTTTACAAATTCTGAAGTCTGAAGAGTAAAATTAATCACCGGGATTTTAATCCAACTTTTTGCCCCCGTTGAAGCGGCTAGACTCCTGTCATATAAAAGGAGCGTAGCTACTAAAGCAACAATCCCCGCCCAGTATAGGTAATCTGTAATTTTCCATAGCTGCTCAGAGTCAAACAACATAATGACTGCCGCAGTACTTATCCCAACAATATACCAAATTAATTGCATAATGGTCATGCGTATAGACCCATCTTGTATCAAAACTGTCGTAGAGTATAAAGAAACCAGACCAATAATTGCAAGTATTAAAATACAAAGAACAATGCCATAATCGATTCGCGAGCTATTTTCATTGTTACTCTCCATTTATTTTCCCTCCTAGTAGCCTAAACAACTTTCATTTCTAATAATTTTGTGACATGTGATATTATAGCATAAGTTGATAGCATATCATGATTTGTTTAAGAAATTATTTCAATATATTTTTGAAATTTCATTATCTTTTCCAGAATGAAACAATTTGATGTAGTACGTAAATTACAACACTCTTTTAGCTTCTCTAGTCGTAAAAATAGATAATTATAAAATAACCGATACTTTTTTAAGCATCGATTCTTTTAAATCCTAAAGAATTAGAAAAAACCTCAAACGATATGAATCGTCTGAGGTTTTGATTAAGCTTAATGGATCGTTAAACTTATTTAAGTTCAACAGATCCTCCAGCTTCTTCAATTTTTTCTTTGATTTCTTCAGCTTCGTCTTTGTCGACGCCTTCTTTAATTACGCTTGGTGCTTCGTCTACTAAACCTTTAGCATCTTTCAAGCCTAATCCTGTAATTTCGCGAACTGCTTTAATTACTTGGATTTTTGCTGAACCTGCATCAGTTAATTCAACGTTAAATTCAGTTTGTTCTTCTTCTGCTGCACCTGCACCGGCACCTGCTACTGCAACTGGTGCTGCTGCTTCTACTCCAAATTCTTCTTCAATTGCTTCTACTAATTCGTTGATTTCAAGAACTGTAGATTCTTTTAAATCAGCGATAATTTGTTGTACGTCTAAAGCCATTTTAAAATTCCTCCATTTTTTAATTTTAAATTTCTAGTTAGTTATCAATCGTTTATTTTATAGTACTCACGCTGAGACATTTTGAAAGGAAACGTAAAGCCTATAATTAAGCTGCGTCTTCTTCTTCTTTTTTGTCTGCAACTGCTTTGAATGCCAAGGCTGTATTTCGAATTGGTGCTTGAAGTACAGATAGTAGCATAGATAGTAATCCTTCGCGATCTGGAAGTTTTGCAACGGCTTCGATTGTTTCAACCGTAACAACTTCACCTTCCATGTATCCCCCTTTAACTTCAAGGGCTTCTACTTCTTGTGCAAATTCAACCATAATTTTTGCAGGTGCAACTACCTCTTCTTCACTAAATGCGATAGCAGTTGGTCCAACAAAAACTTCATTTAATTCTTCAATTTCAGCTAATTCTGCTGCTTTGCGTAACATAGTATTTTTAACTACACGCATTTCTACACCAGCATCACGCAATTGTTTACGTAGATCTGTAACTTCCGCAACAGTTAATCCACGATAGTTAACAATAACAAAGGCTGCAGAATTTTGAAATTTCTCAACTAATTCTTCTACAATTTGTTGCTTTTCTTGTAAAACTTGTTCACGACTCACTAACGTCACCTCCATAAGCTTGTCCATTTTGTCATTAAAAAAACTCCCTTAGTCACCGATGACAGTAAGGGAGTGTTAAATGTTTGGTTATATCGTTTAAATTTTTAAACGTCTTAAACACACATTTTCCTCGGTATGACATTAAGGCTTGCGCCACATACTGTCTTCGGTAATGCTAGGTATTCAATTCATATAAGAACCTGTGTATTATAACAAGTTCTTTTTTATTATGCAAGCTTTTTATGCTTCTTCTTGTGCAAGAATTGTTCGAACATCAATTTTTACACCAGGTCCAAATGTACTTGCGACAGTTAAAGCTTTAATATAGCTTCCGCCTGGAACACTTGCTGGACGTGCTTCGATAATTTCTTCATGGATTGCTTTTAAGTTTTCTAATAGTTCGTCTTCACTAAAAGAAACTTTTCCAATTAAAACGTGTAAGTTTGATTGACGATCCACACGGTAAGCCACTTGACCTGCTTTAATATCAGTAACAGCTTTTGCTACATCTGGTGTAACAGTACCTGTTTTAGGGTTAGGCATTAAACCTTGTGGGCCTAATACTCGACCTAATTTACCAACTTCGGCCATCATATCTGGAGAGGCTACAACGACGTCAAAGTCCATCCAGCCACCTTCGATACGTTCTACTAAGTCTGAATCTCCAACATAGTCTGCACCAGCCTCTTTTGCGGCTTCAGCAGCTTCTCCTTTTGCAAATACAACTACTGTTTCAGTGTTTCCTGTACCATTTGGTAAGACTAGAGCACCACGTAATTGTTGGTCTGCATGTTTTGGATCTACACCTAAACGGTATGAGATTTCAATACTTGCATCAAAATTTGCATAGTCAATTTCTTTTACTAAATTAATTGCTTCGCGAGCGCTGTATTCCATTTCGCGGTCTACTTGCTCCAAAGCAGCTAAATATTTTCTACTTCTCTTTTTGTTTGCCACGATTAAATCCTCCTTATGTGGTATTAACGGATTGACCTCCCACTTAATCGCATAAAAATTATTATTTTATGCGATGAGCATGAGACATCTCATCAGTATTCGAATATGTTTTCGAAATTACCCTTCTACTGTGATTCCCATGCTTCGAGCAGTACCTTCAACAATACGCATAGCAGCTTCTACGTCTGCTGCGTTTAAATCTTCTAATTTAGTTTCTGCGATTTCTCTCACTTGATCAGATGTAACAGTACCCACTTTTTTCGTATTTGGTTCACCTGAACCTAAATTAATTCCAGCTGCATCTTTTAATAAAACAGAAGCTGGTGGAGTTTTTGTTACAAATGTAAATGAGCGGTCCTCATAAACAGTAATAACAACAGGGATAATAGTTCCTTGTTGGTCTTGTGTACGAGCGTTAAACTCTTTAGTAAAACCTGAAATATTAATTCCGGCTTGTCCTAAAGCTGGACCAACTGGTGGAGCTGGTGATGCTGCTCCCGCAGGAATCTGTAATTTTACAACGTCAATAACTTTTTTTGCCACGAGACATACCTCCTTGTTTTGTCCGTGTGTGGTTAAAATGGGGTTAAGTATTTTCCCCTCCCACGCATAAATCCATCCGCTGGACACAATATCCAACAGACGTACCGAAGTATATTATCATTTTTTATATTAAAATGCAAGCCTATTTTTCATTTTTATTCCTTTTGTCACAAGGTTTTCATCCCTTTTTGATTTTAAATAGGCTTCGATTATAAACTGAATCCATCTTCAATTTGTTTAACTTCTGAATAATCTAATTCCGTATCTGTCTCTCGACCGAACATTTCAACAGAAACAGTAACTTTCCCTTTATCTTCATCAAAACTTTCAACGACGCCTTCCATTCCAGCAAATGCACCACTGATAATTTCGACATGTTCTCCCAAGCTTAATTGAATTTCCACTTTACGAGGATTCATGCCCATGCTACGAAAAACACTGTCTACTTCTTCTGGTAATAATGGCGATGGTTTACTTCCTGCCCCATGAGAACCTACAAATCCTGTAACCCCTGGTGTGTTTCGAACGACATACCAAGCTTCATCCGACATCACCATTTGTACTAAAACGTAGCCAGGAAATGTTTTCTTCATGGTCGAAGACATCTCACCATTTTTTTCTTCGTAAACTTCTTGTTCTGGAACGAGAACTTCAAAAATATTGTCTTCCATTCCCATACTTTTCATTCGTGAAGAAAGGTTTTGCTGTATTTTCTTCTCATATCCAGAATACGTATGCAAGACATACCAAGCTTTTTCTTCACTCATTCGATCAAATGAACTGCTCATTACTTCACCCCTATATTTATATTATTTTTTATTTTTGATAACGATTCTTTTAATCATTCGATAAATCTATGAAATAAATGTAATCAAAAAAACCTCCCATGACATTCATTGTCTAGAAGGTTTCACATCTGTTATTGATTATAGCATGATTTCAAAGCTCATGCTAGGTTTTTATGCATTAAATTAGTGAAAGTAACCATGTCATCGCAAATTCTGTTACATAAAAAAAGATTGCGAATAATATAACGACTGTAAAAACAGAAGCTGTGTTTTTACGCATTTCTTTTGCCGTGGGCCATTTTGTTTCAGCCATTTCATGCTTTACTTCATTAAAAAAGTTGCTGACTTTACTCATTTTAGCTGCTTGACTCCTTTCGGTTCTTAAACATTTATTTCGTTTCTTTATGCAAGGTGTGTTTACCACAGTGTTTACAAAATTTTTTAACTTCAAGTCGTTCAGTTCGCGTTTTTGTTCCCATATCTAGAGAATAATTTCGAGATCCACAAACTGTACAAGCTAATGCGCTTTTATTTCGTTTCATTTATGGTCCTCATTTCTAATTGATTTTTTCTATAGTACTTTACCATCAAATCAAGCATTCTGTCAAATTTGTTTCGTCAATTTTTAAACATTTTCTGGTAATCGCCAATTAATCGGTTCTTGGCCGGACGCCATTAAAAGTTCATTTGTTTTTGAAAATGGTTTCGAACCAAAAAAGCCACGGTGTGCCGATAAAGGACTAGGATGTGGTGAGGTTAGGATAAAATGTTTATTTGTATCAATAAGTGTTTGTTTCTTTCTAGCTGCTGCTCCCCACAAAATGAATACAATCGGCTCTTCCCTTTCATTTAATGAAGTAATCGCAAAATCTGTTAATTCTTCCCACCCTTTTCCTCGATGCGAATTTGCTTGGCCTTCACGAACAGTAAGCACAGTATTCAATAAAAAGACCCCTTGTTCAGCCCAAGATTTTAAATAGCCATGATGAACTGGGGGGATGCCCAAATCATCTTCCAGTTCTTTATAGATATTTTTTAAAGAAGGTGGGATTTTTACTTGCGGTTGAACAGAAAAACTTAACCCATGGGCTTGTCCTTTACCATGGTATGGATCTTGTCCTAAGATAACAACTTTTACATCTTCGTAATCTGTCCATTGAAACGCTGTCCAAATATTATCCATTTTGGGGAAAATATTATAGTTTGAATATTCTTTTTTTAAAAACTCATGTAAATTTTGATAGGTAGGTGTGTGGACCGCCTCTTTTATAATCGGCTCCCAGTGGTTATGAATCGGTATCGGCAAAATCATCACTCGCTTTCTTCATTTGTTTCTATCTTAACGCAATTTTCCTCTTTAAAAAACAAAATGTTAGATTTAATGTAATTGTTTCAATCATTTGGTAGAATAAGAAAGAGAAAAAATAGGAAGGAAGAATAATTTGTCTATTAAATTAATTGTGTCTGATATGGATGGTACGCTTTTAAATGAAAAAGTTGAAATTACCGATAGAGTATCTGAAGCTATTCTACGTGCACAAGATGCAGGGATCGAATTTGCTGTAGCTACAGGTCGTACAGTCAGCTCCGGATATTCTTTAATCAAAGAAAGAGGAATCGCTTGTCCTTTCATTGAATTAAATGGCGCTCGCTATTTTGATGAAAATGAACAGCTTCATTATACGAAAGATATGAATAAAGAGGATGTTCAAAAACTGATTCATATTTTAGAATACTATGAAGTAAATAATGAATTTCTTACTCAAAAAGGAGCTTATTCAAAACGAACACTGAATGAATATTTAATGTCTTTTAAATCGGTGTTTAAAAATATCAATAAAGACATGACCGATGAAGAGGCAATTGAATATGCGGCTAAACGTATGGATGACTTTAACTTGAATACAGTTAGTGATTTTAGTTTTTTATACCAAGATCCAAATATCCAAGTGCTTAAAACCATCGCTCATGCTCACGACAACCTTCCACTCCTCAATGAAATTCAAACGACCATTGAAAAGGAACTTCCTGACTTAATCGTCACTTCCGCTAGTACCTTTAGCTTAGAAGTGAACCATGTTGAAGCCAACAAAGGAAAAGCGGTCGCGGAATTGGCCAAAGAACGCGGCTATTCTGCTGATGAAGTTATTACGATTGGAGATAACATCAATGATTTAACGATGTTACAATGGGCGACCCACAGTTATGCCGTTGCGAATGCCCATACTTCAGCGAAAGAAGCAGCTGCTTATATTGCACCAAGTCATGCAGATTACGCCGTTGCTCAAATTATTGAGCGAGTCATTGATGGGAAAAGCTTACGATTTTAAAAATAGGCCAATTTTTAAATTAAATCCTTCTCAAAATGACTTTAATTAACAACTATAATGCCTATATTTTAAGTTTTGTTCTATTCTTTTTCTGTAAGTCTCACTTTTCTAGTGGTATAATGATATTACCTATAGGAGGATCTTTAAATGAGACAGTTATTTATAAAGCAAAATCAACAAAATAATCAACGATTGACTGTTCGAGATACTAGGGGCCAAATTTTATACCTCATCGAAGGACGATGGGGACGTAAGGATGATATTGTTTCCTTACAAACCATTCATGGGAAGGAATGTCTACAAGCAAAGCAAGTTAAACTTTCTCCTCTCCCTATTTTTGAAGTGACTGCACAAAATGAAGATATAGGCGTTATTCGAAAACACCCTGGATTATTTGGCATCCGTGATTCGTATTTTACGTTACATCCTCATCATTGGGTCATTACTGGAGATTTTGAAGAGCTTTATTTTACAGCTTACAATAATAATGACTTAATTATGGAATGTGAAAAAATCCAAAGAAATAGTAGTGATTACTTTGAACTTATCGTTGAACAAGACGACGATATTCAATTGTGTTCCTTAATTACTGTGTTATTGGATCACTATGCTCGGAAGAAAAAAGAAGAAGAACAAGCAGATTGTCCAGCAGATGATGCTTATAACTTAGGATTTATGAATAATATCTATTTCTCAATACCTTATCCGCAAGAAAAATTACCGATGATAAAAATGAAGTAACCAAAGAATTGATTTAGAAAAACAGATAGAGAGTACAGTTTGGAGGCTGTACTCTCTATTTTTAATTTTTTATGATATTTTCTGACAGAGCTTTTTGAATATTTTCTGCTGTTTTTCGATTAATCCCTAAATCTGTAATTTCTTTGATATCTGCTTCTTTTAGCCGCTTTAAAGACTTAAAGTGGCGCAACACTTTAGTTCGTGTTTTCGGACCGACCCCTTCAATTTCGTCTAACATGGAAGAGAAACTATTTTTACTTCGAACATTTCGATGAAACTGAATCGCAAATCGATGCACTTCTTCTTGTATACGTTGAACCAAATAAAAAGCTTGACTCCGCGGATGTAGTGGGATTTCTGCTAATTCTTCTCCATAAATAAGCTGTGCTGTTTGGTGTCGCTCATTTTTTACCATGCCTGCGACGGGTAAATCTAACCCTAGTTCATTTTCTAAAACGTCTTTTGCAGCATTAACTTGAATTTTCCCACCATCCATTAAAATCAAGTCAGGAAGAGGAGCTCCTTCTTTTAGTAAACGAGTATAACGTCGACGAATGACTTCTTGTGTAGTTTTAGCCTCATTACTTCCTTTGACGGTTTTAATATTAAATTTTCGATAATTATTTTTATCAGGACGTCCTTCGTAAAAAGAAACCATTGCTGATACTGGGCTGGTTCCTTGAATATTTGAATGGTCAAAGGCTTCAATTCGTTCTATATAGGGTAAACCTAAAGCTTCGGCCAATTCTTCGGAAGCTCCGGTTGTTTTTAACTGATCCATTTCGATAAGATGGAACTTTTGTTTTAATGCTAAACGGCTATTTTTTCCCGCCAAATCAAGTAGATGTTTTTTCTCTCCGCGTTGTGGGGTATGAACCGTCGTGTTTAATTCTGTTGCTAATAATTCACGGTCAATCCCTGCTGGCACATATACGACTTTCGGAATGATATTATTTTTGTTTTGATAATATTGTAATATATATTTTAATAATTCCTCATTTTCGTCATTTTTAATGGGATACATGGCTACTTCTCGTTTAGTCAACGAAGCTTGCCGCACAAAAAATACCTGAATTGAAATCCAACCACGATCCACATAGAAGTTAAAGAAATCTCGGGAAACAAAATCATTAAATATAATAGACTGTTTTTCTACGGTTTGTTCAATATAGTTAATTTGATTTCTATATTCTGCTGCCGCTTCAAAGTTTAATTCTTTTGAAGCAGTATTCATTTTTTGTCTTAAATCTTGCTTGATTTCTTTTACATTTCCATTTAAGAAAGATTTTATTCGTTTAATTTGAGCTTTGTATTCTTCGACAGACACTTCATGATCACAAGGGCCTATACACTGTCCAATATGATAATGTAAGCATGCCCGCTTTTGGTGCCCGTTACATTTTCTTAAAGGATATATTTTCTGAAGGAGTTGTTGAGTTTGCTGAGCAGCTCCAACATTTGGGTATGGTCCAAAGTAATCTGCCCCATCTTTTTCAACTTCTGAAGTAATTAAAAGTTGCGGATGGCGTTCATTTGTAATCTTTAAATAAGGATAGGTGGTCCCAAATTTAAGTAAAATATTATATTTTGGTTTATGTTTTTGAATTAAGGTAACTTCTAATAGCAAAGCTTCCTTATTTGAATCAGTGACAACATACTCAAAATCCGTAATCTCTTGAACAAGTAAAGCCGTTTTTCCCTCTTTCTTTCCTCTAAAATAAGAGCGAACTCGATTCTTTAAATTTTTAGCTTTACCAATATAAATAATTTCATGGTCACTATTTTTCATAATATAACAACCTGGTAAGTCTGGTAAAAGCTTTAATTTGTTTTCAACTAATTCTTTTGCCATTTGTTCCACCTCCTTTATTTTTTTCCATCCTTAATTGTAACAAAAACCGAACAAAAATTCGAGACAATTGCTTCCATTTAGTTCTCTACCTTTATTTTGAAATGAACAATCAATAATACTTATAAGTGCCAAAGGTTGTTCCGACCAGTTGTTCTATCGCTTTATGTAATTTTGCAAGGTCCTTTGTACTATTTCCCGTTGTATACTTCATTTTTCCATCTATGTTGTACATAACGGTTGCATTTTTAAGGTCTAAAGGCAAAATCCCTTGACTACGTTGTGGCCAAGAAAGAAATTCAAGCTCATCCAACATGGAGAGAAATCTCTTAACGCTGCTACGTCGGAGTTTCCCATCAATCTGAGTTCCTTGAATGTGTCCATAAAGATCGGTCGTTTCGATTCTAAATTCGCGTTCCTTTAGATCAATACCGACGTCATAAATGGAGTTTTTGTTTTGTTTGACTGTAAATAGTAAGTACTCAATATCTTCGTAATACATGTTTATCCGCCTCATTTATTGTAATATTCAAATCTTTACCTTTATTCATATTTTATCAAATTCTAGAACTGATTTCTTTTTATCTACTTGAATGTCTTATTTTTGAAAAGAAGGAATAATCTAAGCGCACCTTTTTTAAGTTTTAGATCCATTGAAAAGTATTCGTAAAAAAACTCGACAGAATTTCTGCCGAGTTTGAGCGTTCTATTTTGATTTTGTTTATTGTAAGAATTAATTAATAATTCGAACGTTTACTGTGCGGCGTCCCCAACTCATTGCTTGACTAACTGTTGAGAAGTGAATATCAATAATTCGACCATTGATAGCTCCACCTGTATCGCCTGCTACATAAATACCTAATCCTTGAATTTCTACTAAACTACCTAATGGAATGACGCTTGGATCGACTGCGATAACTCGTGGGTTTACTCGTAAGTCAATTCCAGTAGCTGTATGTGTACTTAATCCTGGTTCTTGAGTTGAGTAACCTGTTGACTGGATGCTCATCCATGAACCGGATTGATTTTTATTTTCTTGATTTTCTTTATTTTCTTTGTTTTCGTTACTTGGAGCAGGACTTTTTTGTGAACTTGATGTTGTTGTTCTGTTTGTCTTCTTTTGTTCTGATTGTTTTGGAGCAGATGCCACTTCAACTTTTTCTTGTTCTTTTTCTTTTTCTGCTGCTTTTCTTTGTTCTTCTGCTGCTTTTCTTTGTTCAGCAGCTACTCGTTTACGTTCTTCTTCTGCATGAATCGCTTCTTCTTTTGCATTCAATTCTTTTAATTGATCTTGGTTTTTTGCGAGCGTTGATCTTAAATCTGCTAATTTATTTTCGAGTACCGCTTGTTGTTTGACGGTTTGTTCTTGTTTGGTGTTTAATTCTTCTTTATAAACCAATAAATCTTCTTTTAATTGGTCTAATTTTTCTTGTTCTGCTTGTGCTTCGTTTAAGTGTTCTTCACTAGCATCTGTTAAGACCGATGCAGCATACGCTTTATTAACTAAGTCTGTGAGGCTTTCAGCTTGCAATAAACTTAAGACAATATTTTGATTGACTTCACTTTTTTGCAAAGCTTTTAATTGGTCTGCTGTATATTCATAACGCTCTTGCACGATGACTTCTTGTTTAGCAATATCATCTTCTGTTTGATCAATAGACGCTTCGTGTTCTTTGATTTCTTGCTTTAATTGTTCGAGGGCAGTTGAAAGTTCACTTGTTTCTGTTAATTTATCATTAACATCTTTTTGTAATTGAGTAACCTCAGTTTCTACCTCTTTTTTCTGGTTTTGAATATTTTCCAATGAGCTTGCTGAAACTGGTGGAATGACTAAAAATTGTGTAGCAACAAATGCAAACGCCACAATTCTTTTAATCCATTTATTCATATGCTTTTAGGAATCCTTTCTTCATTTGAATTATTCTATAAATGCTTATTTAGACAGCAGTGTGCCATCTACTTGCAATATTCTATATCGAAAAATGAAGTTTTAGATGTCAATTCGGTTACTTTTTCTTCTTATATATGTAATTATTGTAATAATGTAAGGGTTTCTTACATTAATTGTAACTTAAAACTCTTTTATTCAACAAATCATCTCTATTTGTTCATATTCTTTCACGACTTCTATATAGAGTCTTCACAGAAAATTCTCAAAGAGGAGTCATCTAGGTAGTTTCCTCTTTTTTTGATATAATAGATTTCATGGATAAGTTTCGAATTTAGAGAAGAAAGGGATGGGTTTATAATGGTCACCATTAATGATATAGCGAAACAAGCAGGTGTTTCAGCAGCTACGGTCTCTCGTGTGATTAATAATAGTGGTTATGTGAGTGCAGAAACTAGACAGATTGTAAATAGAGCTATCGCAGATTTAAACTACGTTCCTAATCGCCATGCTCAAAATTTACGGCGAGGAGCCACCCGAAATTTTGGGATTATCACGTCTTCTCTTGAACAACCTGTACTTGCTCGTATTGAACCTTTTATGCAATTTGCCAATGACGCAAACTACACGACCACATTGTTTAATACCTACAGAGATCCTCAACGTGAAATAGAAGCCTTAGATCGTTTAAAATCCAAAGAACTCGATGGTATTTTTTTAATTTATCGAACGAATGAATGGTCAGTTATTGAACCTTATACACAATTTGGACCTATCGTCACTTTACACAACATTCAAAGAGATGACTTAGATATTCAATCTGTTTTTATTGATCACTATGAAGGATACAAATTAATTCTTGAGGATTTGTGGCAAAATGGGGCCCGATCATTTATCAACATTTTAGGAAGCAGCCGGGGCGCGAACACTAAAAGACGAATTAAAGCTTATTTTGATTTTTGTGAAGAACACGAAATTCCACCCCATGATATCCAACCTTTCCTCGACATCACGAACTGGGAAAGAACATTAAAAGCCATCAATCACTTAGATGAAATGACCGTTAAACCTGATGCAATTATTACTCATTCGGATCAAGTGGCTAGTTTTATTATTTCTCAATTCCGAAAACGCGATATAAAAATGCCTGAAGAAATCTCAGTTGTCGGTTTTGATAATTTAATGATTAGCGATTTAATGAACTTTACTTCTGTTGACTATTCCATTAAAGAACAGGGCCGAAATGCTTGCCGATTATTATTAAATGAATTGGGGGCTGGTCCTTATGAACTCATGCCTCTTCGCTTCACTTTAATCAAACGGGGCACAACCAAATAAGCTTTAGTTATGGATTCCCCATAACTAAAGCTTTTTTCATAAAAATTTGTTTTTAAAAGTTTAGAATCGGCCAATATACACTCTATGAGCAGCTTATTCAATTTTCCACACAATTTGATCGTTCTTTTAATTAATGGGATTCCAATTTCGATACACTTCAAACATTAAAACACTAGCTGCTACGCTCGCGTTTAGACTTTGTACATGGCCCGTCATCGGAATAGTAATTAATTCATCCACATTTTCTTTAACTAAACGGGAGAGTCCTTTTCCTTCGTTACCAATGACTAAGCATATTGGTGAATCGGTATTCCAATGTCGATAATCTGTTCCTTGCATATCTGTCCCGAAGATCCACATTCCACGATCCTTTAATTCTTGAATGGTTTGAGAAAGATTGGTTACTCTGGCTACTTTAACGTGTTCGATTGCACCCGCAGAAGCTTTTGAGACAGTTGAAGAAAGATTAGCTGAGCGTCTGTTTGGTATTATGATTCCATGAACGCCGGTTGCATCAGCGGTTCGAATAATCGACCCTAAATTATGTGGGTCTTCCAAGCTATCTAACATTACAAAAAAGGGACGTTCTTCTTTAGCCTCTGCGACTTCAAATAATTCATCAATTGTCGCATATTCAATCGGACTCGTTGACAATACGACCCCTTGATGATTTTGATGGTCACTTAATTGATCGAGTTTATTTTTAGGGACGTAACTAATAACGATTCTATTTTTATTTGCTAGATTAATAATTTCATCAATTGGACGTCCTTCGATTCCATCTTGTACGAACAATTTATTGATCTTTCGGTTGGCAATGAGTGCTTCTTTTACTGGATGGCGGCCAATCACAAATTCTTCATCATTTGAATATTGAATATTTTGCTTTTCGCTTTTTTTTGACATTAATTAGACCCTTCCTGTTGATTAATCCATCGAATGCAAAGTGTCGTCAATTCATTAAGACGTTCTTCTTGCTTTGTTAAATATAAATAACCCATCAAAGCTTCAAAACCAGTAGATTGTAAATACGTCTGAATATCCGTGTTTTTAGCTTTTGTATTTATTTTTGAATTACGTCCACGCTTATAATACGTTTCTTCTTCTTCGGTTAAGAGTTTTTCTTCTTTAAGAAAACGAATAATTTTGGCTTGTGCTTTTGCAGAAACATACCGAGTCGCTTGATGATGTAATTGATTAGGTTTTGTCTGGCCAGATTCTAATAAATATTGACGAATCGCTATTTCATAAACTGCATCCCCCATATAGGCCAGTGCAAGTCCATTTAATAACTTTGCTTCTTTCTTATCCATTATTTTTCCTCTCTTTTCCAACGGATTCCTTGAGGAGTATCTTCCAAACGTATCCCTTGATCTTTTAGTAAGTCTCGTATGTGGTCGGCTTGCTCAAAATCTTTAACTGCACGAGCTTGTTCGCGTTGTTGAATCAAGCGTTCAATTTCTTCATCTAGTAAGTCCTCTTCGCTTTGTAAGTCTTCGATGCCAAAAATAGCGAGTATTTCTGTCAGATCTTTTAACATTCTCTCGAGAATTTTTCTAGACACTTCTGCTTGTTCTAACATTTTATTTAAATCACGAATCATTTCATAAACAATGGTTATTCCATTTTGTGTCTGAAAATCATCATCCATCGCTTCTGTAAAACGCAAAATATTTTCTTTCCACTGTTTTTCTCTTATAGCATCATCTGGCAAGCTATCTACTGCAGTATCTAGACGATAAGTTGCATTTTCGATGGCTGTTTTAATATGTGTAATATTTGCTTTTGCATCCGCTAAAGCTGTCTTTGAATACGTCAATGGACGTCGGTAATGAGCGGTGGAGAGAAAGAATCGTAAAACATCTGGATCATATTCTTCTCTTAAATCTTTAACAAGCTTGACATTGCCTAGGGATTTACTCATTTTTTCTTCTCCCATCGTCACAAAGCCATTATGCATCCAATAATTAGCAAATACTTTTCCTGTCACAGCTTCTGTTTGAGCAATTTCATTTTCATGGTGGGGGAATGTTAAATCTTGTCCTCCAGCATGAATATCAATCGTTTCACCTAAATATTTTCGAGCCATCGTCGAGCATTCAATATGCCAGCCGGGACGACCTTGTCCCCATGGAGAATCCCAACTAATTTCACCTGGTTTTGCTTGCTTCCAAAGAGCAAAATCAATGGGGTCCTCTTTTTTATCCGTATCTTCTTCACCTAAACGGTTACTTGCTCCCGCTCGCAATTGGTCAATAGTAATACCGCTAAGTTTTCCATAATCTTTAAATTTCTTTGTGTGATAATATACATCCCCATTTGCCTCATATGCATAACCATGGGCAATTAATGCTTCTACAAATTCAATAATTTCTGGTATATTATCCATTACTCGCGGATGACAGGTCGCTTTTTTGACCGATAAGGCCTCGGTATCGGCAAAGAATGCTTCAATAAACCGATTAGCTACATCGGGTGCATCAACTTTAAGTTCTTTAGCCGCTTGGATGATTTTGTCGTCAACATCAGTAAAATTCGACACATAATTAACCTCATACCCTCGATATTCAAAATAACGACGGATAGTATCAAAAGAAACGGCGCTTCGAGCATTCCCAATATGAATGTAATTATAAACGGTTGGCCCGCATAGATACATTCTAATTTTTCCTTCTTCTATCGGTTTAAAAGGTTCTTTTTTTCTTGATAACGTATTATAGATTTGTATCATACTTTTAAGCTCCTGTTCTTTGAGTAATCATTCCTATTATATAACAAAAACAATAGATAGCTATGGAATTCTAGATTAATTATTGAATAAACCATAAAATATAAACCTATTTTGCAAGGTTTTTTTCCTCGCAAAATAGGTTTATGGGGTGATCTTATTTTATTTTTGAATAAGCTCTAAAGCTTCATCTAAATGACTTAACACTTGTTCTTTACCCAATAATTCGATGGCGTCGCCCAATTGTGGACCGTGTTCTTGTCCTGTGGTTGCTACTCGGATTGGCATGAATAAGTTTTTCCCTTTAACGCCTGTTTTCTTTTGTACAGCTTTAATGGCTTTACTTATTTCACTTGCTTCAAAGATATCATCATCCAAAGCAGAAATTTCTTCTTTAAAAGCTGTGAGGACGTCTGGCACAGTTTCTCCCGCAAGAACTTCTTTTTCGCTTTCTGACCAATCAATTTTTTGGTCAAAGAACAAGCCTGCTACTTCTGGTAATTGTGCCGTGTAACTCATTTGATCTTGGTACAGAGAAGCTAATTTCTTGTAATGATCAAATTCCGCATCTGATAAATCTTCAGCTACATAACCCTCTGCTTGTAAATGTGGGAGGACTTCTTTGATTAGTTCGTTTAGATCTAATTCTTTTAGATATTGATTAGAAATCCAGTCTAGTTTATTCGCATCAAAGGCAGCTGGCGAAGTACCTAAGCGTTCATAATCAAAAATTTCAATGAGCTCTTCTGGGGTGAAAATTTCTTCTTCACCAACAGGAGACCAACCCAACAATGAAATAAAGTTAAACAAAGCATCTGGCAGATAGCCAAGTTCTCGATAATCTTCGATAAATTGTAAAATTTCGGTATCTCGTTTACTTAATTTTTTACCAGTCTCTGCATTAATAATTAATGTCATATGGCCAAATTTTGGTGGTTCCCAACCTAACGCTTCATAAACCATCATTTGTTTTGGTGTATTAGAAATATGATCGTCACCACGTAATACATGGGTAATTTCCATGTAATGGTCATCTACAACAACCGCAAAGTTATAAGTAGGCATGCCATCACGTTTTTGAATGACCCAATCGCCACCCACTGATTTTGCTTCAAAGGAGATATCGCCTTTAACCATATCATCAAATTCAAAAGTTTCTTCTTTTGGAACACGAATACGTACACTTGGTGTTAAACCTTGTGCTTCTTTTTCGGCTCGTTCTTCATCCGTTAAGTGAGCACATTTTCCACTATAATGTGGCATAATCCCTTGTGCACGCTGTTCTTCACGTTCAGCTTCAAGTTCTTCAGAAGTACAATAACATTTATAAGCCTTATCCTCTTCCAGTAATTTTTCAATTAGCGGCTCATATAAAGATAAACGCTCAGATTGTCGATATGGACCATAATCTCCACCAACATCTGGTCCTTCATCCCAGTCAATACCTAACCATTTTAAGTTTTCTAATTGGCTAAGTTCTCCTGCTTCCACATGGCGTTTACGATCGGTATCTTCAATTCGAATAACTAAATCTCCACCATAATGTCTAGCAAATAAATAATTAAATAATGCTGTACGAGCATTTCCTATATGCAAAAAGCCAGTAGGACTTGGTGCATAACGAACACGTACTTTGTCTTCCATTTGTATTCCCCTTTCAAACATTTAAAATCATTTTATTAACAATATTAATCTTCGATGGCTCTTGGTTCATCCTGTAATTTCGCAAAAATCATTCTTCCGGCATTTGTTTGAAGTGAGCTTGTGACAATCACGTCATGCTGTTCATTAATATGAAATTTACCTTCTTCTACAACAACCATCGTTCCATCATCTAGATAAGCAACCCCTTGTGAACGTTCTGTCCCTTCTTTAACAATTAAGACACGCATTGTTTCTCCAGGAATGACTACAGGTTTTAAAGTATTCGCTAATTCATTAATGTTTAAAACCGGAACATTTTGAAATTCAGCGACTTTATTTAAATTATAATCATTTGTAATCACTACCCCGTCCAGTTTCTTAGCTAAATGGACAAGCTTCATATCTACTTCATCTGATTCAGGTATTTCATGTTCATCCATTTTAACAATGACGCCTTCTTCTTTTTGTAAAGCATTTAGAATATCTAAACCTCGGCGACCTCGGACTCGCTTTAATGAATCAGAAGAATCAGCAATATGCTGTAATTCTTTTAAAACATAGAAGGAAATAACAAATACTCCTTCTAAAAAACCAGAACGAATAATATCTAAGATCCGTCCATCAATAATTACGCTGGTATCTAGGATTTTATACTTTCGATAATTTTCGCCTTCTTTCCGTTCAAGCACCTGATTATCTTCTTGTTCCTCACTACGTGGCATAAGCAATCGACGAATTTCTTCTCGTCTTGACGACATAAACTCAAATCCAATATAAGCAAATAATACCGTTAAAATGATAGGTAAGACATCACTAATTAACGGAGTTGAGAAAGCAAATAAAGATAAGTTGATTAGCCACGCAACAATTAATCCTAAAATTGCACCTACCGTTCCGAATAAAATATAAGATGCATTTAGTGTACTCACATAGTCTTGTAAACGTCGTATTGCTTTTTCGATTGGTTTACTTAATAATAAACTCGCTACAAAACCAA
Organism: Candidatus Atopostipes pullistercoris; assembly: GCA_019116785.1. Lineage (GTDB taxonomy): Bacteria > Bacillota > Bacilli > Lactobacillales > Carnobacteriaceae_A > Atopostipes > Atopostipes pullistercoris. The sequence goes on from DXAZ01000121.1 coordinate 35,172, forward strand.
TAACTGTCCCTACAATCATACTAGCAATTGGTGTGTGGATCCATTCAATATGGGGTAATAAATAAATAAATAAGTCCGGAAAAAAATTATACCCAATACTTCCGAATACAAGCACAATCGCTAGACTTATTAACTTTGATAATGTAAACATTTTATTCCTCCTTTCAAAAATATAAACATACAAAATAATTCATTTCTTTATAATGCTTGATTGATTACTTCTTGTAATGTTAAACAGCCGATTACTTCAATACCTTCAGGGGCTGTCCAACCTTCTAAATTGTTTTTTGGAATAAAGATTCGTTTAAAGCCCAATTTAGCTGCTTCATTAATTCGAGTTTCAATATTTGAAACCCGACGGATTTCCCCTGTTAAACCAATTTCTCCTACAAAACAATCTGTTGCATTTGTTTCTGTTTCTCGATAACTAGAAGCAATGCTTACGGCAATTGCCAAGTCAATCGCAGGTTCATTTAATTTAACTCCACCAGCCGCTTTTAAAAAGGCATCATAGTTTTGTAACAATAAGCCCACCCGTTGTTCGAGTACAGCCATAATTAATGACACCCGATTATAATCAAAACCACTTGCAGTCCTTTTCGCATTTCCGAAGGCTGTAGGAGTAACAAGAGATTGAACTTCAACTAATAATGGTCGTGTTCCTTCCATTGCAGAGACCACTGCAGAACCGGATGCTCCTTCTAGACGTTCTTCTAAAAACAATTCTGAAGGATTTAAAACTTCTCGCAAGCCTTTTTCACGCATTTCAAATACGCCAATTTCATTCGTCGAACCATATCTATTTTTTACGGCTCGCAAAATTCGATACGATTGATGTCGTTCTCCCTCAAAATAAAGGACAGTATCTACCATATGTTCTAGCATTCTAGGTCCTGCAATATTTCCTTCTTTTGTCACATGACCCACAATAAAGATCGTTACATTATTTGTTTTGGCTAACTGCATGAGAAAAGCGGTCGACTCACGAACTTGAGACACACTCCCAGCAACACTGTCAATTCTTGGATGATACATGGTTTGAATTGAATCAATAACAATGTAGTCTGGTTTTAATTTTTCAATTGTCTCAACAATTAAGCTTAAATCTGTTTCACTATAAATATAAAAATCTGTCTCAGAGATGGTTAACCGTTGGGCACGCATTTTAATTTGGCTGGAGCTTTCTTCACCTGTTACATATAACACGACACCGCCAATTTGATTTAATTCCGCCGAGACTTGTAAAAGTAAGGTCGATTTTCCAATTCCTGGATCTCCACCAATCAAAACGAGAGATCCTGGCACAACGCCTCCACCAAGAACACGATTAAATTCTTCTAAACCGGTTCGGACACGACCAGTTTGTTCAACTTCAACATCTTTCATGGTTTGCGCTTTTGAGACTTCTTTTGATAAGGAAACCCGGCTTCTAGTATCTGCTTCTTGGGGAACTTTTTCTTCAACAAATGTATTCCATTTACCACAAGAAGGGCACTTTCCCAAATACTTTGCAGATTCATATCCACATTCTTGACACATAAATACCGTTGATTTCTTTTTTGCCAATTCGTTTCCTTCTTTCTTAAGATTAATGTAATGAACATTCCTTACATAAACGGCATCGTTAATTATAGCATATTTTAAGCTTTTCTGGTTGTTTTACGTCCTTTTCTTTAAAATATTTCATGCAATTTTCATTAATTTTTCCCAGATGAACCAAAGCCACCTATACGACTTCCTAAATTTTCTGCTTCACCATCCGCTATATAGTAAGGCGTAAAAATACCTTGCGCAATTCGGTCACCTTTTTTAATAGTATAATCTTCTAAACCATAATTAATTAATTGAACAAAAATCTCTCCTTCATTGCCTTCATTTCCATAATAATCAGCATCAATAATACCAATCCCATTTGGCAATGATAAATTATTTTTCAATGGATTACTTGAGCGATTCACAAGCATCAGATATTCATTTTCAGGCATATACGCTTTGATTCCAGTTGGGACTAAAGTTGATTTCAAATAGTTTTTATTTTCTTCAACCACTTCATCTTTTTCCATCGCTTTTACCCCGGCATTTTTTGAAAGGATATTCCAAATAGATGGAATAACCGTATCCTCAGCAGCCGCAATATCATAACCAGCAGATCCTTTAGTCGCTCGCTTGGGCAATGACAAATTTTTATCTGCATATTTTGTAACAATTTCAAATCCTCTAATTTTTTCCATTCTTATCTTCCTTATTCTAAATTGATGATGTAACGTGTCTATATTATTTCATACACTGCTATTATCTTACAATAAATCATCCCTTTTTTGGAACAAAGAACGAAATCCTTTTGAGATTTTCAGAACACAAAAAGCACCATTTTTTTAAATTAATGGTGCTTTTTATTGACAGTTTATTTCTTATCAAAATAGGATAAATTATCATATTCTTTATCCAATTCATAACTAAACCAACGTCCATTTAAAACGTTTTTTACCAATTCTTCTTTCGTTTCAGAACTAAGAGATGTGTCTGCTTCCATCTCTTCTAATACATCTGTATAATTATATTCTTTATTCCCCATTTTCACGATTGCTTTTTCTTTATCTGCATCTAAAAATAATATATTTTCTTTACTATCTGCTTGCCATTCTTGCCATTCTACTGATTGTGAATTATTACCTATATCATCATTAATGAACTGGTAGAGATAATCTTGAAATACCATTGCTAAGTCAGCCGCTCCTTTTGATTCATAAGCATCTCCAACTAATCCATCATAATTTTTGTTATTAGTATCTAATAATGGAACAAATACCCCATGAAATGAACCAAATATACTCATCTCTTCACTTACTACATTCTCATCTTCACCAAATAAAATTTCCATACCATAAATTGGTGCTTGATAATTTTCTTTCATTTTTTGAGCGGAATCTTCTAAATTAAATAAGCTATACAATTTACCACCATAGTTATTCAAAAAATCATATCTTTTCATCATATCTTCATCAGTTTCTAAACTTCCGTCTTTCAAAGACTCCTCAAAATACGGATCAAATCTAGCAAATAGGGAAAACTCTTGCTCACCTGAAAGCATCATTAGAGGAACATTATTATAATTTTCAGTATCAAAACCTTCTTTGGGAATAACAATACCATCATTGTATAAATGAGGGAACACACTCATACGTAAACTTGCGTTAGTCATTAATCCACTCAATCTCTCAGCATCTAATTCATATAAATAATCTACTACTTCCTGATCAGTTGTTAATAACCATTCCGTTGCTTCTTCTAAATTGTTTTTTATCTTATCTTCTACAACTAATGGAGCAATAGCTTCCGCAAAAACTTTTTGTGATTTTTTCTCATCAGCAATTGTCATTCCACCACTTAATGAAATTGCTTTATCAAATTTTCCTTTAAACATTGGAGAAATTAACATCGCCATTACGTCACGTCCACCTGCTGAAAAACCTGCTACTGTAATATTTTCACTGTTTCCTCCAAAGTTTTCAATATTTTGTTTTACCCATTCTAAAGATTTTTCAATATCTAGCAATGCTATATTTCCTGAATTTTCTTCATCAGTACCCGTTTTAAGCGCGGGTAAGGGGTTAAATCCAAGTGGTCCTAATCTATAGTTAATACTTACAACAATTGCATCGTGATTTTTAACAAATGACGCTCCTGATATTTCTTGAGCATGCCCCGTTTGATTGTTACCACCATGAATAAATACTAACACAGGTAAATCAGTTGTTTCATTATCTGGACGATAGACATCTAGATTTAAGGCATCTTCTGAACCTATTACTCCTTCGGCTGATGATTGGATTGATACTTCTCCCGGTTCAGTCGTTTCTAGTGGCTCTTGCCATGATTCTGGATCCTCAGGGGCTTTCCATCTATTTTCGCCTGATGTATCTCCACCATAAGGAATCCCCTGCCAGACAAGTACTTCATTTTCTTTTTTCCCCTTAACTAAACCATATGTTGTTTCTCTTATTGTTGTATCTACTGCTATTTCATTAACTCTTTCATTACTTACTTCATCTTTACCATCTATTGCATTATCCGTACAACCAACAAATAAAAAAGAAACTAAACCTAATAATCCTAACTTCATCCATTTCTTTTTCCCCATTATATTTATACCTCCATTTAAACTTAAAGCAACCAAAAATCGATTATTATTACTTTTTTAAACAATATGATTATAATTCGACTCCGTTCTGTTCGTTTCTATGACTTTTTTTATCCAATTAATTATTCTCATGAGTACATCAAGTATAAGCTTAATTAAATTTTCAATAAAGAATATTTTTTACTAAATAATTCCTAAAAATTTACATTATTAAATAAACAAATTACTTAAATACATGGAGAGTAATCATCCAACAAGTACAAACTATAAAACAAAATCATTTTATTTTGTCTATTTCCATGATAAAGTTATGTGGATATGAGAATATATTCGATATAAAAATAGGAGCGATGAAAATGGATATTAAACTTACTGAAAAAGCAACAAAATGGTTTGAAGATAAAATTCCACTAAATGAAGGTGAAGCCGTTCGATTTTTTGGAAAAACTTATGGAAAAACCGAAGTTCATGATGGGTTCTCACTAGGAATACAAGTTGATAATCCAAAAAACCACGATGATATTTTATCTAGTACAGAAGTAAATGGTCGTAAATATTTTACAACACGTGAAGATGAATGGTTCTTTAACGGCTATAACCTAGAAATAGATATTGACGAAGAGTTAAATGAACCTAAATATCATTTCGAAGGACAAGATGATGAAAGTAATGAATGATTCATTCACTTGTTAAATGACTTCTTAAACTCTCTTAAATTAAAAACGATACTCATAAATAAATACAGAAGCAGGTCACAGTAGTCTAACCTGCTTTTTTTATTTACAGAATAAGATAATTCGTAAATAATTCGATATCTAATAAAAAATAGACATCTCTGTATTTAGAGATGCCAAAAAATTCATACGTTTTCGATAGCTAACATTCGTTTTACATTTTTGATACTCATAGGAAAATAGCCGTCAAAAAGGAAAAGTTAAAAAACTTTTTATATTTAACATAATAAAAAAGGACACAAAAAAACTCCGCAAGCAGGACTCGAACCTGCGACAGCGTGATTAACAGTCACGTGCTCTACCGACTGAGCTATTGCGGAATAATAAATAGATATTTATTTTAATAATAAAAAAGAACGGCAACGTCCGGCTT
>DXAZ01000122.1 GCA_019116785.1 Candidatus Atopostipes pullistercoris
GGAGTGATTAGCACTCCTCTTTTCTTTTCGAAATAAGATGAGAAGGAGTTGATGAGTATGTTAGGGGCTTCGTTGTATTTAGCAGAAGGGACGGAGAAAAATTTAGCGTTTATTGATCGAATGCATGATGCAGGGGTTCAGACTATTTTTACTTCAATGCATATTCCTGAAGAAGATCCATCCGATACATTAGATTCGTTGAAGCAAATTACAAAAAAGATGAATGAAAATGGCATGGAATTAATGATTGATGTCTCTTCTGATACATTTAATATCTATAATATAAAAAAAGAAGAGGCTAAGGAATTCTTTGCGGATTTAGGAGTTAGCAGCTTACGAATGGATTATGGTTTTTCTTACTCAGAAATGAAAGAATTGTCAGAAAATTTCAAAGTGGTTTTAAATGCAAGTACAATTAATGATGAAACGAGTCAGGAATTAGAAGCGGTGGGCTTTGATTTGTCTGAGATTACTGTGTGTCATAACTTTTATCCAAGAGAAAATACAGGTCTGGGACGGGAATTTTTATATGAACGGAATGCCTATTTACATGATAAAGGCTATCAAATCCAAGCGTTCATTGTAGGAGATAAGGAAAAAAGAGGACCTATTTATGCAGGACTACCGACTCTTGAAGAGCATCGCCATGCAGATCCTTTGTATGCCTATTTAGATTTAACAAAGAATTTTTTCGTCGATGAAGTGTTGGTTGGTGATATTGAAATGAGTGAGAATAGCCTGAAACGCTTAGAAGACTGGATGAAAGATGACATTATTTCTCTTCCTATGAAAGAATGGAATGAAGAGTTACCTAAAAACTTTTATGAAGTGCATGTGAATCGTCCAGATGTTGCAGAAGATGTAGTTCGCTCGAGTCAATCTAGGATTGTATTAAAAGATGAAGTAATTAAGCCTCTACTTGCTGCAATAGAGCGGCCAGTCGGTACGATTACTATAGACAATGAGAGATACGGGCGGTATGCGGGGGAAATACAAATTACCAAAAGAGATCTACCTGCTGATGAGCGAATAAATATACTTGGACGAATTAAGAAAGATGCGGTGCCGTTATTAAGTTTTATTCAGGCACGCACAAAATTTACATTTTTATAGAGAGGATAATCCAATGAAAAACTTTACAGAACAAAGAAATCCAAATTCGATGCATTTAGATGAGATGTCTGTTGAAGAAATTGCAAGGTTAATGAACGAAGAAGATCGGGGAGTGCCAGAAGCGATTCATCGAGCCATTCCTGAAATTACAGAGCTTATTGAAGCAGTGATTCGTGCATTTAAAAATGAAGGTCGTTTGATTTATATTGGAGCAGGAACGAGTGGACGCTTAGGAATTTTAGATGCGGTAGAATGTGTACCCACTTTTGGTACGTCTCCAGAGAAAGTTGTCGGGTTGATTGCTGGAGGAGAACAAGCAATTAAAGATGCAGTTGAAGGAGCGGAAGATTCGAAGGAGTTGGCTATTGAAGATTTAAAAAAATTGCGTTTAACCAAAAATGATATTGTAGTCGGTATTGCGGCAAGCGGACGTACACCTTATGTAATTGGTGGTTTGAATTATGCGAAAGAAATTGGAGCAAAAACAGGGTCTCTTTCGAATAATGAAAACACAAAAATTAGTGAGATTGCAGATTATCCGATTGAAGTAATTACAGGTCCTGAAGTTTTAACGGGCTCTACGCGCTTGAAAGCTGGAACTGCTCAAAAGATCGTTTTAAATATGATTACAACAATTAGTATGGTAAAGATAGGAAAGGCCTATGAAAATTTAATGGTTGATGTGCTTGCGACGAATGAAAAGCTAGTGGATCGCGCAAAACGTATCATTGTCGAAGCGACAGGAGTGGATTATGAAGAAGCCGAGAAGGTGTTTGATGAGGCTGGATCGGTGAAGTTGGCGATTGTGATGATTTTATCAGGGGCTTCTAAAGAGGATTCAAAGGCCGCTTTAGAGGAGACAGATGGGTTTGTGCGAGCTTCTATCCAAAAGTTAGTGTGAGAATGAGATTTATGTGTGGGTTTTCCATGTTATAATCATGATTAGGATATTGATTTTGGAGAGGTGAGTACATGGCTACTAAAAATATATTAGGCTTGTTAAAAAGTATGCTCGGGGAACTTCCGAAAGCAGAAAAACGAATTGCAGAGAAAATATTAGATGAACCTGAACAAGTCATTCATATGACGGCGTCTGATTTGGGAAAGGCAGCAGACTCAAGTGCTGCGACGGTAATTCGTTTATCTAAGCGTCTGAAGGTGCCTAGTTTTACGGAGTTAAAAATTTTCATTTCTAGAGAAATTAAATCAGAAAATCGGGAAGTTTATTCGGATATTTCAGCGGGAGAGACTGTAAAAGATATTATGGATAAGCTGCATTGGAATTCTAGCTTAGCAATGAAAGATACGATTTCAATGTTGGATGAGGAAGCGATTATTGAAGCTTCTGATATGATTCGTGATGCTTCGGTGGTATATATATTTGGAATTGGGGCTTCTTCTTTAGTTGCTGAAAATATTGGCCAAAAATGGAGTCGTATTGGGAAAACAACGATTTCTATAAATGATGCGCACGTTTTATTAGCGGCATTGGTCAGCAGTGAGAAAGATACGGTATTTATTGGAGTTTCTAATTCTGGTGAAACCCACGAAGTGATTAAGTTAGAGGAAATGGCTCGTAGTTTGGGGCACAAAACAATTTCGATTACACGTTTTGGAAATAACACTCTATCTAAAAATGCGGATGTATCTTTACAGCATGTTCGTTCGAATGAAATAGAGGTTCGCAGTGCAGCGACAAGTTCTTTACATGCTCAATTTTTAGTGGTGGATGTATTGTTTTATGTCTATGCTTCACGAAATTATGATCAGACGTTGAGTAAGATTTTTGATTCACGTAGTGCGGTTAAGGAATATAATGAAGAGATCAAAGATTAATTAAAAATACTATGAATAAAGATAAAACTCGCTAACCATTAGCGAGTTTTTATCTTCTCATTGCTTGTTTTATCGAGAGAAATCCTCTGCTGCATCTTCTGTCGTGTCTTTTACATCTTCGACAGCTTCGTCGGTTGTAGTTTTAACATCTTTTGCGGTATCTGTTACTATTTCTCCTGTTTCTTCTCTCACGTCAGCTGCTGTATCTTTGAGTTCTTTTGAAACTTCTTTAGCTTGATCACTTACATCCGCGACAAAGTTTTCTGTTGTTTGTTGAACGTCTTTTGCCGTGTCGGATAGGGTTGAGCGTAATTTTCTAGAAGAATCGATCAATGCTTTTCGGACATCGTCAGCAGCGTCTTTAGAAGTATCTGTAACTTCTTCGCCTTTTTCTACAGCCATATCTGCTAGTTCTTTGCTTTGTTTCTTTAAATCATTAAGTTTTGCGCTAATATCTTCTCTAGTTTCTTTTCCACTTTTTGGAGCAACTAAAAATCCTACGCCTACACCAACCAATACACCTTTAACATACGATGAAAATGATGAACTCAAAACAATCACTCCTAATTGATAATATATTTACTCTATTATAAATCAAAGCGTTTTATTCTACAAAAATAAAGTGATTATAAATTTCTTAATATTTAATCTGTATACTAAACGTTGGGAAAAATAGAAAAAATTAAGAAATTCTTAATGAAACTTTTGAAAGTTCTTAAATAGTTTATTTTAAGATTTAGTTTACGAAAATGTATTCTGTAATTTATTCAATAAAATGATTCGAGGAGAATAAAGATGAAAATAGGGATGGATAAAATTAGCTTTTTTACACCACCTACATATGTTGATATGGTGGAATTAGCAAAAGCGCGTAATGTAGATCCAAATAAATACTTAATGGGTATTGGCCAAGAAAAAATGAGTATTGCTTCCAATAATTATGATGCAGTAGCTATGGCAGCGAATGCGGCTCAAAAAATATTAACTGAAGAAGACAAAGAACAAATTGATATGATTTTATTTGCGACAGAGTCTGGAGTGGACCAGTCAAAATCTGGAGCGACTTGGGTTCACGATTTAGTGGGGATTCAACCCTTTGCTCGTTCGGTTGAATTGAAACAAGCTTGTTATAGTGCAACGGCAGGTCTACAGCTAGCTATGGGCCATATCGCCTTACATCCAGAAAGCAAAGTTCTTCTTTTAGCTAGTGATATTGCTAAATACGGACTTGATACAGGCGGAGAACCCACACAAGGAGCAGGAGCGGTAGCGATTTTACTTTCTGCAGATCCTCGTATTCTAGAAATCGAAAAAGAAAGTGCTACTTATACAGAAGATATTGATGATTTTTGGCGTCCAAATTATTCAGAACTGGCCTTTGTTGATGGAAAATATTCAAACGAAGCCTATTTAAATACCTTGAAAGCTTCTTGGGGACGTTATAAAGATCAACAAAAAGCAGATTTATCTGATTTTGAAGCTTTAGTTTTTCATGTTCCTTATACAAAAATGGGACGCAAAGCTTTGCAAGCTTTAGAAGAGGAAATGAATGAAGAAGTAACTAAACGTTTTAATGCTTATTATGAGTCGGCTATTTATTACAATAAAGCAGTTGGAAATATTTATACGGGTTCTTTATACTTAAGTTTACTTTCTTTATTAGAACAAGCGGAAGAATTGCCAAGTGATGCACGAATTGGATTATTTAGTTATGGTTCGGGAGCAGTCGGAGAATTTTTTGTCGGAAAAATTCAAACCGATTATAAAAAGTACTTACAAACAGCCTCTCACGAAGCGCTATTGAATAACCGTTCCAAGTTAAGTATTGAAGAATATGAAGAACTCTTGACCCATCCTGTTGTCGTGGACGAAGCAGGCAATGCTTCCTTTACCGCAAGTGAGGTCATTTCGAAGGAAGATTTTATCTTTATGTCGGTTAGAGAGCATAGAAGACAGTATGGAAAAATGAATGAGTTCGCAGGATAAGGAGAAGATGATGGTGGAGAGGGTTTTTATTGTTGGTGCGAAGCGAACGGCGATTGGCTCTTTTCAAGGAGCTTTGTCGAGTGTTTCTGCGGCTGAATTGGGAGCGATTGTGACGAAATCGGTGCTTGAACAGTCTGGGGTTTGTAGTGAAGCGGTAGAAGAAGTTATTTTTGGGAATGCTCTTCCTGCAGGTCAAGGACAAGGAGTAGCGCGTCAGGTTGCAATTAAAGCAGATATTCCAGCTTCAACTCCTGCTTCGGGTGTGAATATGGTTTGTGGAAGTGGATTAAAATCGGTGATGAATGCTTATATTTCCATTTTGGCTGGGATGAGCGATGTTGTTGTGGCTGGTGGTGTTGAATCGATGAGTCAAGCGCCTCATTTATTGCCTGCAAAATTGCGTAAAGGACAAAAAATGGGAAGCTTTGAAGTCGAAGATCACATGTTAAAAGATGGATTAACAGATGCTTTCAGTTTCAAACATATGGGAATGACTGCAGAAAATATCGCAGAAAAGTATAATATTTCCCGAGAAGCTCAAGATAGATTTGCTTATGAATCGCAACAGAAAGCCATTAGAGCGCAAAATGCAGGAGCTTTCAAAGAAGAGATTGTACCAATTACGGTGAAAACGCGCTATGGTGAAGAAGTGGTGGATGCGGATGAATATATCAACCACTCGACCTCTCTTGAAAAGCTCGCTAAGCTAAGACCGGCATTTAAAAAGGGAGGAACAGTCACGGCTGGAAATGCTTCAGGTTTAAATGATGGCGCAAGTGCTGTATTAATTGTGAGTGAAAGTTATTTGAAAGAGAATAACTTAGAACCATTGGCAGAAATTATTGCTATTGGGCAGGGTGGAGTGGATCCAGACATCATGGGCATGGGTCCGGTATCTGCCATCGAAGAAAGTTTGCATCGTGCCGATTTGTCGATCAATGATTTAGATGTCATAGAATTGAATGAGGCTTTCGCAGCACAAAGTATCGGCGTAATAAATGTGTTAGCCGAAAATGCTGGAATAAATACAGAAGAAATTTATGAAAAAACGAATCTGAATGGCGGAGCCATCGCTTTAGGTCATCCAATCGGTGCAAGTGGGAATCGAGTACTTGTGACGTTGCTTCATTTAATGAGGAAACAAGAAAGTGAATACGGTCTTGCTTCATTATGTATTGGTGGCGGTATGGGTGTTAGTATGGTTTTGAAGAAACCAAAATTATAAAATAAATAGAAAACCTAGGTAAAGACGAAATGTTCGTTTTTATCTAGGATTTTTTGTTGTCCAGTAATTATTGTACGGAATAATAAACAAAAAGCATTCATGAAAACGTTGACATTTAGAAGAAGGTCTAGTAAAGTTAATTTAAATTCTGTATACTTCTATTTGTACGGGGGGTGACTCACTGAATAATTATTTTGGAACACGAGTTGTGTAATTAAGTCCAAAAATTTATCGTCTATGTTGGTTTATTCAAAAACGAGTATTTCTTTGAATGGAAAACGTTCCTAAATCCTCATTTTTGGATACTGTCCTCTCTAAAGATTGGTAGTATTGAAAAAATACATAATTTTGTAAGTTTTTAATATGATGTATTCTTTAGAGACAATAAAACTTAAGGAGAGAAATCGATGCAAAAAAAGAAAAGACAGAAACAAAACAGTCTTTTAATTGTTTTAGTTTTTTTATTTAATCTTGTTACGCAAGCAACAGCCCCGATGATTGCCTATGCAACAACCACCGAAGATACTCCCGTTCATCCCCCAGTTGAAGAGACAAATGATTCAGATCGTGAAGAAGTTGAAGAAAATGTAGATAAAGAAACTTTAGAGCTATTGTCCATTGCAGAAGCGAGAACAAAAGAAGCGGATGAAGTTTCAGTTAAAGGAACAGTTACTGCAAAATTGAATCAGTTAATTTACATTCAAGATGATTCAGCAGCGATCGCTATTAAGCAAACTGATTTAGACGTTGATCTTGGAAATGAAATCATTATTACTGGCAAATTAGAGACAGAAAATAATTTGTTATTTTTTGATGAAGTCATTCTCGAAGAGAATCTTGGAAATACAACTCTACCAGAGCCAAAAGATTTAACTCGTTCAGTGTTTGTTGATCATTTAGCTGAGTTAGCGCGTGTGAGTGAAATTGTGATAACAGGAGCGAATGAAAATGAATTAGGAACGGATTATACAGCAATCGATTCAGAAGATAATGAATTTGTCATTCGCGATGAGCAGAACGATTTAGGTTTAGATATTGAAGAAACCTATTCATCTATCACAGGAATCATCACAACAAATAACGACGAATATATACTTATTCCACGAGATGCGGAAGATATTGTTTTAAAGCAAACTACTGAAGAATCAACCCCTTCAATAGAAGAAGAGGAAGTTTTAGAAGAAGCTGAAACACAAGCATTAGCAAAAGATCCAATGGAAGTGTTTCAAGATGATGAAGTAGATTCTTTTGACTTATCTTTAATGCATATGAATGATACGCATGCTCGTGTAGAAAATTATCCAAATTTAATTACAGCCATTAAAGACTTCCGAAGTAATCACGAAAATTCTCTTTTATTCCATGCAGGAGACGTGTTCTCGGGTACTTTATATTTTAATGAATTTCAAGGACAAGCAGATCTTGCTTTGATGAACTTAATGAATATTGATGCGATGGTCTTTGGAAACCATGAATTCGATTTAGGAAATTCAGAGAATGGTCACCAAGCATTAGCAGACTTTGTAAGTGGAGCGGAATTTCCTCTTTTAGGAACAAATATTGATTTTTCAGGAGATCCTTTATTAAGTCCATTAGAAACAAATCAATCATTAGCTGAAGATCCGAAGAATGGCGAAATTTACGATAGTATTGTATTGGATGTTGATGGAGAAAAAGTTGGAGTCTTTGGCTTAACAACAGAAGATACAGAAAACATTGCCAGTCCTATGGCAGTGAAGTTCCACGATTACGTAGAGAAGGCTACGGAGGCAGTTGGCGATCTAGAGGAAGAAGGCATTGACAAAATTATTGCTTTAACCCACATTGGTTATAACAGTGCTCCTAAAGTCGGAAATGATTTATTACTTGCTGAAAACGTGGATGGAATTGACATCATAGTTGGTGGACATTCACATACTAAAGTAACTCCTCCAACTCTTGTTAATGAAGACACAGAAAATCCTACCGTTATTGTTCAGGCTGGTCAATATGGAGAACACTTAGGAACTTTGAGTGTAACATTTGATGAAGACGGAAAAGTTATTGACCATTCAGGTGAATTAGTTGAAATTGAAGAGCTTGAACCTGATGTAGAGGCAGAAAAAGTTTTAGAATATTATATGGCCAAAGTAGAAGAAATCAATAATGAAGAAATTGGCGCAGTGGCTAAGAAAGACTTACTAAATCCAAGACATGGAGAGGGAGATGAAGTCAGTGTTCGTGCCAATGAAACAGAACTTGGGAACTTAGTAACCGACGCCATGCTTGCAAAAGTAAAAGAAAAATTCCCAGAAACAGTCATCGCCTTCCAAAATGGTGGAGGAATACGAGCCCCTATTGATGAAGGACCAATCACAGTCGGTGAAGTCATTAACGTTTTACCATTTGGAAATGACCCAGTCATCGCAGAATTAACAGGTCAAGAAATTAAAGATATTTTAGAGCATAGTGTTAAAGAAGCACCGGAGGAACATGGTGGATTCTTACACGTTTCTGGTATGGAATTCTATTACGATAGCACAAAAGAAGTAGGAAACCGTATTGTTGCGATGTATGTTAAAGATGGGAATAACTTAATAAAAATTAATCTTGAACAAGAATATTTAGTTACAACTAATGGTTTCACAGGTCAAGGAGGAGACGGTTTTGAAACATTCGCTCAAGCTTTTGCGGATGGGCGAGTTAGAGATATTGGAGAGATTGACTGGCAACAATTAAGGGATTATATGGTCGAAGAACAATATCTAAATGGAGTCGTAGATCCAGTGATTGAAGGTCGTATTGTAGACTTACTCGGTCAAGACCTTGTAGATTATCAAATGAATCAACTGAGAAATCGTATCTCAGAACTTGAAGAAGCCATTCGTCAATTAGAAGCAGAAAATGAAGAGCTTACAGACGAAATCGTCGCTTTAAAAGAGCTTTTAGCAGAATTAAAAGCAGCTCTAGAAGGAAATACGGAAGATTTAGCAGCTTTAGAAGAAAGAATCGCTGAGCTTGAAGCACGAGTTGCTGAATTAGAAAAAGAGCAAGGTTCTAAAGAACCAGAAGATCCAGAGGAGACAGAAGATCCAGAAGAACCAGAAAACGGAGATAATTCTGGTGATTCAGGAGAATCAGGAGAATCAGGAAAATCTGGAGATGGCACACCTTCAGAAGAAACGACTGATTCAGAAGAAAAACCAGGCGGAGTCTTACCTCAAACAGGAGTCAATGTCATTTTACCACTAGCAAGTGGTGCAACCTTATTGTTTGCAGGACTTGGCGCAGAAGCTTATCGACGTAAAAGAAAATAAATAATCATAATCGTGAAAAAACAGACCAAGTGGATTTATCTCCACTGGTCTGTTTGTCTTTTTATATAGAATATAAATCCATTTACTGGGTAACTTTTTGGAATATTTACGCAGTAATGTTAGTTTGCGGGTAACTTTTCGGAATAATTACGCAGTAATTTAGTTTGTGCGCAACTTTTTGGAATAATTACGCAGTAATGTTAGTTTGCGGGTAACTTTTTGAAATATTTACCCAGTAAATGTTTATTGAGCTCTTCTTCGAAAGCTCAGCGTATAAAAAATACTCAACGGATACTTTTTCGAATCATTAGAACATAAACTTATTTTATCGATTAAATTTCTGAGGGTTTATCTTCTGCAAGTAGGTCGCGAATTTCTTTTAAGTAATCCTCAGCAGTTGGCTCTTCTTCTTCAACTTCCTCTTCTTGTTTATGTAAAGCGGTAAAGGAATTAATAGCTTTAACTGCAAAGAAAAGAACAATAGCAATTAATAAAAAGTCAATGATTGCTTGTAAAAATTCCCCATAGTAAATTGGTGAGCCGTTAAAGTTAAACGCTAAGTCTTCGACGGTTGCATTTCCAGATATGCCGGCAATAAAAGGCATAATGATACTTTCAACCAAAGCATTAACGATGGCAGTAAAGGCTGACCCCATCACTAGACCAACCGCAAGCTCAACCACGTTTCCACGCATAATAAATTCTTTAAATTCTTTCCACATAAAACAACCTTCTTTCTATAAAAAATAAGCTTAGTATATATTAGGAAAAATGGAATAAATTTTCAACTTCGTAAATGACCTCACAAATCGTTTTTAGAAAGATCATCTAGAATTTTTTGAGCTGTTTTTGAATTCATATGTTCTGCATTTTGCAAACGAGTGGCTACCCGTTCAATGTTTTTACCGGTTGCACCGACTCGAATAGCTAAAGAACGCGCTTGTAAACTCATGTGTCCTTTTTGAATACCTTCTGTAACAAGGGCACGAAGGGCAGCTAGATTTTGAGCTAAGCCCACAGCAACTAAAATCCTTGATAATTCAGCAGCACTGGGTTGATCCAATAATCGATAAGCAAATTGCGCGCTAGGATGAATAGAAAGGGTTCCGCCAACAGAACCAATAGAAAGAGGAAGTTTCATCTCTCCAACTAAATTTCCTTCGTTATCTTTTGACCAGCGGGAAAGAGAACGATATTGTCCATCTTTAGAAGCGTAAGCATGTGCACCGGCTTCAACGGCTCGCCAGTCATTCCCAGTAGCAAGTAAAACAGCATCAATTCCATTCATAATGCCTTTATTATGTGTAACTGCCCGATAAGTATCGGCCAACGCAAATTGGGTTGCTTCAATAATACGGTCTCTAACCAGTTCTCCATTCATTGTTTTTGTTGCTAAATATTTTGGGTGAACAATACATCTTGCAGTAGCAATACTTTCAGTAGAATAATTAGATAAAATATTCATCAAACGACTTCCACCTGACAATTCAACAATAAAAGGAGCGACCGCTTCGGCCATTGTATTCACAATATTTGCGCCCATAGCTTCACCAGTATCTACTATTAAATGAACCACTAAAAATTCAGGAGTATCAAATTTCGCATCTGCTTCAACCAAACGAACTTCCACCCGCTGAGCACCTCCACCATAATTTAAGATAGAAGGATGAGCAGCATTCGCTAGGTCTATAATTTTTTCTTTATTTTCTTGAATGTTTTTTGTTGCTACTTTTACATCTAAGACATCCGTCAAGGCAATTTGACCAATCATCAAACGCTTTTTCATTTCTGTTTGAAAACCACCCGATTGGCCAATAATTTTTCCGGCATTACTCGCGGCGGCCACTACGGACGGCTCTTCGGTCACCATCGGAATCAAACATTCTTTTTCGTCAATGACAAAGTTCATAGCAACACCAAAAGGAAATTCATAATTCAAAATATAGTTTTCAATCATTTGATTGGCTACGGAAGGTGATAGTTTCAATGTTTCGTTTTTTAAAGACTCATAATCCTCTTTGGAAATAGCTTCTGCTCGATAGAGTGCTTCGATTTTTTCTGCGTATGATTTTTTATAAAAGTGATGTAAAATTTCTTTCTTCATTTAAATAAATTCCTTCCAGATCCTTTTGTTTTCTCTTATTATGAATGAACTACTTTGAAAATGAAAGAGAGATTTTCAGACAAAAAAAGAGATGAATTCATCTCTAGGAGGTTCATTTTTTATTTCGCTTCTCTTTCATTAATATGGGATTTCACTTGTTCTAAAATATCAAAAATATGTTCATCATCAAGCTGATAAATCATGGATTTTCCTGCACGGGTCGATCGAACTAAGCGAGAATCTTTTAATATCCGTAGTTGGTGGGAAATGGCAGATTGTTCCATTCCAGTAAGGTGGGTGATTTCACTAACACTTCTTTTTTCTTCTTTTAAAATATAAAGAATGGAAAGTCGAGTTGAATCACTAATGATTTTAAAAAAATGACTAATTGCTTGAATTTCCTCTTGTTCAGCCACGTTATGCACTCCTTAGATTTTTTCTATACTTATTACTTATTTTAGCATTGATTGAGTTTTTTTGCTAAAAAAGTATGTCTACAAACTCTGTATATATAGGTATAGAAAAAGCAATGTATGCGGTTTATTGACAATGGAGATTAAACCCTATAAAATGAAATTATATTTATCAGATGACAACTTATTAAAGAATAATAATTTCATAAAAGAAAAAGGAGGAAAAAATGGAACTTCAAGAGATTATAAAAGAAAAGGACCGCTTATTCATTGGCGAAGAAGTACCCAAAGAGTATTTAACGGATCCTTATATTGAGAAAATTCCTGATGTATACGCGGTGGCTTTACCGACAAGACATGAGGAGGTTGTAGAACTTGTAAAGTTTGCGAAGGAAAAACAATTAACCATTATTGCTCGCGGGGCAGGTACTGGTGTTGCTGGAGCGCAGGTCCCTATTCATGGTCAAGAACTAATCATTGATGTAAAATTAATGAATCGTATTCTTGGTTTGGATGAAGAAACCTTTACGTTAACGGTGGAACCTGGTGTTTTAGTGGGAGATATTCACCAATATGTTGAGTCTTTAGGTTATTTTTACCCACCAGATCCAGCCTCCAAACATTCCTCAATTGGTGGAAACGTTGCGACCAATGCAGGCGGAATTCGGGCAGTAAAGTATGGTGTTACGCGAGATTATGTGCGCGAAATGACAGTTGTTTTACCAAGTGGAGAAGAAATGACTTTAGGCAGTCTGAATATAAAATCAAGTTCGGGTTATGATTTATTAGATTTATTTATTGGATCAGAAGGAACATTAGGGATTACTACCGAGATTAAGTTGCGCTTGTTACCTCTTCCAGAAATGGAACAGACGATGCTGATTTCATTTGAAGATGTTTTTAAAGCGACAGAAGGAGCGTTAGCTATTTTAGCCAGTGGGGCCAATCCTTCAGAAATAGAGCTTTTTGAAAAAGAGGCCGTCTATTATGCGGAAGAACATTTAGGTTATCCATTACAATCCCAATTAGGAGAAGCTTATTTATTAGTAGCTTTAGATGGAAATAATGAGCTGGAGCTTAAAGCAAGGATTAATACGATTATAAATGATATAGAACCCCTATCTTTAGAAATTCTTTCCTTTACAGATTCAGATGAAGCAAGAAAGGCAAAATTAATTCGGGATAATATTCTAATTGGATTAATGGAATTTACCCAGTATGAAATGTTAGATGAAGTCGTACCGATTAATAAATTTGCAGAACTGATTCATTACACTAAAGGGTTGCAAGAAAAACACGGGTTACGTGTATTGAATTTTGGTCATTCTGGGGATGGTAATGTCCATACGATTTTAATGCGTGGAGATTTAACGGATGAAGAATGGCAGACAAGAAGAAAAGCGCTCCTTGATGATTTGTATATCAAAGTTAAAGAATTAGGAGGACTCCCTTCTGCAGAACATGGGATTGGGACCGTAAAAAAACCTTATTTAGAAGAAATGACAGATGATGTGAATCTTCAATATATGCGAAAAATAAAAGAAATTTTTGATCCGGAAAATCGATTAAATCCTGGGAAATTATTTTAAGAGAAAAGATAGGTGATGTGCTAAAAAGCATTCACCTATTTTTTGACTAAATATAAAAAACATAATAGAATGAAACAAATCAATCGTTATTATTTAATAAATTCTGTGGAATAGGTGAAGTGGATGAATAGTACCCAACTAAATAAAGAACAGATTCAAACTCATTTTAATAAGAGTAAAAATATATTAAATATTCAGCTGCCTAGTTCTGTGTCTTCCACTAATGATGTAGCTAAGGAGCAATTTTTAAAGTATCCCAATAAACTAAGTATAGTTGCTACCCATAAACAGACGGCTGGAAGAGGACGCCAAGGAAGAGCTTTTTATTCAAATTTGACACAGGGTTTATATTTTTCAATCGCTGTTACGCCAAATACGAGTGATCTTGAAAATATTCCACTTTATACTATTTTGGCCGCTGCCACATTAGTTGAAGTTTTAGAAGACAACCTTGAAAGCCCACTTTCTGTAAAATGGGTAAACGATATTTTTTATCAGGGGCGTAAAGTTATTGGAATTTTAAGTGAACTGGTTTCTCAAAAAGGGCAAAATGGAATTATCGTTGGGACAGGCATAAATTTTGCTGGAAACTTTTCTCAAGCTGATGAAGAGGCTCAAAATGTGGCTGGTACGTTATTTGGTGAGCAATTACCTGATTACTTTAATTACAATGAATTTTTAGGGCAGTATCTTCATCGCTTTTACGACTATCATCAAGCTTTTCAAAAGAAAGAATTTATGGCTGTTTATGAAAAACACTTGATGGGGATAGGAAAAAAAGTGAACTATTCAGTGAATAATGAACCACATGAAGGGACGATTCAAGGAATTAATAAAAGAGGACAGCTGCTGGTCATGAACTCAAATCATTCAATTGAAACCTTATACGGGCAAGATATCCATTTTAACAGCAAGCAATTTATTGATTTATAAAGATAATGATTTCTTTATAAAAGGAAAGTTTTTAAAAAATTAAGTGAAATAAGTAACGAAGATACTTAACCCAGAGAGTAAGCTGTGATATAATATAAATGTAAGCGTTTTAATTATTGGAAGGAGGATTTATCAAAAAATTAAAACGAATAAAGAACATGTCATGCAGAAAAAATCACAGAAAAGGAAGGGAACTATACATGAGCACAAGAAGAAAATTTGAAACGGATACGATTCGTAAAGACAATAAACTTTTATCACCCCTAAAGACATTGGTTGAGACAGCTTTTTATAAAAATGACATTACAAAAGTAAATTCTTTGGAAGAAGCTTATCATTATGCTCGTAAGTCTCCAACGACGATTATATTGGATCAAATTGTTGAAAATGCAGAAGAATTAGGGTTACCAAAAGATGCAAAAGTATTAGTGGAAAATGGAAGTAGCATTGTCGGACGTACTGCAAGAGCTCGTAGAATTTATGGAAAAAATCCAGAAGAAGATGAAAAATTATTAAAAATTGCAATGGATGCTATATACGAGGCGAATAATTATCCTCTTTTAGAAGGTGAAGCGATTGTAGGATTAGATGAAGAATTTATGGTTCGTGCTCATCTACTTACACCAAAAGCTGAAGCCAATAATTTATATTCATGGTTATTAAACTTTCAAGTTCTAAATGATGAATATAAAAAACGTTATGAACAGTCAAAAGAATATGAAGAAAATGACATTTACATATTCTCTGATCCATCTTGGGAACACGAAGATTATCCAGATGGTTTATCTTATATCGATTCAGAGCATAATGTTGCTATTATATTAGGATTACAATATTTTGGAGAACTCAAAAAAGGAACCCTTACCCAAGCCTGGGGAACTGCAGCTCGTCAAGGCTATGTGTCTTGTCACGGAGGCTTGAAAAAATTTGCAAAAGAAAATGGTGATGCACACGTTACAGCGTTCTTTGGTTTATCTGGCTCCGGAAAATCAACGTTGACTCATGCAAAACATGATAATAAATATGACATCACCGTTTTACATGATGATGCATTTATTATTGACCAAGAAACAGGATCATCCATTGCTTTAGAGCCTTCTTATTTTGATAAAACCAATGACTATCCAGCAGGACATCCTGAACAAGACTACTTTGTTACTGTTCAAAATGTGGGTGTTACATTAAATGAAAACAACGAACGTGTTTTAGTGACTGAAGATATTCGAAATGGGAATGGTCGAACGGTTAAATCACGTTACAGTACACCGAACCGCGTAGATATGATTGAGGATCCAATTAATGCAATTTATTGGATTATGAAAGATGAAACGTTACCCCCAATCCTTCGAGTAAAAGATCCAACAGTTGCAGCAGCAATGGGTTGTACCTTAGTCACGAAACGATCTAGTGCAGAAAATGTTGAAAATGTAGGAGAAGTAGTTGTTGAACCTTATGCGAATCCATTTAGAGTGTACCCATTAGTTGATGATTATCATGCATTTAAAAAACTTTTCGAGGAAAAAGATGTGGAATGCTATATTATAAATACGGGTAAATTCATGGGCAAAGATATACCACCTAAAGTAACACTGGAAAGTATTGAACACAATGTTGAAGAGGATGCAGAATTCAAACCATTTGGTGAAATCGAAGCATTTGAATATCTTCCAATTGACGGCTATGACGTTTCCTTTGAGGATGAAGAGTACGTTAAAACAATGATCAAAAATATGAAAACACGTATTGATCATTTAAATACAACATTGGCAGAAGACGAAGCACCAAATGATTTACCAGAAGAGATTGCACAAAGTATTCAAAATATTGTCAATCTATTAGAAAAGAAATAAACGAAACACAAATCTCTCCATAAAAGTCTACCAAAAACTTTTATGGAGAGATTTTAAATTTTTCGTGGATAAAAAGGTTTAAATAATAATGGACTAGAAAATTAAGAATCATCTGTGAGCAATTTAGGATAACTAATATCTATGCCAAAAGCTCCAAGAGGTGCAGTAATCAAAATGGCTAACACAGACATTGTTAAAATGAGTTCTCCTTCTGGAAGACCCATAGCCAGAGGAATTCCGCCTATTGCAGCTTGAACTGTAGCTTTAGGTAGATAAGCGATTAAGATAAATGCTTTTTCTTTTGAATTTAAATCAGTCCCTATTAAACTAAACCAAGTCCCAAGCATTCTTATGCTTAAAGCAAAAAGGATAACAAGGATTGGTAAAAAGCCAGCAGAGAAGGCATATTGAATGTTGACGGAAGCTCCTACTAAGATAAACAAAAAGATTTCTCCAGGGATCCACAGCACATTATATAAATGAGCTATTTTCTCCGTTTGTTCAGGAATTTGTCGATAAAGCATAATGGCTAGACTCATCACCGCCAAAATCCCCGAAAAAGGAAGATTAACGAAAGAATCTTCTATACTTACCAAGATAAAAGAAAGACTCAATAAAATTAAAACTTGAATGATTGCTTCTAAATGAATTTTTTCAAAAAATATAGAAAGTAAATAACCACTCAAAAAACCAATAAGAACACCAGATAAGATGGAGAATGGAAGGCTTAAAAGATTCATTAAGTTAAACTCCCCATTTTGAGACAAGGAAAGAAATGAAGAAAATAAAACAAGCGCATAGATATCATCCACAGAAGAACCTGCTAAGACCAGCTGGGGAATTCCTTTTTCAGTCCCAAACTTTTTATTGATAAGTGTAATCATTCTTGGAACAACAACTGCTGGTGATACGGCACCAAGTACAGCTCCTAATATAGCCGCATCCATTAAAGATATCCCTAATAATAAAGGAGCAAAAACCATAATCCCAAGAATTTCAAAGGTGGCCGGCAGAAAACTTAAAAGAATAGCTGGACGTCCTACCTTTTTTAAATCTTTTAGATCCAAAGATAAACCTGCGCGTGTTAAAATAATAATTAAAACGATCTGTCGAATATCGGCCGAAATATTTAATAGTGTAGGGTCTAAACGATTCAACACAGAAGGACCTAATAAGATTCCTACTAAAATAAAGCCAATTAAACTAGGGATATTTAATTTTTTACAAAACAATCGAATGATTATTCCAGACAGCATGATTAAAGCAAGACTATAAAGCATAAAAACTTCCTCATTTCTAATAAAATAAATAAAAAAACCTGTCATATAAAGAACTTCATTTAACGCAAGCTAAATAAACTTCTATATATAACAGGCACCATTAGCCTTTTCAGGCAGTTATCGGGAGTACCATCCCTTTTGATTGATTAGAATATAACATATTTTTGAGAAAATAACCACAGTGAAAGAAAACAAATCTATTTAATAGAAAAGAGGGTTCCTTTTAATTGGTATTTCAATATGTACGCTCAGTTTTTTTAAATGTTATCTACATAGATAAACGAGTTTGTATCTATTCAACTAAGTCTATAATTAGACAGTAACTTCTGGCAGTAAATATTTGCTTAAATAGTTTGATAAAAGCTATCAAAAAAGGGGAGATTACCTTATTTGAAATTATTTTAGAATCTAAGTTGTCTTAATTGCTAATAAAATTTTTCTATATTAAAGTGTGCATATCAAATATAGAAAGAGGGAAGATAATGAAAACTTATTTAGCAAGAGGACTAAATGAAAAAGCTGGAAATAACTTTTCCTGGCGTTCGGTCTTTGCAGGGGTCGTTACATTTTTAGCTATATTGATATTATTGTCGTTAATTGGAACTGCTATCGGATTTGGAACCCCAGACTTAACTACTGCTGATCCATTTTCAGGTGTAGGTATCGGATTAGTTATTTGGGTTATTATCACCCTAATTCTATCCTTTGGAGCAGGAGGGTATATCGCGGGAATTACAGCGAATCGTGCAGGATACATTCATGGATTTATTACGTGGGCGGTAAGCTTAATTTCTATTGTTGTCTTAATGACAACTGCAGTATCTTCCATTTTTGGAGCAGTTGGAAATATTGTAGGATCAACAGCAGGAGTGGTTGGAGATGTTACTCAAGAAGTAGGATCAGGAGTAGCGTCATTGACTGAAGATTCATTTAATGCGATTACAGAAGATATCGATGTTGATACAGACGAATTGGAGTCTACTACAACAGAAGTATTAGAAGATACAGATATTCCTGAGTTACAGCCAGATTATCTACAAAGTCAGCTAGATGAGACTGGAGAAGATATCAAAGATGCAGGCTACAATGTGGTTGTAAGTGGAAATGATGCAGGTGAAGAAACGGATAAAGTTATTGAAAATATTGAACAAAGAATAGATACAATAAATGAAGGCTTAGATGAAGAGGCTTTGACAGATGCTGTGGTAAGCAATACAGATTTATCTGAAGAAGAAGCAAATTCAGCGGTTAATAACATTATGGATGCATATGATGAAGCCGCTCAAAATGCTTCTGAAAAATTAGATGAAGCAAAGATTGCTGTGCAAGACTTACAAACGCAAGCAGAACAAGCAGAGGAAGAAGGCATTCAAACGGCAGAAGAAGTTTCGGATGAAGCAGCTAAATATTCACTCTATATTTTTGCAGGATTATTAATTGCAATGTTTGTTACATCCTTTGCTGGACAAGCCGGAGCCAAAACCTATCAAGATGCCAATCCAGATAATACAGCGGTTAAATAAATAGATACATGGTAAAGAGAAAAAATGTCATTATGATAAAAGGTAGAAAATGCCCCTTAAAAGTTAGAATAATTATCTAGCTTTTAGGGGTTCTTTTATTTTTAATAAAGCTGAAACAACACGTATTGAATGCGTTCAGAATAATCATGTGATAAAGTGTAATTGTAGAAAATAAATATTTGAAAGGAAGATTCGATGTCAATAGAAATACCGAATGTAAGGTTAAATGATGGACATGAAATACCGTGTATTGGTTTAGGGACAATCGATCTGATGGGCAATAAAGGTGTGCTACAAATTCTAGATGCGATTCATGCAGGCTATCGATTAATTGACACATCCACCAACTATGATAATGAAGGAATTGTTGGGAAAGCAGTCCAAGAATCAAGCATTTCAAGAGACCAGTTACTTGTGAGCTCAAAACTTCCTGGAAAATATCATGACTTTGATAGTGCTTTAACAATAATTGAAGAACAACTAGCTCGTACAGGGTTAGAGTACTTTGATAAATATTTGATTCACTGGCCCAACCCAGATGATGGGAAGTATGTGGAGGCGTGGAAGGCTCTTATCCAAGCTCAAAAATTAGGAATGGTTCGTACAATTGGCGTCTCCAATTTTTTAGAGCATCATTTAGAAAAAATTATTAATGAAACAGGTGTAACTCCAGCTACCAACCAAATCGAAGTTCAACCTTATTTCCATAATAAAGAAAACGTAAAAGCTAATGAGAAATTTGGGATTGTAACCGAAGCTTGGAGTCCACTAGGCAGAGATATCAATGATGCTAAACAACATCCTGATATCGTTGAAATTGGAGAAAAATATAATAAGTCAGCTCCACAAGTCATTGTCCGCTGGTTACATCAACGTGATATTGTGCCCATTGTTCGCTCGGGTAATCCAGTGCACCAAAAAGATAATTTGGATATCTTTGATTTTGAACTGACAGATGATGAAATGGATAAAATCTTTGCGCTTGATAAAGGAGAAGAAGGCCGAGTAGAAGACCAAAATCCAGATGAATATCACGAATACGTTTAAATTATTTAAAGAAGACAGAGAATGGCGATTATGCCACTCTCTGTCTTTTTTCGATGTATAGAAAAGTATAAGATTTAACTTTTTTTGTCCAATAGACTTTTTTACCCTAAGGAGTGAGCTTGAAAAACAGGCCAACTCAGGGAGATAGGTTCTGAAATTGAGAGAAATTATTTTGAAAAATGTTTACTTATAGTAATTATTGTGTATAGTTATTTTATTTGAAATTTGAATGCTTAAATTCTAAATGATCTTCAATTTGAATATTTTTTTAATTTCTTTAAAAATATCTTTAAATCAATTATATGAACCGTGCGCATCAAAATTTCGAGGGGGATGAATAGACTCGCAATTTGAATAAATCCGTCTTTCGTTTTTTTTGAATGTGTCGGAGACCCTAAAAAGACAATAAAAAAACGCTGGAAGTTATCCAACGTGAAATCATTTTACTTCTATGCTTAAGCCGAAAGTGTTTAGAGATTATCTAAATACTTTGAGTATTTCAAACTATTGTTCTCACTCTATAAACCTTATAAACATTGACTCTATAGGCTTTTTAGCAACTATTGACTGTTGTTGAAAAAGCACTTATGGACCCTACTGGGCTCGAACCAGTGACCCCCACCTTGTCGAGGTGATGCTCTCCCTACTGAGCTAAGGATCCGACACTCGACTCCTATTATATCAAATTAATTTATAAAGGCAACTCTTTTTTATTCATTCTCTTTGTACGTTGTTCACAAATGAAAATGTCCAAAAAGGATAAAAAGTTTTGAGAATATACAGGCTTTGTTTCTCGTTTATACCAAGGATTTACAGGTTAAATGACCTCTAAATTATAACTATTCTAATTTGCATATTTTTAAAAATAAGTTATAATATGAGATAGATTGATCATTAAAGGAAAGAAGGTTTTTTTGTTGAAATATATTATTGTTGGATCTTCTCACTTCGGTTATGAGGCAGTGGAAACAATCCTAGAAGCTCAACCAGATGCAGAGATACATTTGTATGAGCGTGGAGATAAAGCATCGTTTATGAGTTGTGGAGCACAATCTTATTTGGAAGGGATTTCAAAGTCTCCAGATGAAATTCACTATGCAAATGAAGAATCATACAAAAAACAAGGAATTAATGTACATCTAAACAGCGATGTTGTTAGTCTTGATTCAAAAGCGAAAACGATTACGGTTAAAACAGATCAAGGTGAACAAGAAGCAAGTTA
The DNA here is from genome assembly GCA_019116785.1 of Candidatus Atopostipes pullistercoris. Taxonomy (GTDB): domain Bacteria; phylum Bacillota; class Bacilli; order Lactobacillales; family Carnobacteriaceae_A; genus Atopostipes; species Atopostipes pullistercoris. Next base: position 21,418 of record DXAZ01000122.1, read on the forward strand.
TGATAAATTATTATTATCTCCAGGTGGATATGCACCAAAATTAAACGTACCTGGAAAAGATTTAGAGCATGTTTATACTTTCCGCGGACGTGATGATGCAGAAATCGTAAAAGCACGTATGTCTGAGGCGAAAAAAGTAGTTGTGATTGGTGGAGGTTACATCGGGGTTGAAGTAGCTGAAGCTTATGTTCGTAATGGTCAAGATGTGACTCTTGTCGATGCGATTGACCGTTTCTTGCCAACTTATTTAGATGAAGAGTTTTACCCAACGCTTATAAAAGAAGCAGAAGAAAAAGGGCTAACCTTCAAAGGACATGAATTTGTTCAAGAAATTAAAGGTGAAAATGGCGAAGTCACAGGTGTTGTAACAGATCAAGGCGAATATGAAGCAGATACTGTAGTTATGGCAGTAGGTGTAAAACCAGATACAGATTGGTTAAAAGATATACTAGATATAGATGAAAAAGGCTTTGTAAAAGTGAATGAATATTTAGAAACATCTGCTGAAGATGTCTATGCAGGTGGAGATGCTACTTATGTTCATTTCAATCCAACAGGCAAAGAAATTTGTATTGGTCTAGCAACAAACGCTCGAAAACAAGGGGTTACAGCAGCTAAAAATGCTCTTGGAGAAAAAGTTAAAGCTCCAGGTGTAAATGGAACTTCAGGTTTAGCCTTTTTTGATTTGAAATTTGCAACAACAGGTCTAAAAGATGCTACAGTTGACTCTTACGATGGTGAAGTGAAAACCTACTACTGTGAAGAAAAAATTCGTCCTTCCTTTATGCGTGATGAAGAGAATACAGTAGAAATGAAAATCTTCTTTGATGCGGAAACTGAAGTGATTCTTGGTGCTCAATTCTTATCAACCAAAGATATCACTCATGCAGCAAACACTTTATCTTTAGCAATCACTGCCAAAATGACATTGACAGATTTAGCACAAGCTGATTTCTTCTTCCAACCAGGATTTAGTCGTCCATGGAATTTCTTAAATGTCTTAGCAATGAAAGCTCAAGGAAAAACATACGGTTCAACCAAAATGTTATTCTAAAAAAGTATATAAACAATAGACAAGGTGGTCTTGGTGAAATGCTGAGACCATCTTTTGTATTCATTTATTGAAATGTGACAAAAAAGAAAATTTTGTCATGCTCCTCTTTTATATGTTATAATTATCAAGAAAATAACGAAGAGGTGATGACGTGGATTGGAAAATTGTAACCGATACAGGTTCCAACATTCGACAAATAAATGACTTACCAGAAAATATCTCTTTTGATATCATCCCATTAATCCTACACATCGATAATGAAGATTATGTAGACACTCCCGATTTAGATATTGAAATATTAACCCAAAAAGTAGCCCAAGCTTCTAAATCTAGTTCAGCTTGCCCAGCACCAGGTGCTTATGCAGAAAAATTTAAAGGAGCAGATCATGTGATTTGCTTTACTCTTTCATCTAAGGTTTCAGGAAGCTATAATAGTGCAGAGCAAGGAAAGCAAATAGCTTTAGAAGAAAATCCAGATGCAAATATTTATATCTTTGATTCAAAATCAGCGGGTGGAGAAATTGATTTACTTATATTTAAGGCTATAGAATTAATAAAAGAAGGTTTAGGTTTCCATGAAGTAGTTGCTGGATTAAATGACTATCATGAGAAAACACATGCCGGTTATATGCTAAAATCCGTTGATAACCTTGTAAAAAATGGACGAGTAAACAAAATCGTAGGTTCATTAGTTGGTTTGTTGAATATTCATGTGATTGGTATCCGTTCAGAAGAAGGAACAATTGAAATGTCCAGTCGAGCACGTGGAGAAAAACGGGCACTGAATACTTTTGTTAAAGATTTGGTAGAAACAGGTTTTAGTGGAAAGGTTTTAGAAATCTCTCACGTGAACAATGAGCCACTTGCCAAAAAGCTATCAGAAAAAATTCTAGAACAGTTTCCAAAAACAGAGATTCAAATTCGACCAACCAGCGGGCTTTGTAGTTTCTATGCTGAAAAAGGCGGTTTGATTGTTGGTTATGAACGTTTATAAGCAGTGAATTCAAACAAAATACCTGAATTTTATTATAATTTGAGCGACAATATGAAAAAGAGACAAATCTGTTGTCGCTTTTTTGTATGCTTTTGATAAAATGTTGTAGAAAGAAAGTGAAAAATGTCTATAGAAGAAATGACTAAAAGTGAAAAGATAGAATATGGACAAAAGATTTTAAAGCAATATAAAAGTCATGCTTATTTGGCAGATTTAGGGATAAACCCGATTTTAAGTGAAGATGGCACGATTTTTAATTTGAATGAATTTCTTGAAGTGCGTGATAAAACAGGAAATCCGCTAAGTTGTGACACTCCGTTAGAAAAGATAGCATTAACAGCTCCCAAACTGGTGGCTTCTATTTTAGAAGGGATTCATCATATGAAGGGGACTTATGAAGAGAAAAAAGCGCTATTTGATCTATATATTGATAGAAAAGAAGGGTGCCCAGAGGTAACAGAGGAAGTCTTCGTCGCATTTATCGAAGCTTACGATGATAGCTATATGAGTGTTCCTACTTTTCGACCAGCTACAGAGATTTAATTGTAAACGAATTTTTCTGAGAGGAGAATAAATAGGAATGAAAGAAGTAAAAACACATGCTGGATGTATCCGCTTGGTTCCTATTTTTAATCATTTAGATGAGGAATCAATGATGAAAATTGCGACCAAAGTACGCCATAAAAACTTTAAACGTGGGGAATATTTGTATCAAGCGGCTGATGAGGATGATACAGTTTATATTGTACATCAAGGGCAAGTGCGTATTTTTCATTTGTCAGAATCAGGTAAGGAACAATTAATTCGCGTGTTGAATCCTGGTGATTTTACGGGAGAATGGACGATTTTCTCTCCAAATGCCTATCATGAACATTATGCGGAAGCCACGCGGAATTCTGCGATTTGTGCGATTAATCAAAATGATTTGCTTGATCTTTTGAACGAATATCCAGAAATATCAATAAAGATACTATCTTCGATGTCAGAACGTTTACAAGAATCGGAAAGGCAAACAGCGTCAGTTGCTACGGAGTCTGTGGTGAATCGAATTATTTATTATTTGGAAGGCTTGGCTGATACGGAGACAGAAGATGAAGTGACGGTAGAGTTACCGATGACACGAAAAGATTTATCTTCCTATTTAGGAACAACGCCTGAGACATTAAGTCGTCGTTTTAAAGAATTAGAAAAGAAAGGTGTTATCAAACCTCTCACCAAAAATAAAATTTACATTCCGAGTATAGAAGAGTTATTGTTTTCAATAGAATAAAAATAATGATCTTAACCTAGAGCATAGCCTAAGAGCTATTCTCTAGGTTTTTT
>DXAZ01000123.1 GCA_019116785.1 Candidatus Atopostipes pullistercoris
GTTGCTATTAGTAAGCCTTCAGCTTCTTCTTGTGCTGGAGATAACACGTAGGCTCCTTTTTCTACATTCTCTAATGCAAGTTTTTCTGTATTTGGAAGGACTGGTAAACTTTGACGAGTTAAAGCCAATAATGTCGGACGGTCTTTAGACTCTAAAGCGATTTTCCAAGCCGCGGCTACTTCATTCGCATCCGCTGGTCTTAACATGGTCACATTTGGCATCCCCCGATAACTTGATAATTGTTCAATCGGTTCATGCGTTGGACCGTCTTCACCTACTGCAACAGAATCGTGTGTAAGTACATAGATAGCTGGAATTTTTGACAGTGCCGCTAAACGAACCGCTGGACGTAAATAATCAGAGAATACAAAGAAGGTTGAAACAAAAGATTTCGTTCCCCCATGAAGTAAAATTCCATTTAAAGCAGAAGCCATTGCGTGTTCACGCACACCATACCATATATTTTTTCCTTCATAATGATTGGGTGCAAAATCTCCCGCTCCATTAATCATCGTTTTATTGGATCCAGATAAATCGGCAGAACCTCCCCAGAAATTAGGAACCACTTCAGCAATCGCATTTAAAACTTCTCCACTTGATTCACGACTAGCAGAACCCTCTTGGCTTTCTTCGTAATGCGGTAAATTTTCTTTCCAATCTTTTGGAAGCTCGCCCGCTAGAGCAAGTTTAAATTCTTTACCAAGTTCAGGGAATTCATTTACATACTCTTCTAACAATTCTTCCCATTCTTTTTCAGCCTGAGCTCCTTTATCTGCAATGTTTTCTTGGAAATGAGCATAAACTTCTTCTGGTACTTCAAAAGCATTGTGCGTCCAGTCATAGTTTTTCTTAGCCATTTCTGCACCTTCAGGGCCTAAAGGTGCTCCATGAACAGCAGAAGTTCCAGCATTTGGTGCACCAAAACCGATTTCTGTTCGAATTTCAATAATTGTTGGTTTAGCGGTCACATTTTTAGCCGCTTCGATGGCTTCATTTATAGCCTCTAAATCATTTCCATCCTCTACATAACTATGATCCCAACCATAAGCTTCAAATCGTTTTTGAATATCTTCACTGAACGCTTTGTTTGTAGGTCCATCCAATTGAACATCATTTGAGTCATATAAAACAATCAATTTTCCTAGTTTTAAATGCCCCGCTAAACTAGCCGCTTCATGAGAGATTCCTTCTTGTAAATCCCCATCACTAGCTAAAACGTACGTATAATGGTCAACAACTGGATAATTTTCTTTATTGTAAGTTGCGGCAAGATGAGCTTCGGCCATTGCCATTCCTACACCATTTGCGAAACCTTGACCTAATGGACCAGTCGTGGCTTCTACACCATCGGTATGATGAACTTCTGGGTGTCCTGGCATTTTACTGCCTAATTGACGGAAATCTTTCAAATCATCAATAGAAACATCAAAACCAGATAAGTGAAGCAAACTATATAACATCGCTGATCCATGTCCCGCAGATAAAATAAAGCGGTCACGGTTAAACCATTGTGAGTTTTTAGGGTTGGTTGTGTAGTGTTTGGCCCATAACGCATACGCCATTGGTGCTGCCCCCATCGGTAAACCTGGATGACCTGAATTGGCCGCCTCAACGGCATCTATACTTAAAGTACGAATTGAATCTACTGCTAATTGATCTATTTGATTAAACATTCTTTCAATCCTTTCATTAATTAAAATTACTTATTTTTCTTTTTTAACTCTTTAGCTTTTTTAGGCGTAACATCATTGCCTTCTTCATCAACAATTGTTATTCCAGCCAAATGATTTTTAACTTGTCCTCGAATTAATTCTAAATATTCTTCTCTTAACTTCTTTTGTTCTTTTTTTTCGCTTTCAGATAGTCCTTCTTCTTTACTTTTTTGAGCAAGAGCATTGATTTTATTCACTAACTCTTCCGACAATTTAATTCAGCTCCTTTAAAATAATTACGATTCTAATCTTACCAAATACTTCAAGAAATAACTAGTTACAATAGCATTAATTCTAAATAAATGAAAGGATTTACATTTTTATAAAAAAGCAAGGGCTTTAAGCATACGAACATACATTTTAGCGAACAAGCGTTTGATTACTCTTTATTCATATGCTATAATAACTTATGAAATTATTATTAAGAATATAAATGAAATAAAGAGGTGTTTTCATGGCAAAAAGAGGTCGAAAGGGAGAGAAACAGCACGAAATCTTAACATTTATACATGAGCAAGTTTCAGAACGTGGGTATCCTCCAACTGTTCGCGAAATCTGTAATGCGACAGGATTAGCTTCTACGTCTACTGTACATGGTCATTTATCACGCTTAGAAGATCAAGGATTTATTATTCGTGACCGCTCAAAACCTCGTGCAATTGAATTAACTGAAGATGGACTCGATAAAATTGGAATAAATCAAAATTCAGGACAAATCCCTTTATTAGGGATAGTTACTGCAGGTGAACCTATTTTAGCTGTAGAAGAAGCGACAGATTTTTTCCCAATCCCTGATCATATTCATTATAGTAGCGATGAGTTGTTTATGTTAAGTATCCGAGGAGACAGTATGATTAATGCTGGAATATTGGATGGCGATTTAGTCATTGTCAAAAGACAAGAAATAGCCAATAATGGTGATGTGATTATCGCAATGACTGAAGATGATGAAGCGACATGTAAGAGATTTTTCAAAGAAGACACACATATTCGTTTACAACCTGAAAATGATGAACTTGACCCTATTATTTTGCCAGATATTAAAATACTCGGTAAAGTCATTTCTCTTTACCGTACACACGTCTATTAAATAAACAAAATAAAAACCTTAAGCAATATGAAAAATCATTTGCTTAAGGTTTTTTATTTTAATATTTTAATAAGGAGTAAATATCGTATCCTTTAATTTTTTCTCGTCCCTTTAAATCAAGGAGTTCGATAAGGAAAGCAGTTCCCACGACTTCTCCCCCTAATTTTTCAATCAATTCAATCGTTGCTGCTAACGTTCCACCTGTTGCCAATAAATCATCAACAACTAGCACTCTCTGTCCTGGCTTAATCGCATCTTTATGTAATTGAAGCGTATCTTCACCATACTCTAATCCATATGTGACTTCGACTGTTTCACGGGGTAATTTCCCTTTTTTTCGAGCGGGAGCAAAGCCCACGCCAAGCGCATAAGCCACTGGACAACCTACAATAAAACCACGAGCTTCAGGTCCTATGATGACATCTACATTCTTATCTTTCGCATAATCTACAATTTGTCCTGTTGCGTAACGATAAGCCTCACCATCAGCCATCAAAGGGGAAATATCTCTAAAAATGATTCCTTTTTCAGGATAATCCGGTACTGAAGCGATATATTTACTTAAATCCATTTGATTTCTCCTCATTTTAGATGTTATAAATGATCGCATAATAAATAAACGAAATAGTTATTTATTGATTGAATAAATGACTTCATTAAATGAACTATATAGAAATAATTCTTCGGCTGCTATTTGCTGCTTTGATTCTAGAAAACTTTTGGTTTTTTGAAGATCTCTTTTTTTCGGATTATTTATTATGTTTAACACTCCGTTATTAATTATAACAAACTTTGCTTCTAAAAACACTTTAACAATTAAAAATACTTTAGCGCTTTCCATTTTTAATTGTTGGACTAAAAGGTGCCCTTCATTTTGTAAATCAATATTTTTATGTTTGGCTAAATATTTATACACTTTAGTAAACTCTTGGCGACTAGGCAAGCCTATTAAATAAAGGTGTGACTTTTTATAAAAGAGACATCGAATGACAAAGTCAACATTTTCTAAAACAGTATTTTGAAATTGAGAAATAGAAAATGGACAATCAACAATAACCATCTCTTGGGTGGCCTTATACGCAAGCGCTTCTTCCTCATTTTTGAGTAAGATCGCTCTGGAAGAATTAGGTATCAAAGGTTTCGCTTTCTCATATATTTTTTCATTGTAAAAAATATAATCCGTATCGGGATGATTCAAATGATCTTTTGTTAACTCGCTAGTTCTTTGATCAATAATCGCAGGACCTTGAAGTTTGAGATCAAACATTTGCATTTGAGGTTTAGAAAAACCATTCCATTCATTCACTTCTACATATCCTGCTACAGAAATAACTTGTTGTTCATATAACACTTCACTTATTTTTCCATTTTGAAAAGAAATAATATCCAATTGGTGATCATCTTGACCCACTAATAGTTTTAAATGATCACCTTCCGCCCCGACTTTCCTTTTTTTTAATACATGAACGTCTGAACAGGCAATGATTGGTTTATTATTATCTGTTCCAAAGGGTCTTAATTGATCTAATTCTTTTATTGAATCAATCGATAAATCTTCGATAGGAATATAAGCATCAATTTCTTGATAACTATCTGTTATTTCTAATTGACTGACGTATCGGGATAAATTTTTTTGAATATTAGGTAATTGCTCTTCTTCTGCACTCATTCCAGCAGCCATATGATGACCACCGAATTGTGTAAATAACTCTTCATTTTCTAAAAGGGCTTCATACAAATTAATCGAAGGAATACTACGTCCTGAACCCTTAGCTATTTTTGTATCCGAATCAATTGCAAAAAGTAATGTAACCTTTTGTGTTTGTTCCACCACCCGACTAGCTACGATTCCTAAAACTCCCGGGTGCCATTTTTCATCAGCAAGTACAATGACTTCTGCTTCACTATCTTTTTTTAGTTTATTTAATACATCTATCGTAATTTCTTCGACAATCGCTTTTCGTTCTTCGTTTTTTTCATTGATATACATCGCAAGTTCTTCTGCTTTTTGGAGTTCATGAGTGGTTAACAATTCCACACACGGGCTAGCATCACCTAATCGACCTACTGCATTTAATCGAGGAGCAATTTGAAAGCCAATCGTTTCTTCAGAAATTTCTTCTGGATCTTTCCCTATTACATTAAATAGTTGTAACAAGCCTTCTCGTTGAGTGTTTTGTAACATTTGTAAACCAAAAAATACAATTGCTCGATTTTCATCGGTTAATGATACTAAATCCGCGACTGTTCCAATAGCTGCTATATCAAGCATTTCAACAGGCAATTCTCCAATTAAAGCCGTAACCACCTTTAAGGTTACTCCAACACCTGCTAAATCACTAAAAGGATAATTTCCTTTTGGATGTTTTGGATGGATTATTGCGTAAGCATCTGGTAAATTTTCCGGTAATTCATGATGATCAGTTACAATGACATCAACTTGTTTGTTTTGAGCAAATTCAATCGCCTGATGACCTGCCACTCCATTATCTACAGTTATAATTAAAGAGGTTCCGTCTTTGATTATTTTATCAAAAGCTTGTGTATTCGGACCATACCCCTCAATAAAACGATTCGGCAAATAATAATTTACATTTGCACCTAACGAATCCAATGCCTCTACTAAAAGAGCTGTACTTGTCATCCCATCTGCATCATAATCACCATAAACCGTTATTTTTTCATTGCTTTCAAGAGCCTGAATGATTCGCTCCATTCCTTTATCCATATCATGGAGCAAGAACGGATCATGAAACCAGCTTTCATCTATCTTTATAAAGTTTCTAATCGCTTTTGCATTTGTTAAACCGCGTTGCAAACAAACTTTAATAAAAAGTTCTGATACATCTAGTTCCTTAGCTAATTGTTTTACTTTTTCATCTTCTATTTGTTCTTCATTCTTCCATTTTTTCTTTGAAACGGTAACCAATTTATCACCTCTACAATCTTTATCAATAAAAAAGTGGGAACTCCAGCTCCCACTTTTTTACTTCATCCTATTCTTTCTTCATTCTTTTATTTAGGTAAAGCTTAAACTTTTGACTTATATCTCTTCATCTTTACCTTTTGTAGAATTTGTTTTTTGTAGGTTTTGAATGTGTCGTTCCAGTTCACGGATTTTAGTTTGAGCTTTTTCTTTGTCTTCATTCAAAGATTCGACTTCTTTTGAATGACGAATCTTTAACTCATCTTTTTCTTTTTTAGACTCATCTTCCAACTCTGATAAACGTTTGTTTAACTTCTTTTGTTCACTTTTATTTTGTAAGATAATGGTCGTTGATAAGATTACAGCAATTAAAACACCTATTAGTAAAGTAACAATAATAACAAGCACCAAAGGAACTCTAAGCATGGTAAAACCAAAGTTAATCGCCACTGGATCTACATTCATTACTGAAAATACGCCGACAAGTAAAACCAAGATGATTAATAAAACAATACTCCATTGTCTTTTCATAAAAAACATCCTCTCATAAACTCTTTTATCTATTATAATGTTTTAATAATATATAGTCGACTAATTGAGGAGTAAAAGAGTACATTTTTGAACCTAGCGCAAGTAATATCGGTCGGTTAACTTCGTATTTCTTTGTTCCAATTGTATTGGCGACAATTTTCCCAGCTTGTTTTTTGGACAAAGTAAAAGGATTACGCATGGTTTTCTCTTTACGTGCCTGACCTACATGATCAAAAAATGGCGTATCTACAGGACCAAAGTTCACTACCGTTACTTGTATGCCAATCGGTTGAAGTTCCATTCTTAAAGCATTACTAAAACTGATAACAGCAGCCTTTGTTGCATCATATACTGCATAATTTGGCGTAGAAACTTTTCCAGCAAGTGAAGCAATATTTATAATCTGACCCTTTTTATGGTCAACCATCGTTAAGGCGATTTTTTGAGTAAGAAACATCAAACCCAAGACATTCACTTTAAATAAATCAAATATTTTTTGCATATCCATCTCTAAAAAAGGTTGATCATGACCAAATCCTGCATTATTTATCAATACATCTATTTGAATATTTTGATCTTCTAAAAAATGAATAAGAGACTCAATACTTTCAAGATTCCCAATATCTAAAGAAAAAATAGTTACAGCCTCAGCACCAAGTTGCTCACACTCTTTTTTAGTTTGTTCTAGCTTATCTATTCGACGAGAACATAAAACCAAACGAGCTCCTGCTTTAGCGGCTTCATAAGCTGTTTGTTGACCAATACCTGAAGACGCTCCAGTAATTAAAATCGTTTGCTTTTCGAATCTTAAACTCATTCTTCACTACCTTCTCGTTTTAATGGAATTGATATTTCTTGTAAATCCTTCATTAAACAAGTATTTGGGAAAATCGCCTTTGCTTCTTTTTTTAATTGTTTCATATCTTTATACAGATATCTAGAACTAAAATGCGTTAATAATAATTTATTGACTCCAGCTTCTTTGGCAATTTGTGCAGCTTGAGTGGTCGTTGAATGATTGTATTGTCTCGCTAGGTCTTCTTCATTAGAGCCAAATGTACTTTCATGAACTAATACATCCGCATCTTTAGCTAATTGAATACTATTTGGATGTTTTAAGGTATCACCTAAAATAGTAACCACTCGTCCTTTTTGTTCTGGCCCCACGAAGTCTTCCCCATTAATCACTCGTCCATCTTCTAGCTTCACAATTTCTTTATTTTTAATTCTTCCATAGAGTGGACCTGGTGGTATATTTAATTCTTTTAGTTTTTCGGCATCTAAAGTTCCTTCATGATCAGCCTCTTCAATTCGAAAACCATAGGATGGAATGCCATGTTTAAGCTTCCCAACTGTCACTTTGAACTGATCATCTTCAAAAATAACTCCCGGTTCTTTAAATTCCACAAAACGAATTGGATAATTCAAATAAGTGCCTGCATATTTTAAACTAGATAAAATATAGCCTTTAATTCCAATCGGTCCATAAATGGTTAAACGGTCTGTTCCCCCTTGAAAACCGCGACTGCTTAACAAACCGGGAAGTCCAAAAATATGGTCCCCATGCATATGAGAAATAAATATTTTTTCAATCTTACGTGGTTTTAGCGTCGTTTGTAAAATTTGATGTTGTGTGGCTTCTCCACAGTCAAATAACCAGATACTATTTCGCTCATCTAATAGTTTTAAGGCTAGACTACTCACATTTCTTTGTTTAGATGGAACTCCAGAACCCGTTCCTAAAAATAGCAATTCCATATTTTCCCTCAATCTAATATTTCTTCTTTATTATTCAACAAATTCAAACGTGAAATCTAATAAAGAAACCAAATCTCCATCCTTAGCTCCGCGTTCTCGTAGTTTTTCATCTACACCCATCGTACGTAATTGTCTTGAAAAACGCATCATGGATTCTTCATGATCTAAGTTTGTCATAATAAACAGTCGTTCAATTTCTTCACCCGAAAGAATCCATACGCCATCTGAATCTCGTGTAATTGTAAAAGGTTCCTCTTTTTCTTCATGTTTATAAACAACATGACTATCTTTTTCAATTGGCGTTTGTTCTTCCGACTCTTGTGCTTCATATTCTTCTACTAGCTCAATCGTTCGATACAAAACTTCGTCAATGCCTTGATTTTTAATAGTAGATACTTCAAACAATTCATAATCTTCATCGATTTGTGCCATTTGTTCTTTAAAAAGAGCTAAATGATCTATAGAATCTGGCATATCCATTTTATTTGCAATAATTAATTGCGGCTTATTTAAAATACTCGAATCATGATTTCTTAATTCTTCTTGGATTGTTTGATAATCTTCAAAAGGATCACGTCCTTCAATACCACTCATATCCAATACATGTAAAAGTACTTTTGTACGTTCAATATGACGTAAGAATTGTAAACCTAAGCCTACACCTTCCGCTGCACCTTCAATAATACCAGGCATATCTCCGATAACGAAGCTTCGCCCATCTTTTAATTTTACTACTCCAATATTTGGAGATAAAGTGGTAAAAGGATAAGCCGCTATTTTAGGTTTAGCCGCTGTAACAACCGATAGAAAAGTAGATTTTCCTACTGAAGGGAAGCCTACCAGACCAACATCCGCTAATAATTTTAATTCTAAAGTTAAGTTAAGTTCAACACCAGGTTCACCATTTTCAGAAATATTTGGCGCAGGATTACGAGAGGTCGCAAAGCGGATATTTCCTCTTCCACCTCGACCACCTTTAGCGGCAATAAATTTTTGCCCTTCTTCTGTTAAATCTGCTAAAACAGCTCCTGTATCTTCATTTTTAATCACCGTTCCAGGAGGCACTGGAATAAATAAATCTTCTGCTGCTCGTCCATGCATACCTTTAGACATCCCATTTTGTCCTTTATCCGCTTTAAAATGTCGATTATAACGAAAATCCATAAGGGTGTGTAATCCTTCATCTACGACAAAGACTACATCCCCTCCATTTCCGCCATCTCCTCCAGCTGGTCCTCCATCTGGTACATATTTTTCACGACGGAATGCAACCATTCCATTCCCACCGTCACCAGCTTTTACATATATATTCGCTTGATCAATAAACATAATATCTCCTCCTTTCACATTTTTCATCCATTAACATGGTACCGTATATTTTACTAGAAATAAACATTAATCACTATCCTCTACTCCAATTAAATATTAACCGTTTAAAATATTTTCCATGAAAAAACTCAAATAAAGTTTTCGCTTTATTTGAGTTATCTTTATTGTATAATTTTTTGTTCCTTAACCAATCGTAATTCTTTAAAATGCGACATAAATTTTTCAATCCGAGTTTGTATCTCTTCTTCTAAAACCATGATCGCATTATTTAATTGTTCATCATTATACGACAGATTTACAGTAGGATCAATCACATGAAAATCTAGACAGTCTTTATTCATCTCTTTAATGGGTTCTTTACTTGTGTCAATTAAATATTGAATTTTCTTTGTCTGTCTCATGATTTTTATTTCTTCTATTGTCTTAGCATCAAATAAAGCAATTTTAGAAAAGTCACAAATAATCGCATCTGCTTTAGATAATCGATAATAAAGAGATTTAGAAGTCGCCGCAAAGGTTTTAGCAGCTTCTGTATCGGTTAAATGAGCAGAGATCTTTTGAACTTGTCTTAAACTATCTTTTTCATCTTTTTGAAGAATAGTCACAGTTTGTGCATCTGCCAATAAAAGAAGTTTAGTTAAATAGACTACCTCAAACGTATTGCCAGAAATCAAGAAATCTTTTTTCGCTAAAGTCTTCATTTTCTTTTTCAATAAATATAGATATTTTGAGATTTCACTCATATTTAATGGTTGTGTATCTTCATTTAATTTAAAAGAATAAGAAAGTGAAATAGCTTCATCAAACAATTTATATAAAATTTCTCCACCTGTACGCAATTTATTTGCATAATTGACTGCTTTTTCAACTGAGTTTAATATATCAAAAGAGCCAAAAGGTTCTGTTGGATAACCACAAGTAATTTCATACAAATGGCGTAAAACATCTTCATTAAATTTACTATATGTTTCTAATATAATCTCTTGTAAATCCTTATCGGTTTTCTCTGCAATATATCTTAAAAAATCACCATGGCTGAAGACTGTTTCATCTACATACAAATAATATTCATTTCTAAAATCATTGGTTAATATAATTATTTCTTCTACACCATCAATTTTTTTAATATCGTTCATTTGAATTTTTTTCTGTTCGCCAAACAAGCGATACTTATTAACATCCTCTTTCATGATGGTTTCTTTATTTACACCATACATTAATAGTTTCATTATATTTCAATCCCTAAATCTATTAAAATATTCTTCCATACATCATCTTTTCCTTCGCCGGTTTCTGATGAAAATGGAATGACTGCATCTTCTTGGAAAACATTTAAAGTATTATAAATTTCATTTAAATGGCGGTTTCTCACACCACGTTTTACTTTATCTGCTTTAGTGGCAACAATTAACACGGGAATATTTAAATATTTTAAATACTCATACATTTGGACATCTTGTTGTGTTGGTTTATGCCGTAAATCAACAATAAGAATGGCTTTAGCTAAGGTTTCTCTCGTCGAAAAATATTGTTCCATCATATGGTTCCATTTTTCTAACTCGCTTTTTGAAACTTTGGCATACCCATAACCAGGCACATCAACAAAAATTAATTCATCTTCTATATTAAAGAAATTAATGGTTCGAGTACGACCTGGTTTACTAGATGTTCGTGCTAATTTTTTTCGATTTAATAATGTGTTAATTAAAGAGGACTTTCCTACATTCGATCGGCCAGCAATAGCAATTTCTGGTAAATCGGAATCTGGATATTGTTCTTCTCGAACAGCACTGATTATAATATCTGCTTTTTGAATTGGAAATTTCATCTGTTCACCCTCTTTTAAAAAGTTGTATTTCTACATTGATTCATTTTTAAACATTCACTCGTAAAGAAAATCACAAAATCTACTTTTAGTTGCCTTAAAATCATAACATATTACAGATATATTTCAAATTTTTTTATATAATCTATATAAATGAAATATATTTAAAAGAAAAAATCATTGATTAATCTTTATGAAATTAATCAATGATTTTTGATTCTTTTTTTAATTTTTAAAGCTTAACTCACAAGTTTTCCTTCATCATTATAAAATATAGGATCTTTTGAGAGTTCTGCAGCTTCTTTTGTGATGACTACTTTATCAACTTCATCTCGACTTGGAATATCAAACATAATATTGAGCATAATCTCTTCAATAATTGTTCTTAATCCACGCGCTCCTGTCCCTTGATCAATCGCACGTTGTCCAATTACACTCAACGCTTCATCGTCGAAGACTAATTCAACATTATCAAGTTCTAATAACAACTCATATTGATGAACGAGTGAATTTTTTGGTTTGGTCAAAATATCGATTAAATCGGACTCCTCCAATTCATCTAAAACAGCTACTACTGGTAGACGTCCGATAAATTCAGGAATCAAACCAAATTTTTGTAAATCGTCAGGAAGAACTTCCTGCATAATATTTTTCATATCTTTTTTTGAATTATTCTCATTAGATGGACCAAAACCAATAACTCTCTCACCGACTCTATTTTTGATAATATCATCAAGCCCAGCAAAAGCACCACCGACAACAAATAAGATATTTGTTGTATCAATTTGAATCATCTCTTGTTGCGGATGTTTTCGACCACCTTTTGGCGGAACACTAACGACTGAACCTTCTAAAATTTTTAATAGAGATTGCTGTACCCCTTCACCACTTACGTCACGAGTGATGGAGACATTTTCTGATTTTTTAGCAATTTTATCGATTTCATCAATGTAAATGATTCCATGTTCTGCACGCTCTACATCAAATTCAGAAGCTTGAAGTAATTTCAGTAAGATATTTTCTACGTCTTCTCCGACATAACCAGCTTCGGTTAAATTTGTAGCATCTGCGATGGCAAAAGGAACATCCAATATTTTGGCCATCGTTTGCGCAAGATAAGTTTTTCCTGATCCAGTTGGACCAACTAATAAGATATTACTTTTTTGTAATTGAATATCTTCTTCATTTTTTGCATCTAATACATGATTAACTCGTTTATAATGATTATAAACAGCCACTGATAAAGTACGCTTTGCTTCTTCTTGTCCGATAACATAATCATTTAACACTTGATAAATTTCTTTAGGTTTTGGAATATCGTCAAAATCCGCGGTTCTTTGAGAAATATATTCATTATCAATGATTTCTTTACTTAAATTAATACATTCATCGCAAATATATACTCCCGGACCAGCAATTATTTTATTAACTTGGTCTTGAGATTTACCGCAAAAAGAACAAGATATATTTGTATTTTCATCGTTGTTGTACATATATTTATATTCACCTTCTATCTAATTCTCTTGACGTTTAATAATCATAACATAGGTTTTTATTTAGTACCAATAATTGATATTACACCAAACTATTAGACGCTACAAAAATTGGTCTGCAGACAATTTTGCAGACCAATTTTAATTTATAAGGATTTATCTAAATTATTCTTCAGACGCTGCCTCATCTTCAACAGGTTCTAATACTTCTTTAGCAGATGAACTAATTAAATCAACAGCTTTTTTCATGGCAATATCACGAGTTAATAATTCTGGTGATAAAACTTCTCGAACTTGTTCTTCTGGTAAGTTATATTGTTCTGCAAGATCTTTAATTTCTTCTTCTTGTTCTTCTTCCGTTGCTTCTAATCCTTCAGCCTCAACAATTGCTTCAATCACTAGATTTGTACGAACACTTTCTTCAGCTCCAACTTCAAACTGCTCATGTAAATCAGCTTCTGAAGTTTGGGTAATATTAAAGTACATTTCAGGTGTCATACCTTGTTGTTGTAAGTTATTGTAGAACATATCCATTTGACGATGAACTTCTTCATGAACCATGTCATGTGGAATTTCAGGAATTTCAGCATTTTCTACTGCTTTTCGAATGGCTTCTTCATCACGTGCTTCATCTGCATATTGTTTACGAGTTGTTTCTAATTCTTCACGAATATTTTCGCGTAACTCATCGATGGTTTCTACATCATCTTCAACATCTTTAGCGAATTCATCATCTAATTCTGGTAATTCTTTAGTTTTGATTTCATGAACTGTTACATTAAAGACTGCATCTTTACCGGCTAAATCTTCAGCATGGTACTCTTCTGGGAAAGTTACATTCACTTCTACTTCAGAGTCTGTTTCAGCACCAATTAATTGTTCTTCAAAGCCAGGAATAAATGAATCAGAACCTAATTCAAGTGAATAGTTTGTAGCTGTTCCACCTTCAAATACCTCACCATCTACTGATCCTTCATAATCGATAACCACAGTATCGCCTTTTTCTGCAGGTTCATCTTCTTTAATGACTAACTCAGCAAATTGTACTCGACGGTTTTCTAAACTTTCCTCAACATCTTCATCTGTTACTTCTCGGTCATGTTTTGTGACTTCTAAATCTTTATATTGACCAAGTTCAACTTCAGGTTTCAATGAAACTTCCACTTCTAATTCCCAATCTTTGCCAGATTCCCAAGAAATATCTTTAATGGAAGGTTGTCCAACAACTTCTTCATCTACTTCTTCTAAAGCTTCTGCATAAGCAGTTGGAAAAATATCATTTAAAGTGTCTTCGTATAAAGATTCTTCACCATACATTTGGTTAAATAGTTTACGAGGGACACGTCCTTTTCTAAATCCTGGAATTTGTAGAGAACCTTTTATTTGGTTGAATGTTTTGTTTAATCCCTTTTCTACAATTTCACGGTCAATAGTAAATTTTAATTCACCTGTGACTGGTCCTGTTTTTTCAAAATTAACTGTCATTTTATTATTTTCCTCCGATATAAAGTATTCATTTTCATAAAAAGTCCCAAACAGACTTTACATACCTTGTAAGGATACTATATTTCCTATTAATTGTAAATGAATAATCTATAGATTCTAGGTTTTCCTAATGTCAAATAGAATTTTAACGTATTAGCAATAATGGTTTTATACAAATGATACATATTTATGATATAATATAAAACGTTCTGTGATTTATATCACGAACAATTTTATTTTACATAGAAATTTATAGAAATTTTATTTTACGAGGAGAATTCAAATGGACTATATTCATCTAAATGAAGTGGTTGATTCAATGGCCACTGCGGGAAAAAACAAAGGAAATCTTTCAGCTATTAATATATTAATAAAAGGTGGAATAGCTGGTGCCTTTTTAAGTTTTGCGACAACCCTCGCCTACACAGGAGCTATACAAACAGGCTTAGATATTATTGGTGCAATTATTTTCCCAGCTGGCTTTGTCATGATTTTATTATTAAATTTGGAACTCGTTACAGGATCTTTTGCTATTATGCCACTTGCTAAGTTTCGAGATAAAACGACGACTTCTCTTGTTATTAGAAATTTAACCTTAGCGTTTATTGGTAATTTATTGGGGGGCTTATTTTATGCTGTTCTCTATACCATCTCTATTACCAAATTCGGCCATGTGACTGACTCATTGATGATTGAAAAGATCATT
The DNA here is from genome assembly GCA_019116785.1 of Candidatus Atopostipes pullistercoris. Classification (GTDB taxonomy): domain Bacteria; phylum Bacillota; class Bacilli; order Lactobacillales; family Carnobacteriaceae_A; genus Atopostipes; species Atopostipes pullistercoris. The sequence continues at coordinate 14,856 of DXAZ01000123.1, forward strand.
GCTGTTGCAGAGGCGAAAACGTTGGGATATAAAGCAAATGGGATGGATGGAATGATTGTATTGTTTGTCAATGCTATTCTTTGCAACTGGATGGTTACAACAGGTGTTGTCATGAACTTTACCTCAAAGTCTACCATTGGAAAAATTGCAGCGATGTGGTTGCCCATTTTTATCTTCTTTGCACAAGGGTTTGAGCATTCGGTCGTTAATATGTTTGTTATTCCTGCTGGGATGATGCTTGGCGCAGATATCAGTTTTTCTGATTGGTGGTTATGGAATCAAATTCCAGTCACTATCGGAAATTTTTTAAGTGGTATGCTATTCACTGGTCTAGCTTTACATTTTATTACTAAGCCGAAGAAAAATTGACAGTAATACATAATCAATAAATATGAATGGGTCATATGAATCTTCCTATATTTTATAGGTTAACTTAATTATAGGGATTCTCTGGCCCTATTTTATTTAAACAATAAAATAGGTGCTAAAGAATCAAAATTGATTCATTAGCACCTTAAATTATAAAATGAATAATGTAATTACTTTCTTTGAGCGATTTGGTTTAGTTGTTGAAACCATTGCTGTAATCTTTCTTGTTCAGGATTCGTTGGAGAGTCATCTAAATCAGATGAATTTAAATGTTTGAAATAAGCAATATACAAATCAACCCAGTAAGAAGTATCTGTAATTGTTTCTTCAACAAAAGGATAAAGCATTAAAAAATCGTT
>DXAZ01000124.1 GCA_019116785.1 Candidatus Atopostipes pullistercoris
AATTATTTTGTACTTCTTTTGGAATTATACCGTAATATGTATGATTCCAACTCTTTTTAGCAACATATTGAACTTCTGGAATGTCTTTCTCTTCCATTGGCCGAATGATTAAATCCATATCTATCTCCCCCTCTTTTTCTATTTTACCAATCATAGTATATAGAACAAAATTAAAATCAAAAAGCACGTACCCTAATAAATCAAGGAAACGTGCTTTAAAATCTGCCAATTTACGTTAAACTTTTAGCTATATATATCTATATAATTTCTTACATCATCCCTGGCATGCCGCCCATGCCCATGTCTCCGATGTTTTCTTCTTCTGGAATGTCTGCGACGACCGCTTCTGTTGTTAATAACATTGACGCTATTGATCCTGCGTTTTGGAGTGCTGCACGTGTCGAGTTTAAAGCATCTTCAATACGTAGAATACGTTCTTTCATTTCTGTTGCTGCTCCTACTTTAAATATTTACTAAACCTATCCCTAGAAAATCTTCGACAAACAGAAAATTATGTAAAGTTTCTGTAATATAAAAAACCAAGACAAATGTTTTGGTTAAAATGTGGAGAGACCGAATCCTTCTTGAATTCTGTATAGAATTGTTTTCATTATACTATCTTCAGCTTCTTTCTCATAATCGAGTGTGTAAACACCATCTTTGTTATTCCAAAGTCTATCGTAATAGTCGTTCATAGAAATCATTTCTTCACTGTCTGATTTTGCCTTAATAACGAGATCTGTCTCTAAATTTAAGTCTTTCAGGTTACGTCTTGTGAAGTTAGATGAACCTAGGATTAAAGTTGAATCTTCACCATTATCATGCATCATAAACTTTGCATGGTACTGCTCGCCATGAGATTTATACCAACGAATTTCTGGAGGGCTTTTATAATTCATTAACTCACTCGCAACCGGCTTATTCGGAATACCGTTCTTCTCATTACCAAAAGCATCTTGGTTAATATCCAAAATAATTTGCACTTTTACGCCGCGATCTAACGCCTTCTTCAATGCTTTAATAAACCCGCGATCTGAAAGATAAAACACACCGATTTTAAGAGAATCCCCCGCTTCAGCTTGATTGACTGTATCTATTAGCGCTTCTCTAATCTTACCTTCAGTGACGAGAGAAATTTCGTATTCACCCGTGTTTTTATCAGCTTCGACTTCGTACTTCTTAATTTTAGATGTATCATATCCTGAAAAATCTAAAACAGCTGTTTCACTTTTTAATAGATCGTTCAAAGTATCTCCAGAAAACTTCACAGCGATATTTGAATGTAAGCTCGAACCATCATGCGGATTAAGTGACGCAATGACGGCCTCTTTCTCATTCATGATTGTCTTGCGGTGATTGGCTTTGAAGTTTAAGAGTCTTAGATAACTCCCAATACCCACTTTGTCATCCATCGGACGAAGTGCGTTTGGTAAAATTTTCAGACCACCTGGTTTTATCCAAGTAAAAAACGTCCTGTAATAACCACCATATAGATAGTTAGAATCTCTTAATTTAGACAGATCCGTTTCGACAACATCAATTCCAGCATCATGTAATTTTTTGTATACGTGCGTGTCATATGTACCATAAAAAGAGTTGATGGGATCTGTGATGACGGTAATTGGAATACCAGAATCTTTCTTCTTCTGAACTAAACGATCTGCAAAATCCTCTGATAACGTAGGAAACTCCAACGTGTCGTGATTATAGTCATCATTAAATAAAAACATGTCTAAAACGATAAAATCCTCAGCATTATCAATCACTTCGTACATTGTATCAACGATTTCCTGATTATAATGGACAGCACTGTTTTTATCCTCATATGTCACATCATAGAGAATGTCTAAATCATCTATTTTTCTAAAATCAGACTGAGTAGAAACCCCTTTAGGGAGTGGCTTAAAGAGCGAATAGGCCCCAACGAAAAGCGGAAAAGCAACGAGAATCACCACCGCACCAACAGTCAACCCTACAAGCCTTCGCCTTCGATAATTCTTTTTTGTCATAAGAACACCTCACGATACCTATTTGATTATTATTATACAGGAAATGAATGAATTTACTTTTAGAAAGGAGTAAACAGATTGTAATTTATCGTTCAACAAATTTGTATTGATTTAAGAAATATTTTTAAAAATGAAATCGCATTCAATATACTAGCAGAATTTATGGTAAGTTAAAGATGTATTAAATATAAAAAGGGGATTTTAAGATGATCAAAGATAGTATTGCAATTATTGGTGCTGGTAATGGTGGAATCACTGCAGCTGCAGACTTAAAACAAAAAGGCTTTATTGTATCTCTATATGGTAATAAGAAATCTGAAGCAAAGTTATCAGAAATTAAGAAACAAGGTGAAGTTCATTTAGAAGATGAAAATGGTTCTAATTTCTATGAAATTGATCTTGTAACAACTGACATTGAAGAAGCAATTAAAGATTGTGAACTTATCATGCTTACGGTACCTGGTTTTGCAATTGAAAACATCGCAGAAACTTTGGCACCTGTCGTTCTTGAATCACAAGCAATTTTAATAAATGGTGCAAGTACTTTAAGCTCTCTTAGATTTGTTAAGACTGCTGAAAAACTAGGGATAAAGAAAAAATTCTTAATAGGAGAAACTAACTCGTTAACTTATGGTACACGCGCATTCCCTAGGGAGGCAAGGGCTGAGTTGTCATTGCGTGTAAATAAAATCTTTGTCTCTGCATATCCTAAAGAAAATACAGGTAAGCTTTTAGATATCGCAAATAAATATTATTCATGCTTTGTGCCTGCAGAGAACATTTGGCACACTACTCTAGAAAATGGTAACCCAGAGGTTCACCCTGGACCAACTCTATTAAACGTTGGAAGAATAGACTATTCAAAAGGCGATTTCTATTTATACAAAGAAGGAATTACTGAACATACTATAAAACTTTTAAGAGCAATTGAAAGTGAAAGAATTCAGATTGGGAAAGCACTCGGATTTGAATTAGAAAATGCGAGTGAAAGTAGATATAATCGAGGTTATTTTACTAACAACACTGATGATCTACAAACTCTCTTTAATAAGAGCCCTGTATTTACACAGATTAAGGGACCTGAATCTATAAATTCTAGATACTTTACAGAGGATATTTCTGATGGTCTAGTTCTTTGGTCTGATCTAGGAAAAGTAACCAAGATACCTACACCAAACATTGATTCAGTCATACAAATTGGAAGCACAATATTGGACACTAACTTTTTTGAAACAGGATTAACACTAGAAAAACTTGAACTGGAAAATAAAAGTACAGAGGAACTAATCAAGTCAGTTTGATAGATTAAGAAGAAAAGTTATGAAAAGAAAGCCAACATTTTTAGAAGCGATTTCTTGTTTTATCGTTTTAGCAGTTGTAATTGGAGTTGGTTTTGGTTATTTTAATATCCCAATTCAACCACTCCTACTTATCACTGCTCTATATGCTGCTCTTATTGCACTTCGAGTCGGCGTCACATGGAGTGAAATGGAAAAAAGTATTGTAAAAAATTTAAAAACCTATCATCAAAAAAGATGATAGGTCAAATGTATTACATCATCCCTGGCATGCCGCCGCCCATGCCCATGTCTCCGATGTTATCTTCAGGAATGTCTGCGACGACTGCTTCTGTTGTTAAGAACATTGACGCAATTGATCCTGCGTTTTGGAGTGCGGAACGTGTCACTTTTTTAGGGTCGACGATTCCTGCTTCTATCATGTTGACCCATTCGTTTGTTTCTGCGTTATAGCCGAATCCGTTTGTTTGTTCTTTTAGTTTCGTTACAATAACTGAACCTTCAAGTCCAGCATTTTCAGCGATTTGTCGTATTGGTGATTCGAGTGCTTTTAGTACGATATTGACACCTGTTTTTTCATCGCCTTCTGCTTCGAGTGATGCGACTTTGTCATATATTTCGACTAACGCTGTACCGCCACCTGCAACAATTCCTTCTTCAACTGCAGCACGTGTTGAGTTTAATGCGTCTTCAATACGAAGTTTACGTTCTTTCATTTCTGTTTCAGTTGCCGCACCAACTTTAATAACTGCAACGCCACCTGATAGTTTTGCGAGACGCTCTTGGAGTTTTTCTCTGTCGAAGCTTGAATCTGTTTCTTCAAGTTGAGCTTTAATTTGAGATATACGTCCAGTAATCGCTTGCTCGTCACCGCTTCCTTCAACAATTGTCGTATTTTCTTTATCGACATGTGCTTT
>DXAZ01000125.1 GCA_019116785.1 Candidatus Atopostipes pullistercoris
TCTAAGAAACGTTTACTTTGTAAGGTTTTTGTGATATAGTTGAGTAGTACAATTAAATGGTTTTATTGGTAAACTAATAGGAGGAAATATGAATGACTCAAACGGCAGATATGAATGATTTGCTTGATAAAATAAGTATTTTTAATAATCAATTTTCTCACATAAAACGGGTAATTTTAGATAAGCAAAAATTAAATTCATCCACTGTTAATTTAATTTCTATTATTGGAAATGAAAAAATGACTTTAAAACAAATAACTGAAATAAGCGAACGAGATAAATCGACTATTTCACGACAAATTAATGGTTTGGTAAAAGAAGGGTTAGTCATTAGAGAAACAGGTGAGGACAAACGTTTTTCCTTTTTTGAATTATCAGAAGATGCTAAAATAATGTATCAACAGTACCAAGAAGACTTTGAACAATATTTTAACTATACACTAAAGGGATGGACCGAAGAAGAGAAGCATATGTTTTCTGTTTTAGTAGGGCGTGCGAATTATAGTATGTCCAATAGCTTAGATAAAGAAATATATTAAATATTTAAATGAATAAAAAATTTATTGAGGTGTAGTAAATGAGTAAAAATCAGTCTAGAAAAGAAAGAAAAAACCAAGAGAAGAATTCAGATATAAAAAACAAGACAGAAACACGTTCTGGAATTAGTAGAATTTATTATTATGTTATAGGAATTTTATTTTTGATCTTACTATTATTAGTTATTTTTATTTTTACTAGAGGTGGCAATAAAGTGAATTTAGAGGATGAGAATACAGAGGAATCTGCCTTAGTCGAAAATGAAGAAACTGAAAATAATAATACAGAGAATACCAATGAAGAAGAGGATACAACGGAAGAAGAAATAGATGATTCAGAAGCTGAAGAGGAGGAAGATAATTCTTCAGAAGAGAATAGTGAAGAGGATTTAGAAGAAGAAAATCAAGAAACTGAAGAATTAGAACCTGGTGAATCTGAAGTAGTGAATGAAGATGCTCCTCATGATACTAGTCATGCAGTAGATTATAACGACGGATCTAACGACCGTGTACAAATAAAAAATGAAATCATGGCTGCTACAGGACTTAATGATGATTTAATTGAATGGTGGATAGGAAATGATGGCCCAGGACGAGTTGAAGCCACTGTTTCAGATAGAAACCAAACAGAGATTTATCAAGTCTATTTACAATATGGCGATGGAAATTGGCATGTACTAAATTATGAAAGAATTAATTCTGTTCCAAATAACTAAATCTAGAAGAATGGAGTTAGATGTCTAATGATAAAAAGTTTTGATAAGCATTTTGATGTCGCTCAAGAAATATTAGATTTAACCGATAAAGAGTTAAAAAATTTAGCTCCAGTTAATATCCTAATGGTTGGCAAAAGCGGAGTAGGAAAAAGTACATTGGTAAATAGTGTCTTTCGTGAGCGAATAGCTGAAACAGGAATTGGAAAACCTGTAACAAAACATCTACAAAAAATAACAAGAAAAGATGTACCCATCACTATTTATGATACTCGGGGTTTAGAACTTGATCCAAACGTGCAAAAACAAGTTAAAGAAGAAATTTATAATCTTATAGCGAAGAATAAGGGAACAAAAGAAGCTTTACACGTGGCTTATTACTGTATTCAAGCCACTTCATCGAGAATTGAAGAGTCAGAAATAAAAATGATTGAAGGAATTGCTAAAAAAATACCTGTTATTTTGGTTTTGACTCAAGCTATTGGAGAACAAGCTCAAAGTTTTCAAAAACATATTGAAGAAATGAATTTGGATATAGTGGCTGTGCATAGTGTATTAGCGGAACCTTATGTCATTTCCAAGGATTATACGGTACAACCTTTCGGGTTAAAAGAGCTGATTGAGAGAACATTCAATTTAATTCCTGAAAATGTACGGAAATCTTTTACGAATGCCCAGCGAGTAGATATCGAAAGAAAAGTAGAAACAGCGAAAACCTGGGCGACTAGATATATAGCAACATCATTTGGTGTAGGGTTTGTTCCTATTCCATTCTCTGATGCTTCAATCTTAGTCCCTATGCAAGTAGCTCTTTTAGCGCATATTACGGTCATTTTTGGTGTTCCAATTGATAAAGCAACCATATTAAGTATTATAGCTGCTGTTGGAGGAACAGGTTCTGCTACTGTAGTGGGGCGTTCTGTAGTCTCAAATGCCTTTAAATTTATTCCTGGATTAGGAACGATTGTTGGTGGGGTTATTAGCGGAACCACCGCATCTATTGTAACTAGAGCTTTGGCGTATAGCTATATTCAAGTATTAAAATTATTAGCAATCAGTGAATTATCTGGTCAAGAAACATCTACAGATAAAATAGTATCCCTGATGCAAAAACAATTCAAAAAATATATAGAAGAAAACAAACAAGAATTAAAAAGTGAGTCGGATCAATTCGAAATGACCAAAGATTCTCCACTTTCAAAAGTTGAAGTAGCGAGAAGAACAGTCAATAATTTTTTAGATAAATTAAAAAACAGGTTTTAATTGAAAATAAAATTTATTTTTCTAATCAACTGGATATTAGAAAGGAGAAAAATAATATGGATGAATTAGAAGCAAAGATAGAAAAATATGTCAATATTTTAAGAGAGAATGATATTCGTATGACTTCTCAAAGATATGCGATTTTAAAGAATCTAGCAGAGGGAAATAAACATCCTACCACAAACGAAATTTATGAGGACTTAAAAGATGATTTTCCTAATATGAGTGTTGCCACAGTGTATAACAATCTAAATTTCTTTATGGAAGCAGGTATCGTAAATGAATTACCTTTTGGAGATGGCCCAAGTCGTTTTGATTTAACAGATACACAACACTATCATATTATTTGTAATCATTGCGGAAAAGTTATAGATTTTAATTATCCAGGATTAGATGAAGTGGAAAAAGTGGTTGAGTCCATGACCCATTTCAAAGTTGATGGACACAGTTTTAAAGTGACTGGTTTATGCGAAGACTGCCAAAAATTAAACCTTTAATTTTTTAAATATTATTTTTATTTGAGAGAGGGTATTTTTTATGAAACGCTTATTAATTATTGTTAATCCCAACTCTGGTGATAAATCTAGTGAAACCATTGAAGATCAACTTAATGAGCAGTTTAAAGAAAAAAATGTTGAAACAAGAATTTACCAAACAACAGGAGAAGATAATTTTAAAGAGCTCATTCAAAATGAGATGGATAATGAATTAGATTTAGTGGTAACGCTAGGAGGGGATGGTACAATTTCAGAAGTTATTAATGGAATTGCTCCATTAGAGCATCGTCCTAAAGTCCTCCCATTACCTTTAGGGACGACTAATAATTTAGTTCGAGCATTAGGCATGGAATTGGATCTTAATCATCTGCTTTCAGCTATTGAAGAAGAAGACGTGGAAGAAAGAGGAGTAGACATAGGACGCATAAACAACCAATACTTTATAAGCACTGTATCCATTGGTTCTATTCCTGAAGTCGCTTGGAAAACAGATGATCATCTGAAAGAAGAGCTCGGTTCTTTAGCTTATGTATTTGAAGGAGCAAAAGTAATTAATGAATTTACACCTCTCGATATTCAAATAGAAACAAAAGAAGGCAGTCATATTTTAGATGATGTGTTTTTAGTGATAATTGGTTTAACAAACAGTATATTCGGAATTCAAAGTTTTTTTGATGAAGCTACTTATGACGATGGAAAACTACATTTTTATGCATTGAAAAAATCTAATTTAATTAATGAAACAACTTCCATAGTAAAGCATATTATAGATAGAAACAATGAAGAAGAAGTGGATGATAAATTATCCTTTGTGACTTCTTTTAAAGAAGCAAAAATATCCTCTTCCAGTTCATTAAATTCAGCTGTAGATGGAGAAAAAGGACCTAAACTTCCATTTGAATTAGAAGTATTGCCAAAGCATATCACTTTCTTGATCCCTAACTCACAAGAATAATATCAACCTAAATTTTTTATGAATCAGGCTATAATCAGTAGTCTGATTTTTAATATATAATAAAAAAACTCTATAACGAAGGGTTGGGAACGTTATAGAGATAAATAAAAAATTTTTACGGAAGATGGGGGATTTGAACCCCCGAAACGGCGTTGGCCGTTTACACGATTTCCAATCGTGCTCCTTCAGCCACTCGGACAATCTTCCAGAATTGTAACAACTTTTAAATAATATCATGAGTTTTTCTTTTAGTCAAATAAAAACAGAAAAATATAATGAGGTTTATTACGCAACTATTTTTATAACATTATTTAAACTTTAGAATCTAAAGAGAATAAAGAAATGAAATTCAGATCTATTAATAATTACAAATAAATGCTTGGTTTTAAGAGAGATATAAATAAAAGGATGGATAGAAAAACTTAACTTTCTTCACAAATCTATGATATATTACTAAAGTTAATAGTGACGAAAGAAATGAAACACATTTAGGAGTATTATAATGAAAAAGAGTAATGGTAAATTTTTTGTTGGTATTGGAATTTTATTGATTATTGCAGGTATTTTCATTTTTCCAGATGATAATATTATTGGAATCCTTGGTATTGTTTTTGGATTATATAATTTGATTAAAGGGGTTCGTCTATTAAAAGGAATTCAACCTTTATTAATCCGAAAACAACAAAAAAGATATGATGAAAGGGAGAAACTAGAAGATAATTTTAAGGACTCCAATAAAACAGATGAGGATTAAATAATTAATCTTTCAAAAACACAAAGGTCATATGTACATGTATATTAAGCTTGATTCCTTAATATAGATGAGGATACATATGACCTTTATAATATATTTTAGATTAGTCTATATTCATTCATTTATTGATTGTCTTCTTCATTTTCATCGTTTTCATCAGTATTATTATCATTGTCTTCTGAGTCTTCAGATCCATTGTTATCTTCTTCTGGAGGACGATCTTCTCCATTGTCTTCTGGCTCTTCAGGTTCCTCAGGTGTTTCTGGTTGTTCTGCTTCGTTATTTTCCTCTTCTTCATCAGGTTCTTCAGTTTCGGGTTCTTCCTCTTCTTCATCAGGTTCTTGTACTAATATACTGACTTCAGCAGCGGGACCTGTCTCACTTTTTACCTGTACAGCAACTGTAATCGTTAATTCTTCTCTTGGTGGATTAGAGATTGTAAAATTAGTATCTGTCTGAACATTTTCCTCACCATTTACAGACACAATATATCTAACTTCTTCATCAACATCATCTGGGAGATTAAAAGCGTTCCATGAGACTTGAACCTCATCCTCTTCAGCTAAATATTGAGCACTTAATCCAGTAGGAGCACTTAGTACATACTCAGGTTCAGCTGCTTTACTTGGCTCGGTTCCTCTAACGAATAGCTCTGTAACAGAATTACTGCTTCCAGATGGGGCTAAAAGTGGAGGATTAGATCCATTTTCTATAGAAGCTTCAACCACTGAGTTTGGCCGTTGCCAATCTCTGGTTTCTAAATCACTAACCAAGCGACTCATTGAGGATTGATAAATAAGACGAGCGAGTTTTCGAGAGCCATCGCTATAATTTAAATTATGACCTTCTTTAAATTGATCGTCATATCCCACCCATACAGACATCGTGTAGTAAGGAGAATAACCCACTAACCAATTATCGGGTACACCATCTGATGGAATATTTGCTTCTGCAATTTGTTCACTTGTATAGTTTGTTGTTCCTGTTTTTGCAGCTTGGATATATCCAGGGATGGTTAGATCTGAACTGTAATAAGAGATAACATCTTTTAGCATATCAGTAACCATGTAAGCTGTATAATCTTCCATTGCTTTATTTGAACTAGGTTCTAAATTCGTTTCTTCTCCATCTAAGTTAACCACTTTTGTAACAGTATGAGGCTCTGTATAAGTTCCCTGATTGGCAAAAGCAGCATAAGCACCTGCTAACTCGACAGGGGTCATTGTCCCATTGAAAGCACTAGATCGTACCAAACCATCAGAACCAGGTGAGATATTAGAAGTGTCAATGCCTAGACCTTCTAAGAATTCAGTAATTTCACCATGACGGTTTCCTAAATGTTCTTCATCATTAAAGAATTTAGCAGCTGGTATATTTCGTGAATCTACTAGTGCATCACGCATTGACATTTGTCCACGATATGCGTTGTCATAATTACTTGGAGACCAATCACCATTTGTGTAAGGTTCATCAACAACTTGTTGATAGGTTGAGTATTGCAATAACTCTATAGCTGGACCATAAACAGTTAACGGTTTAATCGTTGACCCCACACTTCGATCTAGACCTGTTGCTCGGTTTCTAGATAACTGTCCTTCTAATTTTCGTCCTCCAATTAATGCAGTAATTTTTCCGGTACTTGAATCAATTAATGAAGCAGCTGTTTGAATTTCATCATTTGGGAAACTTACGTACTCATCTGTATTTACCGTATCGTACAATACTTGTTGTGCTTGTGGATCGTAATTTGTATAGATTGTTAATCCTGCTGTATAAGGATCATAATTCGTTTTTTCTTCAATCTCATCAATAACTGCTGTTAAATAACCATCGAAAACAAGAGTGTTTTCATCTTCTTCTTTTGGCTCTTGTAAACCTTCTGTGACTGGAATCTCTTTAGCAGCATCCGCTTCAGCTTGAGTAATAGAACCAAATTCAACCATTTCATTTAAAACAATATTTCTTCTTTTTTCTGCTTCTTCTGGATTACTATAAGGATTATAGTAATTTGGTGCTTTAGGCATCCCAGCAAACAAAGCAGCTTCATGAAGTTCTAACTCACTAACTGGCTTGCCATAATATTGTTCAGCAGCAGTAGCTACACCATATACGTTACCCCCCATATGGATACGATTGAGATATAACGTTATGATTTGTTCTTTAGAAAGTTGTCGTTCTAATTGTATCGCTAGCCAAGCTTCTTGTGCTTTTCGTTCAAGTGTTTGATCTTCTTGTTTAGATGAAAAGACAGAGTTTTTAATTAATTGTTGAGTTATCGTACTTCCGCCACCCACAATCTGTCCGGCGTTTGTTATATAACCCACAGCTGCACGAGCAATACCAATCGGGTCAATTCCTATATGCTTTTCAAATCGACGGTCTTCAATAGCCATCAAAGCATCGAGCAATACTTCAGGGTATTCATCAGCTGAAGCATATTCTCTTTCTTCTCCGCCAAGAGAATAGAAAACCTCACCATTCATATCCACTAAATCGGAAGAATAGGTTCCAGTTAAATCTTTCTCCGTGATTTCAGGAGCCTTGGCAGCATAATAAGCAAATAAGCCTAATCCACTTACTCCAACAAGAAGAATTAATCCGATAATACTTAGTAATATTTTCTTTCCTAATCCCATTTTATTGGAATTGTTCTTTTTAGGTTTCTTTTTATTTTGTTTTTTTCTTTCTGACCTTGACATCGTCTCTTTTTCAGACTTTGACACGTCAATCACCTTCTCTTCATTTCTCTTAAAACATTTATTTTTTTCTTAAATCTTAAATCTATAGTAATATAGTACAAAAACCATCATTTGTCATCTTATTTAAGATAAATAAAGAATAGATCATAAATTTATTTTATATTTTCTATTAATTGATCTACTATTTTTAAATAGGGAATTCTTGGATTAAATCCGTATTCAATGAGAAAATTTTCTTTCTTGATGGCAGAAAGAGGAATCGATTTTCGTCCTTTTTCTTCAAATTGTTGATCCCACCACTTAAATAAAAAATCAGCATGTAACAAATAAATCTCGTCCAGCGTCGCAAAACGTAAGATTGTAAAACAAATTCCTCCGTGTTCTGTGCTTTGCTTCATATGTTTAATTTGATGTTCATGAAAGTTATTTAAAGGAAAAGATGTTTTATTTTTAGTCTCTTTTGCCTCAAAATCTAAATAATAGCCTTTATAGACACCATTATAATCTGTAGTGGAAGATCGTCGATAATAAGCTTCAGTAATTTTTGCGGCTTCTCTTTTGGGATAATCGACTTTAACCACTTGTATTGGAGTTGGTTTTTTATGGATAACTGCTATGTTATCAGTTAAATATTGTTTATTAGTTAAGTTTATTTCTTTTTCTAGGCTCATTCCTCGGTTACTATAATTAGAAGATTGTTCTTTTTGGGGGTGAATAGAGTTACCATTATTATAGTGGTAAGGTTGGCCATTAGGATAATGAATTTTCAGTGGACTCATCCTTCCTTTTTTGTATATGATAATAATACCAAACAAATATGTGTTCGTAAAAGCTGGAGGTGAATTTTTGGAAAAAGTATTAATTAGTGGCTATCGATCCTATGAGTTAAATATATTTAATGAAACAGATCCAAAATATAAATACTTAAAAAAATTTATTGAAAATCGAATCATTACTTTTATTGAAAATGGGGCAGAATGGTTTATTATTGGTGGAGAGTTAGGAATTGAACTTTGGGCAGGAGAGATTGTTTTAGAATTAAAAAAACAATACCCAAAAATTAATCTTGCAGTTATTTTCCCTTATACTTCTTTTGGAGAAAATTGGAATGAAACAAATAGAGGACTTCTAGAATCCGTTGTTCATCAAGCCGATTACGTTAATTATACATCAAATAAAGATTATCAGTCACCAAAACAATTAAAAGCTAATCAAGTATTTAATATTAAAAATACGGATGGAGCTTTTCTTATTTATGATACAATGACAGAAGAAGCCGCTTCTGGAAAACCTAAATTTTTATATGATTTGATTATTCAATACCAAGAAAGAACAGAATATGAATTGCATCTGGCTTCTTTTGAAGAAATTGAGTTTTTTATTCATGAATATGAGGAATTTCATGGTGGAATCGATAACTAAGCTTTATGTTTTAAGTAAAATATGTTAACATAGATTTAGAAATAAACAAGTGACTGATGAGGTGACAGTAGTGAGAGCATTAACTCAAAGAGAAATAGTTGATAAAGATTTTAATACAAAATTTCGAGGATACGACTCAGAAGAAGTAGATGAATTTTTAGACTTAATTATTCAAGATTATAAGTCCTTTCAAGATGAAATTGAGGAGTTAAAAATGGAAGTTGAACGTCTTGTTGAAGAGCTAGATGAAACTTCTAAACAATCTGATTATAGAGTACAAAGTCAAGGTACAAATCAATCGACAGTAACAAATTTTGATATTTTAAAAAGATTGTCTAACTTAGAGCGACATGTTTTTGGTTCTAAACTAGATGAAGATGAAGAAGAAGAAGATAATATAGAATATTAATAGAATTTATTGTGTAATTTATGGATAATTGCGCATTCTATTTGAATGTGAGTAAAGTCCATGCTCACACAAGCTGAGAAGCTTGTAGTGTTCATGCGTGTCCAAACAATAAGACACGGACTTTTATGAAAATAAAAGAAACGGCAGTTAAACGAGCTAAGGTATTGCTATGCTCAAGTAGACTTGAAAGTGCCACAGTGACGAAGCAACAATGGAAACGTTGTTGGTGGAACGGGTAAACCCCATGAGTGAGCAACCCAAACTACGGTAGGGGCACTCTTTTCACAGAAATGAATGTAGAAAAGAGGCAGCTATTATGAATAGTTGCAGACAGATAATTATCTCTGGAAAGATTGCCTAAGATCTTTCCTAGACAGAACATGGCTTACAATAAATTACACATATTAGGAAAATATTTATATCCTCCCATTTTTTTGTAAGGGAGGATTTCTTTTTGAAATGAATTATATTAAAAAATAATATATAAGAAAGGAGTGAAGGGATAGTATGACAACATTTAATTTAATTGCCACTTGTGCTGCAGGTGTTGAAGCATTAGTTGGTAACGAATTACGTGATTTAGGTTATGAAGTTCAAGTAGAAAATGGTCGTGTGCGTTTTGAAGGTACTGCAAAAGATATTGCGAAAACGAATCTTTGGTTACGCGTTGCTGACCGTGTAAAAATTGTTGTAGGTGAGTTTGAAGCAACAACTTTTGATGATTTATTTGAAAAAACAAAAGCTTTGCCTTGGGATGATTATATTCCTATGGATGGCGCATTTCCTATTTCTGGAAAATCTGTGAAATCTACTTTATATAGCGTTCCAGATGTTCAAAGGATTGTAAATAAAGCCGTCGCAGAAAAAATTAAAGAAACATATTTCCGTCGTGGTATGTTGCCAGAAACAGGGGCTAAATATCCTATTGAAATTAGTCTTCGAAAAGATCACGCCATGTTAACGCTAGATACAACTGGAGACAGTTTATTTAAGAGAGGATACCGCACAGAAAAAGGGGGCGCTCCTCTAAAAGAAAACTTAGCTGCTGCTTTAATCGCCTTAACAACTTGGTATAAAGACCGTCCATTTGTCGATCCGACATGTGGGTCTGGAACAATTCCAATTGAGGCTGCATTAATTGGTCGTAATATTGCGCCCGGATTCAACCGCTCATTCTTGTGTGAAGACTGGGATTGGATGTCTGAAGACATGTGGGAAGAAGTTCGTGCTGAGGCAGATGAACAAGCAGACTATGATACTGAATTAGATATTTTAGGCTTTGATATTGATGGCCGTATGATTGAAATAGCTAAACGTAATGCTTTAGAAGCTGGTCTTGCCCATGATATTGAATTCAAACAAATGCAAGTCGCTGACTTTACAACAGATAAAGACTTTGGAATTATGGTTGCTAATCCTCCATATGGAGATCGATTAGGGGAAGATGAATCCGTTCATAAACTTTATCGTGAAATAGGGGAAGTTTTTCGTCCACTAAATACATGGAGTAAGTACATTATTACAAGTGATTTAGATTTCGAAAAATTTTATGGCGAAAGAGCAACAAAGAAAAGAAAGCTATATAATGGAGCCATCCGTACAGATTATTTCCAATATTGGGGAGATCGTAGGTAGTTAGAAAAATTTGCACAAAAAGCTGTTTAAAACAGACTTTTTGTGCTTTTTTAATGTAAAAACAAGAAAAATATTGAAGCACACTGACATTGATCCTCTAATTTGATACTATAATTTTATATTTATTTTAAAAGTATGAGCAGATGTAGGTGAAAATATGACAAGAAGTGAACTCGCAATATTTACAAATATGTGTATGATTTATGATGGTAATGGTAATATTTTAGTCCAAGATCGAAAAAGCAAAGATTGGCCGGGAATAACGTTTCCTGGGGGCCATGTGGAGAAGCAAGAGTCTTTTGTTGAATCTGTTACCCGAGAAGTTTTAGAGGAGACCGGTTTAACCATTAAATTTCCAAAACTATGTGGAATTAAGCAATTTCAAGATAAGAATGGCGCTCGGTATATTGTGTTACTTTATAAAACAAAACATTATACAGGAGACATTCAATCTTCAGAAGAAGGAGAAATTTATTGGATTAAGCGAGAAGATTTATTAAAATACCCACTAGCGAATGATTTTGAAAAAATGGTTGAAATTTTTGAAAGTGACCGTTTAAGTGAATTTTATTATTTTGAAGATGATAAGAATGATTGGGCGTTTAAATTATTGTAAAAAATGAAGGGAAAACGATTGAAAAAGGTCTATTTTAAGCCACTTGATGAATCAAATGAGAAGCTAGTACGTGAAGTTACTTTGAAATCTGATCAAAGAAATTTTATTGAAACAGTGGATGAATGTCTGAGGGAAGCAAAAGAATACAAGCAATGGCAACCAGTCGCAATTTATCATAATGAAGATTTTATAGGCTTTGCAATGTATGGCTCTTTTGGACCGAATCGATATACTTGGATTGATCGAATAATGATTGATCAAAAATATCAAGGGCGGGGATTAGGTAAAGAGGCAATGAAGATTTTGATTAAACAGGTTTCAGAAGAATATAAAGTCGATGTGTTTTATTTAAGTATTATTGAGGAAAATAAAGTGGCTGAGCATTTATATAAGCAGATAGTCTTCAAATATATAAACGAAAAAGATTCAAATGGTAAACTCATATTTAAGTATACAGTTCACTAATTTTTTAGTGTTGATAAATATTTTTGAAGATATTTCATCCGAAATAACTTATTTTCAATGGGATGAACAATGGCTTGCTAATTTATGGTCACTACTTTCATTGGAAAAGAGGAAACATTTTGCTGACATATATAATAGATGAAGATACACACTTAAGATTGTTTAATGAAGATGATGCTGAAGAATTTTATCAATTGATTATAGGCTCTAAAACATATCTTAAAGAATGGTTAGGTTGGCTCGATAACATAAGAACTGTTGAAGATACAGCCGCTAATATAAAAAATCGATTAAATGAAATACCTGAAAATAGAGGTTATCCCTTATCATTTGCCATTGTTTATAAGGGTAAAATTGCCGGGACGATTGGTTTTAATTCGATAAATAATAAAACAAAAATTGGAGTAGTTGGATACTGGCTTGGAAAGGATTATCAAGGGAAAGGCATCATGACCAAGGCCTTTAAAGAGTTATTAGAATATGGTTTTACAGTACTTTTATTAAACCGCATAGAAGTAAGAATAGCGATTAAGAATATAAAAAGCAGAGCCCTTCCCGAACATTTTGGATTCGAAAAAGAAGGGGTAATTAGACAAGCTGAATGGTTATATGACCATTATGTTGATCATGTGGTATATGGTCTATTGGCTTCAGAGTGGAGATAGTGTTTAACCATTGGACAGGAGAGATCAATTTGAGTAAGAAAAAGAAAGAACAGAAGAAAAGTAAGACAGAAAAAATATCTGAACAAAAGGCATTTGATTTTTACTTTGTCGCTGGATATACTTCAGGTGGTATACCTTATGGAATTAAAATGGAAGATGCCAAAGACCGAGGATTACTTGAAGAAGATAAAAAATATTTAAAGGCATTTGAAGAAGATTATCCTTTTTGATTTTTTAAACACTAAAACCAATAATCATTTTGCGTTTCTTTAATAAACAATGTAAAATCATATTAATGAAAACGCTTTAGGAGGTTAAGATGTATTCAATCATATTAGTAGATGATGAACGTTCTTTGCGTGAGTCAATTGAGCATATAGTTGATTGGGAAGGGAATGGTTTCCATTTAATAGGTACTGCTCAAAATGGCTTAGATGCTTTAGAATTGATGGAAAATGATCATGTACCTGATGTAGTGATTACAGATATTAAAATGCCTGTGATGGATGGTATCGAGCTTGCCAAAAAACTTCGCGATGAATATCCTACTATAAAAATCGTATTTTTATCTGGTTATGATGAATTTCAGTATGCTGTAGAAGGTATTCGTTTAAATGTTGTCTCTTATTTATTAAAACCAATCTCTAAAGATGAAATTGAAAATTGTTTGAATGATTTAAAAAATACACTTGACGAAGAGATACAAGCTGTCAACGATATGTCGCGAATTAGTGGGGAATATCAAAAAAACCTTGAACTGATGAAGATTTCTTTCCTAAATTCTTTATTAACAGAGGAACGATTTGAAGGGATAAATAATGAATTAGAAGAAGTTTTAAAAACTCACGAATTAGAGTTTTTTAATCGAGGAAAGATACTATTCACTATCCGTTTTGTAGAAAATCAAGCATGAAATAATCAAAAAAAGAATACTGAATTCCTACGTTTTTCTCTACTTCAAGTTATTCAAGATATTGTTAAAAAATATTCAGAAAGTGAAGTTTTTTTATTTTCATCTTATGTTGTATGTATTTTAACAGGGAATCTTAAAGAACTTGATGAAATGAAAGATATTCTTACAAAGGATATTATTGCATCTACTCTCAAATTAATGAATGAAAAAGTTGTTATTGGTGTGAGTGAATATTATTTAGATATTTTTAAAACGAGCAAAGCTTATCGAGAAACCTTAACGGCATTAGACTATACTAAACCTGAGGAAGAAGAGTATGTCGTTTTCATCGGGGACGTAGAGAATACTTCTTCTAAAACGGAATTTTTAGAAGAAGTGGATGAAAGATCCTTATTGCTTGCGATTAAAACAAACGATATCGAATTTGTAAAAAATACTTTAGATAATTTTTTTGATGATAAGTACTATAATGAACATAATCGCTTTACTGTTTTACGAACCATTATTAGCACGATTTATATGAATTGTATTCGTGCTCTTCGTGAAACAGTTGGAGAAGTGGATGATAAATTTAATTATCGCTATCAACAAATATTCGATGCCGTACAATATGATGAACGAACAGTGATCAAGAAGGAACTTATTTCTTTCTGTGAAGATACGATGCAAGTTATTTTGCAGAATAGAGCACAAACTAAGAACTCTTTGATTCTAGACAGTATGGAGTATTTGAAAGAGAACTTTTCCGATCCTGATTTAACGCTACAATCAATCAGTTCCTATTTAAATGTTAGCTCCAGTTATTTTAGTACCATTTTTAAAAAGGAAACAGGAAAGTCATTTATTGATACATTAACAGAAATGAAAATGAAGAAGGCAAAGGAACTCGTCTTAATGACGAATGATAAAATGTTTGAGATTGCTTTTGAATGTGGTTATGATGATCAACATTATTTTTCTTATAGTTCTTGAATTGTAAAATTAAGCTAGAAAAATATTAAAACCATTTGTGATACACTCAACTCAAAGTTCCAACCACGAAAATAAGAGGAGTGACCACAAATGGCCTACACACATCTTACCAAAAAAGAACTAGGATGGATAGAAACTTATTATGAAATTGGATCAAAACCCTATCAAATCGCTAAAAAAATTGGACGTTCCAATCAACCCGTCTATAACGTCGTAAACTTCTTAAAGAAAGGCGGAACAGCTAGTAAGTACTTTGACCGATATAAGCAGAATAAATCGAAATGTGGCGCAAAGAAAAAGACTTTTACAAGTAGACAAACCCAATACATCAAAAGTCGAGTTGCAGATGGTTGGACACCTGACGTCATCATCGGTCGAGGAGAAATAAATCTAGATTGTTCGGTGGGAACTCTCTACAGACGATTTAAAGACAGTTCTTTGTTTGACGTAACTACGCTGCCTATGAAAGGAAAACGTAAACCAAACGGGCACCAAGAAACTCGAGGAAAACAAGCCGATAAAAGAAGTCTTGAAGACCGACAAAAAGCTTATCCCAAGTATGAGGATGAATTTGGTCATCTCGAAGGGGATACAATTATAGGTAAAAATCATAAGAGTGCGGTCATTACCTTTGCCGAACGTGTCTCTAAGCTTATTATTGCTTTAGAAACTCCAGGCCGCAAAGCAGAAGATATTGAAACTACTTTAAACAATTGGTTCAACCGCCTTCCCAAAAATATCTTTAAGTCCATTACTTTTGATTGTGGAAAAGAGTTTTCCAATTGGAAAAGCCTAAGTAATCAACAGGATATTTCTATTTTCTTTGCAGACCCAGGATGCCCTTCTCAGCGCGGTTTAAATGAAAATTCAAATGGTTTACTGCGAAAAGACGGCTTACATAAACAAATGGACTTCAATGAAGTAAACCAGGAGTTTATCACGTCAGTGAGTACTCGAAGAAATAAGATCCCTAGAAAATCCTTGAATTATAAGACCCCGTTGGAGGTCTTTCTTGAGAACGTGTCCGGGTTAAATTATTTCTAGCTTAATTTGACAATCGATATTTCAAAAACTTACGCAGAAGGTGGGTCGATCTGTTTTTTATTTCAAAAACTTACGCAGAAGACGAGTCGATCTGTTTTTTTATTCAAAAACTTACGCAGAAGATGGGTCGATCTGTTTTTTATTTCAAAAAGTTA
>DXAZ01000126.1 GCA_019116785.1 Candidatus Atopostipes pullistercoris
GATGAGGCCAGCCTGTCACAAGACTAGCAGACCGAAGCTCATTATCAAGGCCTCATTACTTTGTTGAATTATTGAACAACCAGCGTTCATTACATTGTCTACTATTTTACACAAGATTATGGACTTGACAATGTTCCATCTTAACATAATAGATTTTGATATGAAATATATGTATTTTTAATTTTTACTTATTGCACTTTTGTTTATTTTTCACTAAATGATGATTTTGTAAGGTGGGCTTGGACGCGAAACTTATCCCCCGCGTCCAGAAGAGGGGGATCTTGGACGCCAAACCTACTCCCCGCGTCCAGAAGAGGGGATCTTGGACGCGAAAACTACTCCTCGCGTCCAAGGTAAGCAAGTTTATGTTTAAATAATGATTTCCAGATACGATTTAAGCGAGCTCGCGTGCGAACAACTCACTCCGCGTGTGCGCTCAATTTTTTCACTCTACTGCCCCTTCTTCCTATAAAAAAAAACGGAAGGTCCCTGATTAGGAAATCCTTCCGTTTCAATAAATTATTGTATTTTAATATTAACGCATAGTAACAAATTCTTCGGCAGCTGTTGGGTGAATAGCGACGGTTTCATCAAAGTCAGCTTTGGTGGCACCCATTTTAATTGCGACACCAAATCCTTGTAACATCTCGTCCATTCCTTGACCGATTCCGTGTAAGCCAACAATTTTTTCGTCATCACCAGCACAGACTAACTTCATATACGTTTTTTGACGATTATCAGTAATGGAGCTATGCATGGAAGTAAAGATAGATGTGTAAACTTTAATATTTCCTTCTCCATATTCTGCAACAGCTTCATCTTCAGTTAAGCCGACTGCTCCAATTGGTGGCTCCGTGAAGACTACTGAAGGAACGTTGGTATAATCTACTTTTGCTTCTTTTTTATGATTAAAAAGACGTTCCGATAATTGTCGTCCAGCAGCAATTGCAACAGGTGTTAAATTTAAAATACCTAAAACATCTCCAACAGAATAAATATTATCAACAGTTGTATTTTGATATTGGTCTACTTTAATAAATCCGAGTTCATTTAACTCTACTCCAACATTTTCAAGTCCGATATTTTCAACATTTGGAGCCCGTCCTGTCGCCCAAAGAACTAAATCTGTTTCATGAGTGGATCCATCTTCAAAATGAAGAATATATTTATCGCCTTTTTTCTCTACTTCTTGAACGGATGCCTCTGTATGGATAGTATCTACAAAACCTTCTTCTTCTGCAATTTCCATATAGCCTTCTTTAATAATTGAATCAAACGTCGCTAAAACAGAAGGTAAAAATTCGAATACATGAGATTCAACACCAAAAGTACGAAGTAAACCACTAATCTCAACTCCGATATAGCCTCCACCGATAATTGCTATACTTTCTGGAAGTTCTTCGAGATCAAAAAATCCATCTGAATCAATTCCATATTCTGCACCTGGAATATCTAAGCGTTTTGGACGTCCTCCTGTCGCTATTAAAATATGGTCTGCGGTATATTCAACGCCATCCACGTCGACCGTATTTTTATCCACAATTTTTCCATAGCCTTTAATGTGTTCAACATTGTTACTATCTAAGCCTTTTTGGTAAGCACTGTGTAAAAATTCAATATATTCGTCTCGGTGTTCTTTCAATTTTTTAAAATTTAGCTGAGGATTCTCTGAAAATTCAATTCCGTACCCTTCACTATACAAATCAAGGTCTCCCATTAATTTAGCTACATACCACATCACTTTTTTAGGTACACATCCTAAATTAACGCAAGTCCCCCCTAAGTTTCTAGCTTCAATCAAACCAACTTTGGCACCATGTTCCCCAGCACGATTTGCAGAGGCTATTCCTCCACTACCTCCACCAATCACTAGATAATCAAAATGTTCTGTCATCTATTCTGTCACTCTCCCTTTCTGTATAAGTATCCACTAACATCTTTTCATATTCAAAATAATATTTACCCAAATCCCATTTATATTTCTCACGTTCCATCCATGGCTTGTGTTTACCTGCATAATGAATAAAAATAACTTCGTCTTCAACCCAGCCTAAGTTGTATTTTTCTGGATTTATTAATTGAAAAACCTGATATAATCTAGGATCTACATTATAAATCTCCCATGGATTTTCTTTTACTTCATTGTAATACAAATAATTGAAAACATCCTGATCCGGTAAAATTAAAATCGCTTTGTTATCTACCACCGCTTCAGAAATTTCTTTTGGTGTTCTCTCTTCACGTAACTTTTGGATATTCATTAAAACAATCCCAGTATTAAAATAATTATCAGCTGCTATAGTTCTCAAGCGTAAATTATTAAAAGGTTGGATAATTTGATTTTTAATCTTATAATCCATTGCTACAAACAAATGATCCTCAAAGTCTTGGAAATAAAAATCCTCGATAGAATTCATATTTACTATATCGGCGTCAAGATATAATGCTCTGTCTACTTCTTTTGGAAGTAAGTATGGAGCAAATAACCATAAATACATTTCAATCGTGTAATATCGATTAATTCTAAAATTTTCCGACTGTTCTAAATATTCTCGGCAATCAATAGGAAAAAAATTATATTTGTAGTATTCTATATGATCTTGTAAATCCACTAATGTGTCTTCCGACATTTCATCGTGTAATAAATAAATATTAAAATGAGTTTCTTTATTATTTAAATAAAGAGAACGTAAGAGTACTTTAAAAACTTCTGCATAACCTTCATCAAAAGAAAATACTAAGTTCATCGCTTGGACCTCCCCAAAAAATATTCGTTGCATTCTTATTATAATGATTCCTTTTTGATAAGTACATTTTTTTCAACTATGTTCTGATTGATATTGATGCCAGTCTTGAACACTTTTTTGTAAACGAGAGGCCTCTAATCCTCGGTCATTTAAGAGTTTAACAGCTTCAGTAGACATTAAACAATACGTCCCTCGACAATAAGCCACGATTTCTTTGTTTTTAGGCAAAGATGAAATACGTTCAGTCAACTCATCCATTGGAACAGAAATAGCACCAGGGATATGATTACTTTCATATTCTGTTTTTGGACGGACATCTAATAATAAAATTTCTCCTTCCTCCATACGTTCATTCAATTCTTCAAGAGAAATATCATTTAGACCTTGATTTTCGTTTATAAATGCTTGTTTTATTTGTTGAACTTCCATGTATTGCTTCTCAGATAACGTATGCAAGGCTTTTAAAAAATCCACAATCACTTCATCCATCAGTTCATAAATGACATAGTTTCCTTTTTTATGAGAGGTCACTAGTTTTGATTTAAATAGTGTTTGAAGATGTTGAGAAACATTAGCTACCGACATCGTTGTTGCTTTTGACAATTCTTCTACTGACTTAGGTCCTTGTGATAATAAATCTAAAAGTTCTAAACGCTTAGGACTAGATAAGCTTTTTCCGATACGCGCAAATTCTTGATACAACGAATCCTTTAATTCTCTTTCCTTTGACATCGTTTCCCCCCATTCAATTGGCCATCCATCTATTCAACTGATTTATTGAATAGATTAATCTTATTCAATATTTACTGCTTTGTCAACAAATTGAATCAAGGAGAAAAAAACCACTCTTTTAGATCAGTGAGTGGTTTTAAGTCATCTTATTTTATTGATTGATATATTCGAGTACTTCTACGGCTTGTTCAATTGTTTCTACTGTCACATTGGCTTTATTCGATAATTCTTTGAGTGCATGAATCAGATTTTTAGGGCGAATAATAATAAGTGGTTTTCCTTTATTAATGGCTGTAGTAGCGTCCATCGCTGTGTTCCATTGGCGATATTGATCTCCAAATAAAGCAACGACCATATCTGCTTTTTCCATTAAAACTGTCGTCCTGAAATTATTAATCGCAGATGCCGCTTCATCTCGATAATAATCTCCAGGTTGTTTACCTAAAATTTTCTCACCAATATCATCCGATAAATTATGCTCAGTTTGCGGATAAACAAAATCAATACTCAACCCTTTATCTTTTGTTTGTTTCATTAATTCTTCCCGCCACTTATCATGAATTTGCCCTGCTAAATAAACGGTTAACTTCACTTCCTCAGCTCCTTTTTTCATTTGTGTACTTAAGTTCATTGTAATATACTTTTTAAACATTGCAACGATTACCCCTCTAACATATTTAAAGTATTCTTCAAAAAGATTCCTTTTAAAATATTTTTGAAATGACCCATTCTATTAAAAATAATGATATGATATAGGATGACTTTAAATATAAAAAAAGAACTTAGAATTACAAGCAAGGAGGCTTTACAATGAAAATTGCTGTTGTTGGTGCTGGAATATCCGGTGCAACGATTGTCAAAACATGCATCAATCATAAAAATTTAAAAAAAGAAGACCATATTGAAGTCTTTGAGCCTAGAGAAATCCTCGGGGTTGGACTCCCGTATGACCACGATGATGAGTCTATTATGTTAAATGTAGATCCAGAAGTACTTAGCTATGACTCCTCCATCCCCAATGATTTTGTAGAATGGTTAGATGAAAATTATAAGGAGCCTTATAATTTTGAAGGTTTAGTTTCAAGACCAAAATATGGCCGCTATTTAAAGGAAAGGTTTTCTCCGTATTTTAATCATGAGCAAGTAACGCATCATCCATATGAAGTGATAGATATGAACGTTTTTGATGCCGAAACAAAAGAACCAGCAATAGAGACAAAATCAGGAAATTATGTTTATCAGCTAAAAACAACCAATGGCTGGCAAGACACTTTTTATGATGCAGTCTTTTTTTCAATTGGTCATCCGCCCTATGCCGACTACTATCAACTCATGGGACAAGAAAATTATATACATAATCCTTATCCGATGTATGAAGTCCTTGGACATTTGACAGGAGAAGAAAAAATTGGTGTGATAGGAAGTGGTGCAACAGGTATTGACCTTATGCGATTTTTGATGACCAACTATGATCTCAAAGAACCACTGACCTATTATGTTCCTACTGGTGAGATTTTTAATTTTCCAACTATTCCTTTAGAGAAAGAAGAATTTCAGTTTACCTTCTCAAAGGATTGGATAAAGGCGCAAATGGATCCTTATACTGGCAGTATTCCTTTAGATAAAATAATTAAAACCATCATTGAAGATATTAAACAAGAAAGAATAGATATTAATACTGTATATAATCGTTACAAAGAAGATGATTTAGAGGCTATGCGTCTAGCATTGGAATCAAATGATCAAGAGTTAGCCCTCATTCACTCTTATGCGGCAAAACTCATTGTTTACCTACCTGATTTATTTAATAAACTCAGTGGAGAAGATCAAGAGCGTTATCTAAATCAATACCATAAAAAATTACTATTCTTTAAATCTCGTGTACCAAACCAAACATTCAAATGGTTATTTGAGTTATTAGATGCTGGAAAAGTAAGATTAGTGGAAGGAATTTCTGAAATACATCCTAAAAAAGGTGGAGCTTTTAGTGTTGTGGCTGATGAAACCGAAACTGCTGATCTTTTAATTAACGCGACAGGCTTTGATACGCAGATTGAACACATTGCCAAAAACAGACCCTTAATTAAAAATTTATACCACCAAAAATTAATTCTTCCGCATAAAAAAGGGCGTTTTGTTTTTGTCGATTGGCCCCAAGCTCAAGTTATTAATCAACGATTTGGCTTAATGAAGAATCTCTTCTTCACTGGTATTTTAATCGGAGGTACCCAACACGAAAATAACGATGCTCACTTGACGATGCAACAATCTTCCTATTCAGCGGAATGGTTTATGAATAATAGACTTGTATAAGTTAAAATAAGCAAAAAAGTTGTCCTCTACCTAAAAAATAGAGAACAACTTTTTAATTTTTATTAATTAGTTATTGCTTAAATCTTCACCGTTTGTTTCAATTACCTTTTTATACCAATCAAATGATTTTTTCTTAGAACGATTCAATGTTCCCTTGCCTGCATCATCACGATCAACATAAATGAAGCCATAACGTTTAGACATTTCACCTGTACTTGCCGAAACTAAATCGATTGGACCCCAAGTGGTATAACCTAACATTTCAACCCCATCTAAAGTAATCGCATCTCGCATAGCTTCTATATGTTGAGCCAGATAATCAATTCGGTAATCATCTTCCACATAGCCATTTTCATCAGGTTCATCAATAGCTCCTAGTCCATTTTCCACAACAAATAACGGTTTTTGATAGCGATCATATAACTCATTCATTGTAATGCGGAAACCTAACGGATCAATTTGCCAGCCCCACTCTGAAGCTTCTAAATAAGGGTTATTAAGAGTTCCTAACATATTTCCTTCAGCTACTTCATGTTCTTTTGGATCTCCTGCAACTCGTGAAGAATAGTAAGAGAATGAAATAAAGTCAACAGTATTTTCTTTTAGAAGTTCTTTATCCCCTTCTTCAAATGGAAGTTTAATGCCTTCACGCTCTAATCGTTTCAGTGCGTAGTTTGGATATTCTCCGCGAGATTGAACATCAATAAAGAAATAATTTTCTTGATTTTTCAATTGGGCTTCGCGTACATCTTTGGGATTAGGTGTTATGGGATAGTATTCGCCCGCTGCCAACATACATCCAACCATGTTTTCAGGATCGACTTCATGTGCAATTTTTGTTGCAATCGCACTAGCCATCAATTCATGATGTGCCGCTGTATATTTTACTTGTTCTTCATTTTCACCTTCTTCAAAAACAATCCCCGCGCCCATAAAAGGTGCATGTAAAAGAACATTAATTTCGTTAAAGGTCAACCAATATCTAACTTTCCCTTTGTAACGATTAAACAATGTACGAACTAAACGTTCATAAAATTCAAGCATTTTACGATTGCGCCAGCCGCCATATTCATTGACTAAATGCATCGGAATATCAAAATGCGTAATTGTAACCAGTGGTTCAATATCGTATTTTAGACATTCGTCAATTAAGCGATCATAGAATTTTAGCCCTTCTTCATTTGGTTCTAATTCATCCCCATTTGGGAAAATACGTGACCAACCGATACTAAAGCGATAAGTTTTAAAGCCCATTTCGCCAAATAGTTTTATATCTTCTTCATAACGGTGATAGTGATCAATCCCCTCTTTAGCTGGATAGAAATGTTTGTCGTCAAAATCAACATGTTTCATTTGTCCAGTTATAATTGGAAAACGATCTTCACCATGTGGAACGACATCAACGTTTGCTAATCCACGGCCACCTTCATTATAGGCCCCTTCTAGTTGATTTGCGGCTGTTGCGCCACCCCACAAAAATCCTTTTGGAAATCCCATATAAATTTTCCTCCTACTAAAAAATATTTCTTTCATAAATAGTATAACAGTTCTCGAAGTTTCTCGTAAAGTAATCATTTTATGAAGTGAATAAACGAATTTTAGAAGAAGTAATTAAGAGGCATAAGCAAATTAATATAGAGTTTTAGAGATTATTGGTATATTTATACTAAGTAGACAGGCCTTTTTGGAACAAGAATACATCAATTTTTACTAAAAAATATGGAGGAGATTTCTTATGGTAGAAACAATTTATCTCAACGAAGAAAAACCCTATCCGAATAATCCTTTACCTGTTTTATTTTTTGAAAATGTATTAGCGGGTGCATTAGAGGAAGAGTATAACGGAGACGATGTACTTCAATTGTTTACAAATAATGGATATACGAACGGTTGGAAAAACGGAATAATGGATCAACATCATTTCCATTCGACTGCACATGAAGCCCTTGCCTGTACTGAAGGTGAGCTTCGCGTTCAACTTGGAGGAGAAAATGGCGAAATGTTGACCATCCGCAAAGGAGATGTCTTACTTTTGCCAGCTGGAACTGCACATAAAAAACTAGAGGCTACGGCCAACCATGAAATTGTGGGTGCCTATCCATTAAATGATTCTGATTACGATTTTCAATATGGCGATGCCAGTGATTATGAAATGATTAAAAAAAGTATCAAAAACGTAAACCTTCCAGATACAGATCCCGTTACTGGCGCACCCGGAAACATCCAACAATTTTGGGAAAACTAGTGAGTAAAATAAAACTCATTGACGTTTATTTACTTAAGATAAATCGTCAATGAGTTCTTTTTTCATTTTCTAAGGAGTACTTGTTTAAAAATTAAGCTTCTTCACGTTTTTTAAGCGCATTCACTAAACGTTCAAGACTTTCACGCAAAATTTCAGTCGGTAAAGCTAAATTAATTCTCTCATAACCGCGCCCTTCTTCCAAACCATAAGCTGTTCCATGTCCAGTGAAAAATTCAGCTTCTTGTTCTAAAAATTTTGCCATTTCTTCATCCGTCATGCCCACCTCGCTGACATCTATCCACTGAACATAGGTTCCTTCTATTTTGGGTGCTTTAATTTTTGGATAATTTTCTTTAAAGAAATCATGAACTAAATTTTGGTTCGTATCAATCACTTTTAATACTTCATCTAACCAAGGTTCTGCTTTTGTATAGGCTAACTCTACCCCTTTATAGGCGAGTGGTCCAATGACACTTCCACCCATAATAGTAAGTTCTTCTTGAAATTTTTCACGTAACTTTTCATCTTCAATGATTATAGAAGCTAGCTTTAGTCCCCCTAAGTTAAATGATTTAGATGCAGAAGTGCAAGTCATCAGTGATGGTGTTAACTCAGTATTTACTGTAGCTAAGGGCGTATATTCATAGCCTGGCATTGTAAAGTCGCGCCAAATTTCATCTGAAACAACCGTTAAATTATGCTTTACGGAAATCTCTGCAATTTTTTCAAGCTCTTCTTTTGTCCAAACTCGTCCCACGGGATTATGAGGGTTACACAAAATAAGCATTTTATTATTAGGATCTAGAGCTGCTTCTTCAAATTGATCAAAATCAATCGTGTAGTAGCCACCATCATTTAATAAAGGAATTCCAACTTCTGTTCGATGATTAACATCAATCGCATTTCCAAATGGTGGATAAGATGGTCTAAAAATAATTACGCCATCATTTTCTTCAGTAAATGCGCGAACGGCAGCATATAAAGCCATCACTACGTTATTTGCATCTACAATCCATTCCTTTTCAATCGACCAATCGTAACGTTTCTCTTGCCAATTTACTACTGCTTCATTAAAGTCATCATAAGCAACTTGGTAACCTAATATGGCTGTATCTAGATATTTTTGTAAGCCCTTTCTAATTTCGGGTGCATTAACAAATTCCATATCAGCTATTGATAAAGGGACTACATTGAAAGAAACATCAGGATTTACCGTATACATAAGATCCCATTTAGCTGAGCCCGTACCCTCTCGATTGATTCTTGTTTTAAAATCATACATTACTTTATCCATACCCTTCTTTAATTTAGTTAATTCTAATTTAACATAATTTTTACAAACCTCCTATAACTAATTCTATTTTTAAAAATAGAATTTTGGATTGCCACTTATTCACTGATAGCTAAATTTCTACCGCAGAGTCAAGATAAAAAATGATATAGTTGGAATGATATTATAAGCAACTTAATATTTCCTCACTTAAACATAAGAAAATGGCTCGTTTTAGATGGGGATGTAAACTAAAAAACGCAATGTTTTCCCTCTTAACTTCGAAGGATTCCATCACGTTTTTATTTATAGTTAATAATTACCTAGTTTTATTTATTCTGCTTTAAAAATTAAGCTTCTAACTGGCTACTCAATTCAATAATACGATCCACAGATTCGTCTAGATATTCGATAGTGTCTAGTAATGCTTGATCAGTGTCAACATCAACATTAGCTACTTTAGTTGCTTCTAGTGGAGCTTCTTGTCCTCCTAAGCGTAAGAAATCCAACCAGTTTTCCATATCAGATTCACCACTCTTAATCTTTAAGAAAGCTTGTGTTGCGATAGTTAAGCCGGCTGAATACGTATATGGATATAACCCCATATAATAATGAGCTTGACGCATCCAAGTTAATTCAGCACCAGGTTCAATTTCTACAGCATCTCCCCAGAATTGTTCTAATACTTCGCGCTTTATTTCTGATAATGTATTCGCATCAAAACTTTTACCTTCATCAATCAAACGATAGACTTCTCTTTGATATGCTGCCTCTAGTAAGTGAGTAACAAAATTATGGAAATAGGTTTTAGAAATCATCATAGACAATGCAGCTCGTTCTTCTCTTGGATCATCTGTACGTTCTTTTAAATAATCTGTTAAGAGCAATTCATGGAAGGTTGAAGGAGCTTCAATTAAATATAAAGAAGGTCTAGATCCTGTATAAGAATTAGATTCATGAGACAAAACTCCTTGTCCAGCATGTCCCAATTCATGGAATAATGTATACGCATCACTTAATAGACCAGAAAATGACATCATAATATAAGGATGCTTTTTATAAGTCGTTGAGCAGAAAGCACCAGATCGTTTACCAATATTACGTGCAAAGTCTACCCATCTTTCATCGTATGAATTTAAGATCAAATCGACATAGTCTTGGCCAAAAGGTGCTAAAGCTTCTTTTACTAAATCTTTTGTTTCCTCAATTGTAATATCTTGCTTAAATTCAGGATCGACATCAATTTTTAAATCAGCATAAGTAACTTTATCTAAACCATTTTTTTCTTTCAAATGTGTAATGTATTTTTGCATAACTGGCGCAAATTTTTCCATGATCACATCAATTTGGCGGTTGTACATATCTCGTGTCACTTCTTGTGGTTCAAGTAAATAATCAATAACCGAATCATAACCACGCATAGTTGCAATTGTTTTTTCTTTGACCACCTGATTATAATAAGCTGTTGCTACGGTATTTTTATATTGGTCGAGTACCTCATTAAACTTATCATAAGAAGCACGTCGAATTTTTGGATCCGTGTGATACATATAATAATCTTCATATAAAACAAAGCTTAATGGATATTCTTTTCCATCAACTTCAAAAGTTCCAAAATCTGGATC
>DXAZ01000127.1 GCA_019116785.1 Candidatus Atopostipes pullistercoris
ACTACCTTTCTAAATGCGATTAAATCTGCATCATCTTCTGGCAAGTCGCTCCACTTTTCAGCTTTCCTATCCATTCGCCCCATGATTTCCACACGTTGTTTTCTAAGTCTTTCTTTTTTCTTCTTCTGTTCGATAAGTACGTGTTATGACTTCAAAGAAATCTAAATCAAAAATGCATTGAATTCTTGCGTAGTATTTGCGGTGGATATTTTGATCTTCACGTTCCCAACGATTGACCGTGGAAATATTAACACCTAACTTGCTTGATAGTTTATGCTTAGTGATACCTTTGTCTAGTCGTAATTGTTTAAGTTGTTTGCCTGTCATTTGATTGCCTCCTCGTTTCTCTTACGAACGTTTGTTTTAACTTCTAGTTCAGTCAAATTGTAAATCGCTTCGTTAATTTCTGGATATTCAGTGAGCGCTTTTCTCATCCCTACGGTTGTTACTGCGTTTTGATAAACCATCATCAGATTATAGAGTTCGCAATTCGTTTTGTCGCCATCTTTAAATATAATCACATGTCGGTAAGGAATTTCTCCATGTTCCTCTTCCCAAATATGTCGATGTTTCAATTTCCAAGTGTCGGGCTGTTCGGTTTTAACTTCGATGAACCCAAATTCATTGATTCGTTCAGCGCCTAAATCTTTTCTTCTGGGCGAAACCTGTCCCTTTTTAAACTGTGTTTCCTTAGATTTTTCTATTTGATCCTTTGTTAAATACTCTTCTCTTTTTAGCCCTTTATTCCACGCACCATTTCCTTTTTTAAACTGCGTATTGTAGCCTTGCATGCCCGTTCTTATCTTGTGGCGGTGCAAAATGTTCGCAATTCCCTTCACTGTTCGATTTTGATTGAATTTTTCATTAAATAAATCTGTGATGTCTTGTCGAGTTCTTCCTTTGGCTATTTCCCTGATATAATCGATTTGCTCGTCTGTATAGTGTTTGTATTTCATGTTACCCCTCCAGCATTCTAGGCTTTGGAGAACTTGCGTCCAATCGGTCATCGCTGAATTTTTCTGCATCCAAAACTAAACGGCCATTATCGATGATTGTTTTCCCGATATTTTGTAAAGCTTTGCTTCGTTTTACTTCTTTCTCGAAGTCCTCTCCACTCAACTCTTCATCGTTTAATCGTTCTAATTGTTCAAATAAATGATTGTTTAAATCTGCTAATGTGTTTCTGGTTCCCATTTTTCTTCCCTCTCAATCTCTATTTTATTTATACTGACGAATTGTTTCTTTAAATTCTTCAAACCACGGAACGTCATAACTCTCTATGTGTTCGATGGGCTCTCCTGTCCAACTTCTAATATCCAATACTCTTTCTAATGTTTTACTTCTTGGCATCACGTTAATGTCACTAAACTTCATATAATCATTTGAGCTATTTTGAATGAAATACACTTGCTTATATTCACGTTCAATCGAATTTCCGTGCATGATTACAGCGTTCATTCCACGTAGAGCCATGTTGTGCAATAAGTAAATTAATGCTGTATCTGATAACTCTTCTCCTACGTAAAAGTACTCGTGCGGGAAGTAATTGAATGGCGACACCTGTTTTCTATCTGCATCCCATTGAGCGATTAGTAATGTTCCTGTTCCAGCCGCTGGATCATAAGCGCTATACCCACTTTCTTTTGGCTTGTTCATCGCAATAATTTCAGTTATAACCTTTGTGATGCTTTCAGGTGTAAAATCTTGTTGATTTGTCTTCCTTTCAGCACTGTACAATTCGAAGTACTCCTTGAATGTATCTTCAGACACTTTATAATTCACTTCTAACAATCGTTTATAAAATACTTCCCGCTCCTTCGGCTTAAATAACAACTCTTTCAACTTTGCTTCAAATTGGCTATGTTGGTCTACACCTAACAATTCCCAATATTCATGATATTTAAACGCCAATGTCTTCCCTCTCAATCTCTAATTTATTTATTTTCTCAATCAAAACACTATGTCTAACTCCATTTGCTTGTTCAATTACGATTCTCTGTCCTAGTCTTGATTGACTGGTTCTAAAATGGATAACCTTTGGATAGGTTGCTCCGTTTATTGTTATTTTGTACATGGGGTCACTCCTCATAATTCCCTCGTACTCCTAATCGCTTTAAGTCATCTGCATCTAATTTCAATGGTGCTAAGTGGTATTTCTCAATAAAATCAGTTTCGCCTATATTATGTTGTTCTCGATGATGGAAATGGCATAATGCTAAGAACTTACTTTTTGTATGGTCAACCTTTGTTCTATCTCGACCCATTCCAACGGTTCCATCGAAATGAGCTATCTCAATTGGTTGTTTCTGACAAACAACACATTTTTTATTCATCGTTAACACGTACATCATTTTTGATATGTCGGCTGGAACATAGCCTTCTGGATGTTGAGCTGGTATATCATGTTCAATCATCCATTCGATAATCATCTGCAACCACTCAGCAACTTCTTCTTGTGTCATTTTCCCTTGAGCGACACTCGGCTCTTTGTCGGTGTCTTTTTCAACCATATACAAGGCTTTCATGTTTAGGTTAATCATTCCCTTACGCTTGCCTGTATAATCGTGTATGTCGCCTATTAAAGCCCAATAGTGCTTTCGTTGTTCAGGCGAAGAATAACGACTGTCAAACAGTTCCAAGTAGGCGAAGTTTCGACCTCGCCACTCGGTTTCTTCCAACTTTCTTTCATTTATCGGGTCAATCATTTTCAATGTAATTTCACTATCGTTTATTGATTTAATCTCGGCTCGCA
>DXAZ01000128.1 GCA_019116785.1 Candidatus Atopostipes pullistercoris
GTTATTCAGTGTAAAATGTACTTGGGTCATATGAAGTCCTCCTAGGTATGTTTTTGCGTTAAAAACATTGTACCGTAAAAGGACGTTTATATGGCCTTTTTACTTTTACACAATTATATGGACTTTATCTGGAACATAATATAGTAAAAAGGATTTGAATAAATGAAAAAATTACTTAAATATTTTCAAGGTTATCGATTAATGGGAATACTTGCACCATTTTTCAAGCTAATAGAAGCTTTGATGGAACTAACTGTGCCTCTCATTATTGTACAAATAGTGGATAATGTGATTCCCACAAATGATCGCAACCTTCTTCTTTATTACGTTGGCTTAATGTTTCTTGTTGCGCTACTAAGTCTGGGATTTTCTATCGCTGGACAATTTTTCTCAGCACGAGCAGCAATCGGATTTACGAAAAATTTAACCGAAGATTTATTTAAAAAAACAATCGGAATGAGCCAGTCAGCATTTGATAAATTTACTCCAAGTAGTTTAATTTCAAGAATTACAGGAGATACCTTTCAAATCCAGACAGGGTTGAATCTTTTCTTCCGTTTGTTTTTACGCTCACCCTTTATTGTTTTTGGCTCTCTATTTATGGCCATGCAAATTGACATAAGGACTACAAGCTATTTTGTCATTATGACACTAGTATTATTTGCTATATTGATAGGAATTATTTACATAACAACACCTTATCAACAACAAATTCGACAAAAATTCGATGCTTTAGTCACTTCAACTCGAGAACAAATGCAAGGATTTCGAGTTATCCGAGCTTTCAGACAAGAAGACCGAGAAAAAGAAGAATTCAAAGTCTTAAATAAAGATTTGACCAAAAAACAACAACAAACCGGCTACATTTCCATCTTAACTAACCCACTAACCTATGCCACAATTAATGTGACGTTAATTTTACTCATTTGGGATGGCGCGAGTTTTGTATATGAAGGTACCCTAACCCAAGGACAAATCATTGCCCTTGTTAACTATCTCCTTGCAATTTTAGTCGAACTCACAAAAATTGTCATGCAAACTGTTCGATTAAACAGAGCTTGGGTAAGTGCTCGCCGTGTAGCTAAAGTAATGAACTATGATTCAGAAAGCGATGAATTCAAAAGCTTAGAGTCAAACATCCAATTATCAAATGACTTAAAGAGCACAGACACTCAAAAAGAGAAAGAGACCGCATTTTCCTTTAACCATGTAGATTTCCGATACCCTACCGCAGAAAAAGATGTACTGCATGATATTAATTTTGAAGTAACGAAAGGAAGTTTCTTTGGAATTATTGGAGGAACGGGAGCTGGTAAATCAACAATCTTACATCTAATTTCTAATATTTATCTCCCAACATCTGGAGAAATTCTCTATCATCCTTCGATTTATAAAGGAGCTTCTAGAAAAGGATTAAGAGATGAGATTAGTGTCGTTTCAGGAAAAGTCGCTCTATTTAAAGGGACTATTCGTTCCAACTTATTAGTGGCTAAAGCGGATGCGACAGAAGATGAAATGTGGCAAGCATTAGAAGATGCTCAAGCAAAATCATTTGTTGAAAACTTGAGTGAAGGTTTAGATGCACCAGTTTCAGCATTTGGAAGAAACTTTTCTGGTGGTCAGAGACAACGATTAACCATTGCACGAGCATTATTAAAACCAAGTCAAATATTAATTTTTGATGATGCGACTTCTGCTCTAGATTACCTAACAGAAGCAAACTTATTAAATACCCTAACGGAAAATTATCGTGAGCGAACGCTTATTATGGTTTCCCAAAGAACACGAAGTTTAGAAAATGCTGATCAAATATTAGTTATGGATGCTGGAAACCAAGTAGGCCTTGATACACACGAAAAATTATTAGAAACCAATCAACTGTATCAAGAAATCTATAAATCACAATTAGTAGCGGAGGTAGAATAGATGA
Organism: Candidatus Atopostipes pullistercoris; assembly: GCA_019116785.1. Taxonomy (GTDB): domain Bacteria; phylum Bacillota; class Bacilli; order Lactobacillales; family Carnobacteriaceae_A; genus Atopostipes; species Atopostipes pullistercoris. The sequence continues at coordinate 1,931 of DXAZ01000128.1, forward strand.
AGACAAATAGAAAAGAGACCACTTTACGGTTAATTCGTTTGCTGGCTGATTATAAAATTTTCCTATTTGGGATTTTATTTTTATCCATTATTCAAGTGGGTCTAACCGTTTATCTTCCTATCTTAATTGGTGAAGCTGTTGATTATATCATCGGAAAAGGACAAGTTGATTTTAATCAATTAAAGACGGTTCTGGTGCAAATGATTATTGTAGTCATCATTAACACACTTGTCCAATGGTTATTACCGATTATGTATCAAAAAGTCTCTTATGAAATGACCAGTGATTTAAGACAAGCTGCTTTGGAAAAAATGCATGTTATGCCACTCAGCTTTGTAGATAGCCGCAGCACGGGAGATTTAGTCAGTCGGCTGACGACAGATACTGAACAATTAAATGATGGACTGTTAATGGTCTTTGAACAGTTTTTAATTGGACTTTTAACGATTCTGTTTACACTGGTTATGATGTTTCGAATTAACCCAGTGATGATGGCCGTTGTAGCTATTTTAACCCCAATTTCATTATTCACTTCTCGCTTTATTGCGAAAAGAAGTTACGATTACTTTATTAAAAGTGTTGAATCACGTGGTGAATTATCGGAGATTGTTGAAGAAAGTTTAACTCAGAATGAGATTATTACGTTGTTTAACATTTATGATGAAAAGGAAGCACAATTCAATGAAATCAACAATCTTTATAGCGATTATTCTGAAAAAGCTACTTTTTATTCATCCACAGTAAATCCAACGACACGCTTTATCAATGCTTTGATTTATGCAGGAGTGGCCTTTATGGGAGCAATTTTAATTTTAAATAATGCTTTAACAGTCGGAGGGTTAACGGTATTTTTAAATTATGCAAAAGAATATACAAAACCATTTAATGACATTTCAAATGTATTGGCTGAACTACAAAGTGCACTGGCTTCTGCTAATCGCTTATTTACAGTATTAGATGGACCAGTTGAAGTTGAAACTGGAAGCAAAGAATATCAGCCAGGACAAGTTAAAGG
>DXAZ01000129.1 GCA_019116785.1 Candidatus Atopostipes pullistercoris
AACTTTCTTTTGAATGTCTGGAACACTTAGACCAGCTGCAGAGCCTGTGATATTTACATCATTTAAATATCTATTATTTGAGATTTCTTTGAACACGGATTGATTTTCTTCAACGGAATAAACGATTAATGGATACTTGAATTCATTTGAAAAATTATCGATGATAAAGCGATCGACTATATTGAAATATCTTTTTCGATCGATATCTTTTTCTTGGCTGGTTTCGTTGTGTCCATGGAAAAATTGGCCAGATCCTGCTTGACTAGGTCCGGTACTATAGGTACCGAAATTAAGACTTCCACCTTCTTTTTCGGTTCCTAGGGCTGTTTCCAAATCAACGGGTGCTTCTTCATATTCATTTAAATCTTGTTCTTCTATTTTATTGCCATGACCTTCAAATAATCGTATACTTTCCCGATTTAATACAAGTAAGTGATAATCGCGAGTATACTGGGCATTAGCAGCAACAGGAAGTATATAAGGTAAATCACTAATGTATACTTGATCTGATACAGAAATACTTAAATGATAAAAGTAAATATCACTAGGAGTGATATACAATACAAGTGCTCCAATAAATTTAACCAGAGAGTCTCGGTTGTTCAAAGCGATATTTAATTGTTCAAGTAAGGCATCCTTTTCTTTTAATTCAGAACCTTCAATTCTTTTTCTAGCTTCGTTGATAAGATTTTCGAATTGAATTCGATCTTTATCATTGGTTAAAGTGGTGGCATGCAATTCTTGAACAATGGTGATGTATTGTGTATTCTCCTGCAACAACTCTTCCGAAGGGAAAGTAAACAATTGTTTCATAAAAGATCACTACCTTTCTCTATTTTCAAATTCATAGTAACATAGAAGATTACTTTATTTAAAGTAAGACGCTGTGAGCGCATTCATTTATTTTAAAACAAGGGTGAGACAATCTCAATGAAACCATGCGTAAATGACCTATAATTCTTAGTTTTTATGATGAAATATGTTACAATATACAAAGTAAAAAATAGAAGTGATGTGAATATATGGTAGAGGGAATTTTACCCATTTGGAAAGAAAAAGGAATGACTAGCTTTGCTTGTGTAAGTCGAATACGTTACTTATTGGGGATTAAAAAAGTTGGCCATGCTGGCACATTAGACCCAGAGGTAGAAGGAGTTTTACCAATTGCAGTAGGGGCAGGCACTAAAGTATTAGAATATATGCTAAATGCAGATAAGACCTACACGGGAGAGATAACTATTGGGTATTCAACTTCTACTGAGGATGCTACAGGAACCATCATTGAAAGATTACCTGTTTCAAAAGACATTCAAGAAGAGGAAATTGATCAAGTTTTAGCGGAGTTTGTAGGAAGCATCGAACAAATTCCTCCAATGTTTTCAGCAGTTAAAGTAAAAGGAAAAAAATTGTATGAATATGCTTTTGAAGGAATTGAAATTGAAAGATCTGCTCGCAAAGTCCGAATTGATGAATTAAAAAGAACTTCAGAGATCATTTATGATGAAGTCGAAAAAACAGTCCGTTTTTCTTTTGAGGTCTCTTGTAGTAAGGGAACTTATATCCGAACTTTGGCGGTAGATATCGGGAAGAAACTTGGCTATCCCGCTCATATGTCTGAGCTCACTCGCATTCGAAGTGGCAATATTTTAGCCGATCAAACCTATACTTTAGAAGAAGTAAAGGCAGCACTAACCAATGATAACTTAGAAAACTTGCTTCTTCCAATTGATGTTGGGCTTACTCAGTTTACAAAAATAACAATTGATGATAAATTATGGAACCGAGTGAAAAATGGAGCTCTCTTAGATGAAGAGGATATCACAACTGAAGAATATCCTGTTTTATTTGTGTATAAGCAAGTGATTGTTGCATTGTATGACAAACATCCTAAAAAAACAGGAAAATTAAAACCTTTAAAAATGTTTAAGATAGAAATGTAGGTATAGATATTGAAGACGATTAAAATTAAACATCCCTATAATAAAGATGAAATAGTAAATGAAGATATTGTCCTAATATTGGGCTATTTTGATGGAGTACATTTAGCGCATCAAAAAGTCATTAAAGAAGGCGTAAGAATTGGAAGAGAAAAGAATTTAAAAGTGGCATTGATGACCTTCAATCGGCACCCAAGTATTGTTTATAGGAAATTAAATGCGGGACAATATGCAAACCTCACTCAGCCTAATCAGAAAGCAAAGCTTATTGAAAGTCTTGGCGTCGATATTTTATATGAGGTGTTTTTTAATTCAGAGTTTGGGAATATGCCCCCTCAAGAATTTGTGGATCGCTATATCGTTGATTGGCATGCAAAGGTGGTTGTAGCAGGTTTTGATTACACTTATGGGAGAGCAGACATTGCTTCAATGGCTCAGTTATCGGACTATGCAAAAGGTCGCTTTGATATTGTTCAAGTAGGGGAAGCAAAAGAAGCAGGGGAGACAATTAGCTCAACTTTGATTCGTCAATATATTAAAAATGGTGAAATAGATAAAGCAAATGCTATGCTAGGCTATTCATATGAAACTTTAGGTTTTGTCATTCATGGAGATGCAAGAGGACGTGAATTAGGTTATCCAACTGCTAATATTTATTCACATCCTTATACCTATCTTCCGGGTGTAGGAATTTATGCCGTTTGGTTTATTGTTAAGGGAAAACGATATATGGGGATGGCTTCTATCGGTTATAATGTCACGTTTAAGAATCAATCAGAACTTTCTGTAGAAGTAAATATTTTGGATTTTAACGAAGAAATTTATGGCGATGATGTACAAATAGAATGGGTAGCTTATTTACGTGGAGAAGTTCAATTTGATGGTGCAGAAGAATTGATTCACCAACTTCAAAAAGATGAAGAAGCTACTCGACGAATATTAAAAGCAGAAGAAGATTAAAGCATAAAAAATGTGAATTTTTTATGCTTTAAACCCTTTTACATTGACACCTTTAATGAAATTTGTTAGATTATACATAGTGATTAGCACTCGGGGGACTCGAGTGCTAATTTAATTGAAAAGTAATTGTCTTGTAAGCGAAAGGATGTTGCGCGATGTTAACAGAAAGACAATTATTAATATTGAATAAAATAATAGAACATTTTACAAAAAACGGACAACCAGTGAGTTCAAAAACTTTGGTTGAAGAGGATTCACTAAATGTTAGCTCAGCTACTATTCGTAATGAGATGAGTACGTTAGAGGATTTGAATTATATAGAAAAAGTGCACAGCTCATCTGGACGAGTCCCTTCTGTAAGAGGTTATCGATTCTATGTTGATCATCTAATGCGACCAAAGCGGGTGAATATACATGAACGAGGAAAAATTAAAAGTTATATGGATTCTCAAATTTTCCAAATTAGTGATGTTTTTTATCAATCTGCCGAGTTACTTTCTGAACTGACGAGTTACACAGCAATTGTATTGGGACCTCAGTCAAAAAACAAAACTTTGACAGGTTTTCGAATTGTCCCTTTGAATGACCAGCAAATGATGTTAATCATGCAGCTAGATAATTTTGAAGTTCAGAATATGATTTTTAAAATTCCAACGAATTTACATGTAGAGAATTTTAAACAAGTTACAGATTTTATGAACAAAAATTTAGTGGGAGAATCTTTAAATACTGTTTATTATGCTTTGCAAAATGATTTGCCTCGTTTATTTGAAAAGTATCTAACTATGAATTGGAATATTGTTGAAATGCTTGAACAAACATTGTTACATTTTACGGAAGAACAATTGTTTGTTTCGGGAAAAATGAATATTTTAGATTTCGCAGAAGATATGAATATTCGCCAAGTAAAAGATTTATATAATATATTGGATAATGAAGGAAGTTTATTTACTTTATTTAATTCGTTATATGATCGACAAGGAACTTATAATATTCGGATTGGAGATGAGTTCCACGACCGTTTATTTGAATCATTTTCTTTAATGTCGGTTCCTTACCAAGATGATTACTTTGGTGGTGGCTTCATTGCTGTATTAGGACCTACAAATATGTCTTATGATTCAACTCTTGGAGTTATTCAAGTATTAAAAGAGGAAATACTTGGTAAATTAGAAGATTTTTACCTAGAATAAAGATTGAAAATCTTATTTAAAATCTTATAGGTGTGTGCTAATATGGGATAGTGAATGTGAGAAAGGTAGGATGAGATTGACGGAAAAAGAAAAAAAGTTTGATTCTGAACAAGAAAATGAAGAACTTGAAAAAAATGAAAAGCTTGAAGAGAATCAAGAGCTTGAAGAAAATCAAGAAATTTCTGATACGGAATCAGATGCTGAGTCAGAAATTAATGAATTAAAACAAAAACTAGAAGATTTAGAAGACCAAAATTTACGATTGCAAGCAGAAATTCAAAATATGCGTCGTCGTAATAAAAAAGAAAGAGAAGCGGCAGTTAGATATCGTTCTCAAGATTTAGGAAAAGAAATTTTACCGGTATTAGATAATTTAGAACGTGCGCTGGAAACAGAAGTTTCTGACGAAGCAGGGAAAAGTTTAAAACAAGGTGTCGAAATGGTACTTGAAAGCTTTTATAGAGCACTTACTTCAGTAGGTATTGAAGAGATAGAAGCAGAAGGCAAACCATTTGATCCAAACTTCCATGAAGCGTATGCTCAAGTTCCAGCGGAAGAAGGACAAGAAAGTGGTGTCGTTGCTCAAGTTTATGAAAAAGGTTATAAATTACATGACCGAGTGCTACGTGCTGCTAAAGTGACCGTTACAGAATAAAAATTTAAGTTTAAAATTCTTATAATAATTAATGATGAAGGAGATTTTTTTATGGCTAAGATAATTGGTATTGATTTAGGAACAACAAACTCAGCAGTCGCTGTATTAGAAGGTGGAGAACCAACGATTATCCCGAATAAAGAGGGAAATCGTACAACACCATCTGTTGTTTCATTTAAAGACGGAGAAATTCAAGTAGGTGAAGTTGCTAAACGTCAAGCAATTACGAATCCAAATACAGTAATGTCTATTAAACGTTACATGGGTGAAGACCATAAAGTTGATATTGAAGGTAAACAATATACACCTCAAGAAATATCTGCTTTAATCTTACAACATTTAAAAGGATATGCTGAGGATTATTTAGGTGAAGAAGTTACAAACGCAGTAATTACAGTTCCAGCTTACTCCAACGACTCACAACGTCAAGCAACAAAAGACGCAGGTCGAATTGCTGGTTTAGAAGTTGATCGTATCGTAAACGAACCAACGGCTGCATCATTAGCCTACGGATTAGAAAAACAAGACCAAGAAGAAAACATCCTAGTCTTTGACTTAGGTGGAGGAACCTTTGACGTTTCTATTCTTGAATTAGGAGACGGTGTCTTCGATGTTCTTTCTACAGCAGGAGACAACTCACTAGGTGGAGACGATTTCGATGACAAAATTATCGATTTCTTAGTATCTTCTTTCAAATCTGAAAATGGTATTGATTTATCAAACGATAAAATGGCTTTACAACGTCTAAAAGACGCAGCTGAAAAAGCTAAAAAAGAATTATCAAGTGTATCATCTACACAAATTAGTTTACCATTCATCTCAGCAGGAGAAGCAGGTCCATTACACTTAGAACAAACATTAACTCGTGCTAAATTTGACGAATTAACACAAGATTTAGTTGAACGTACAAAAGAACCATTACGTCGCGCAATTAGTGACGCAGGTCTTTCAAAATCTGATATCAACCAAGTTATCTTGGTAGGTGGATCAACACGTATTCCAGCTGTTGTGGACACAGTCAAACAAGAAACTGGAAAAGATCCAAACCGTTCAGTGAACCCTGATGAAGTTGTCGCGATGGGAGCTGCCGTACAAGGTGGAGTAATTTCTGGTGATGTTAAAGATATCGTATTACTAGACGTTACACCTCTATCTCTTGGTATTGAAACAATGGGTGGTGTATTTACTAAACTAATTGATCGAAATACAACCATTCCAACAAGTAAATCACAAGTATTCTCTACAGCCGCTGATAACCAACCAGCAGTAGATATTCACGTTTTACAAGGTGAACGTTCAATGGCTGCAGATAATAAAACGTTAGGTCGTTTCCAACTAACAGATATTCCACCAGCACCACGTGGAGTACCTCAAATCGAAGTAAAATTTGACATTGATAAAAATGGTATTGTAACAGTTTCTGCTAAAGACCAAGGAACTGGAAAAGAACAAAACATTACAATTAAATCTTCTTCAGGTTTATCTGATGAAGAAATTGATCGTATGGTTAAAGAAGCTGAAGAAAATGCAGAAGCCGATAAAGAACGTAAAGAAGAAGTAGAACTTCGAAACGAAGCCGATCAACTTGTCTTCCAAACAGACAAAACACTAAAAGATTTGGAAGGGAAAGTTGACGAAGAAGATGTTAAAAAAGCAGAAACAGCTCGTGATGAGTTGAAAGAAGCTATCGAAGAAGATAACATTGACTTAATTAAAGAAAAACGCGATGCATTAAGCGAAATTGTTCAAGAGTTGACTGTAAAATTGTATGAACAAGCAGCAGCTGAACAACAAGCTCAAGAAGGAGCTGCTGAAGGGGAAGAATCAGCAACTGACGACGATGTAGTAGATGCTGATTTTGAAGAAGTAGACGACGAAGACGAAGAATAAAATATAGGTTTAAAAATTAAATTCAGTAGAGCGCTTAAGAGAAAGCTAAATATTTAGCTTTCTCTTTCCACTGTATTTAATTAAACCTTACATTTTTTAGATAAAATGACGGAGGATTTGATGGCTGAAAAACGAGATTTATACGATGTATTAGGTGTCTCAAAAGACGCTTCGCAAGACGAAATAAAAAAAGCATACCGACGACTATCTAAAAAATATCACCCAGATTTGAACGATGCACCGGATGCCGAAGAAAAATTTAAAGAAGTCGCTGATGCATACGAAACATTATCAGACCAAAAGAAACGCTCACAATATGATCAATTTGGGCATGCGTCAACGGATCCCAATTTCAATGGTGGAGGATTCGGTGGTTTTGGCGGCGGAGATTCATTCTCTGGCTTTGAAGATATTTTTGACCAATTTTTTGGCGGAGGTGGCAGAAGAGCTTCACGTAATCCAAATGCTCCAAGACAAGGTGAAGATCTACAGTATGTAATGGATTTGACTTTTGAAGAAGCAATATTTGGAAAATCAACCACTATTCGCTATAATCGAAAAGATGTCTGTAAAACGTGTGAAGGAAGCGGTGCGAAACCAGGCACAACTCCAGAAACATGTACACGTTGTGGTGGCGCTGGTCAAATAAATGTTGAACAGAATACGCCTTTAGGCCGAGTAATGACGCAGACTGTTTGTCCTGAATGTCAAGGAACAGGAAAAATTATTAAAGAAAAATGTCCAGATTGTAGTGGAGAAGGCTTCCAATCAGAACGTCATTCTGTAAAAATTGAAGTTCCAGCAGGTGTTGAAGATGGAAACCAAATTCGTCTACAAAGTCAAGGAGACGCTGGGAAAAACGGAGGTCCTTATGGCGATCTTTATGTAATTTTCCGAGTAAAACCTTCTGATACTTACACACGTCGTGGAACGGAAATTTATTATGAATTACCTATTAATATTGTTCAAGCAACATTAGGTGATGAATTAGAAGTCCCAACTGTACATGGAAAAGTAAAATTAAAAATTCCAGCCGGTACACAGGCGGGTACAACATTTCGTTTGAGAGGAAAAGGAGCACCATCATTACGTACCCATCATACTGGTGACCAACACGTTCAAGTGAAGGTGGAAATTCCTAAAAAGGTTACAGAAGAACAAGCCGAACATTTGCGTGCGTTTGCCAAAGAAAGTGGTTATGAAGAAACTAAAGAACAAAAGGGTGAAACCTTTTTCTCAAAAGTGAAAGATGCATTTAAAGATAAAGATTAATTAGTAATAAATAACGAATAGGTCAACATTTTTATTTACTTAAAAGTTTTATGGCGCTTATAGTCAAACTATGTAAATAAATGGTTGGCCTTTTTTGTTGAATAAAGAATGTGGTAGGTCTAATACAGACAATATTGAAAGGATTGTATATCACACAAATGATTGATATAATAAAGAATGAAGTTTTTTATGTAGAATAAGGATTGGGGTTATAAATGATTGATAAAAATAAAGCACGTGAGCGTCAGAAAATAGTGCGAAACTTTTCAATAATAGCACATATTGATCATGGAAAGTCGACTTTAGCAGATAGAATTTTAGAGTTTACAAAAACGATTGCTGACCGTGAAATGACAGAACAAGTTTTAGATTCTATGGATTTAGAGCGTGAGCGTGGTATAACAATTAAATTAAATACAGTTGAAGTAGAATATACCGCCAAAGATGGAATTACTTATATTCTTCATTTAATCGACACTCCTGGACATGTGGATTTTACTTATGAGGTTTCTCGTAGTTTAGCAGCCTGTGAAGGAGCGATATTAATAGTGGATGCCGCCCAAGGAATTGAGGCACAAACATTAGCCAACGTTTATTTAGCACTGGACAATGATTTAGAAATTGTTCCCGTGATTAATAAAATTGATTTACCTGCAGCAGATCCTGAGCGTGTTGCTCTTGAGATAGAAGAAGTTATTGGTTTACCAGCTGAAGATGTAGTACAAGCTAGTGCCAAAAATGGAATTGGGATAGAAGAGGTTCTTGAAAAAATAGTACAAGAGATTCCTGCCCCTCAAGGCGATATTGATAATCCTTTGCAAGCTTTAATTTTTGATTCAGAATACGATTCTTACCGTGGAGTGGTATTAAGTATCAATGTGCAAGAAGGGATGATTCAAAAAGGAGACATCATTGAATTAATGCATAACGGTAAAACGTTTGAAGTGACTGAGGTTGGAGTCTTTTCACCACATCCAGTAATTCGTGAAGCATTAACTGTTGGCGATGTTGGTTATGTTACGGCAAATATCAAAAACGTTAAAGATACACAAGTAGGGGATACGATTACCTTAGCCAACAATCCGGCCAAAGCCCCACTTCCTGGCTATCAACAAATGAAGCCTATGGTATATAGTGGAATGTTCCCATCAGACTCAGGGGATTATGAAGATTTACGTGAAGCACTTGAGCGTTTGCAGTTAAATGACTCATCTTTACGATTTGAACCTGAAGTTTCTCAAGCTTTAGGCTTTGGTTTCCGTTGTGGCTTTCTAGGTATGTTACACATGGATGTTGTTCAAGAGCGTCTAGAACGTGAATTTGACTTAGATTTAATTACAACAGCTCCTTCTGTAATTTATGAAGTTGATAAAACAGACGGAGAAACAATAGAAGTTTCTAACCCATCGGAGATGCCTGAACAGACATTGATTGATAAAATTCGTGAACCTTTCGTAAAAGCAACGATTTCTGCTCCAAATGACTACGTAGGTCCTGTGATGGAATTATGTCAAAGTAAACGTGGAGAATTCATCACGATGGAATATCTAGATGACATTCGGGTAAATATTATATATTATCTTCCTCTATCAGAAATTGTATTTGATTTCTTTGATCGCCTAAAATCCAATACTAAAGGTTATGCTTCATTAAATTATGAAGAAGCTGGCTATCGAGAAAGTGATTTAGTCAAAGTAGATATTCTAATTCATGGCGATCAAGTAGATGCTTTAAGTTTCATTGTGCATAAAAATGAAAGCCAAGATCGTGGACGAAAAATTGTTGAGAAGTTAAAAGAAGTTATTCCACGTCAACAATTTGAAATTCCTGTTCAAGCGGCAATTGGTAACCATATTATTGCTCGTTCAACAGTTCGTGCTTTCCGTAAAGATGTGACTGAAAAATTATACGGTGGAGATGTTACGCGCCGGATGAAACTTTTAGAAAAACAAAAAGAAGGTAAGAAGCGTATGAAGAGTGTGGGAAATGTCGATATCCCACAAGATGCTTTTATGGCCGTGTTAAACTTGGATGAAGATAATAATAAAAATAATTAAATAAATACACAAAAAATTATAATATTAAAAAACCGTTTATCTTTTGCATTAAGAAGATAAATGGTTTTTTTAGTATGATTAAAAAGAAAGGTATCACTAGTTTTATTTGTGAAAAAAAGACAAGCTTTTTAGAGAAAAATCCCCAAATACGATAGGTTAAATATTCCTTCCAACCACCTTTCTGCAAGATTGTGAAATTTGTGTTATAATAGAAGTACAAATAACGATGAATCGTTTAAAAGATAAGAGAAGATGATTTTAAGAAGTGAAGGAACAAATTTTATATGGAGGAATAATAAATTGACAAAAAAAAATCTTATTGAATTAGATTGGGACAATCTAATTACATCAGATGACTTATCGACTGAAGAAGCAAAAGTTCGCGCCTCAATAATAGATCACTACCTCTCAAATTTTACAACAGATGAAGAAATTGACAGAGCAATTCCTAAAAATATAACCAAGATAACAATTGATAACTCTCTATTAGAAACTGATGAGCTCATCTTAGAAAAAATATCAAATGAACAACTTTTTGAATATTTCCAAGAAGATAAGGTAGCCGTTGATTCATCCATTCTTTTCCCCAAAATGAAAAGAATCAATCATTTGTTTTGGTTTTTACACAATCTAAGCCTTTTAAATATTCAAGAGTCAAAAATTTATATTCGTAATCAAGAAGAATTATCGATTCATTCTTATCAATTGATTGATTCTGCTTTGTTTTTTGGCTTTTTAACACGAATAAAAGAAGAAGACAACGTATATTTAATTCCAACAAATTTGTATGAAGAATTTATAAAACAGCCAATAGACCGACAATATCCTCTGTTTTTACTAGCTCTTGCTCGTAACGAGACGGTAAGTGAAGTGCTCCAAGTCCAATTAAATGATCCCATTTATGATAACATTAGCCGAGAGATGGTTCATAACATTTTGGCAGCAGATCCAAATATTCAAAAGGAATCGCTATCTGATGAGGAAATTAAAGGAATTGCTAATAATTTTAGGTATTGGTTTTTAAATATTAAAAAAATAATTCTAATTAAAGAATAATAAGAGGAAAAAATAAAAGAAGATAATAGAAATTTCCTATTAACTTCTTTTCGTTTTTATATTTTGGTTGCAGGTCTCATTTGATTGGATTGGATAACAAGTGAGTGACGTTTCCCTAGCCTACAATTTACTCGATTAAACCATTGATAAAACTCTTGTAAAAAAATACCTACTGATAGTCCTCTAGGTACTAAGTTACGGTAAGTTTTCGTTTTGCCTAAAATGACTTTAATGATAGGGGCGATGGCTTTTTTAGGACGTAATTGCGGAAAAGGGAAGGCT
>DXAZ01000130.1 GCA_019116785.1 Candidatus Atopostipes pullistercoris
GCAAGAACTGCCAAATATCTTAGAGAGTTACATAAAAAAAGGAAAAATAGATTCAGATAGAATAGGTGTATCTGGTTTATCTATGGGTGGAATTACTACGAATGCAGCTTTGACACAATATGATTGGATAAAATCTGCAGCAGTCCTTATGGGAACACCCTCACCAATTGCTTTCACAGAATGGTTGCTTAAAAATTATAAAGTAAATGGTTCGACTGCTTATGATTTTTTAGATACAGATTTGATTAATTTACGATTAAAAGAATTGGAGCCCATTTCACTTGATTTACAACCTGAAAAAATTGCCAATCGACCACTTTACGTTTGGCATGGTGAAGCAGATCCAGTTGTACCGGCTCATTTGACACATGCCTTTTTCGAAAAAGCAGTAAAAGAACCGTATGGAGAAAATATAGAGCTGGAATTTTCCGAAAAAGTGGCTCATAAAGTTCCACAAGAAATAATTTTTAAAATGACAGAACACTTTTTAAAACACTTATAAAATGTGGTATAGTAATAATATGAGGAGGAGAGAGTATGCCAGATGAAACCCCAAAAGGAAATGTTGAAAATGAAGTTTTAAAAAAACAAATTGTCGAACATTTAGAGACGGTGATTGATCCAGAGTTAGGCATTGATATTGTTAATCTTGGCTTAGTTTATGAAGTAAATTTATTCGATGATGGCTTATGCGAGGTTCAAATCACTCTAACCACAATGGGGTGTCCTTTTGGAGATGTGATAGAAGGAGATATCATCGAAGCTTTAAAGCCAATAGAAGAAATCAAAGAAACGATTGTTAAATTAATTTGGTATCCTGCTTGGGATCCTTCTCGTATGAGTCGTTATGCAAGGATTGCGTTAGGAATACGTTAATATATTTTCTAAGACCTCCATGCAAAAATTTGAGGTCTTTTAAATTATTTCTAAAAGGTTTGGTTTAAGCAACAAAGATTTTAAAGGGATTAAATCAGTTAATATATTAAAAAGCTGGGAGGTGAAAAGGTGTCCTTTGCACAACTTCAAATAATAAGTACTCATTCATTAATGGAAAGCACACTAACTATTCATGAATTAATAAAAACGGCTAAACAAAAAGGGTATCAGGCGTTAGCTTTGAGTGATCATAATGTCTTATACGGGGCGATTGAATTTTATGAAACAGCGCTAAAGAATGATATTAAACCAATCATTGGTCTTACACTTGATGTCGAAGGGTTTATTATGAATAATGAAATTTATCCTTTATTGCTGTTAGCTAAAAATTATGAAGGGTATCAAGCACTTATTCAATTATCTACAATGATTCAATTGAGTGATCAAAAAGCAATTGCCTTAGACGAGATCATTGCAAGAAGTGACCATTTAGTAGTAATAGCCCCTGGAGATCAAGGAGAAATTATTTCATTTCTTAAAAATAAACGAATAGCAGAAGCAAATGAAATAAAACAATACTATAAAGAAAATATAAAAGATTTTTACTTGGGCGTTTCTTTACAAGACAATACAGAAGAAACTTTGTCTTTTTATAAACAAAATAAAGAGCACTTAGTGGCTTTAGGTAATGTCCAATATTTAAAACCAAATGATGCTTTGCCTTCAAAGGTTTTACAAGTTTTGAACTCTGATGTACCATTGGGTTCAGAGAATCAAGCACAAATTCATCAATTCTTATCTCAAAATGACAAAGATTATTCGTTGAAATCTCCAGATGAAATGATTGAACAATTTAGAGCAGTTGATTTAGAAGAGGCTTGTGAAACGACCGAAAAAATTGCAGAAAATACAGACTTGAAATTGGAATTAAATCATCACATTATGCCTACATACCCTGTTCCTGAAGGTAGGGATTCTGATCAATTCTTAAAAGAATTATGTGAAGAAGCGCTTGAGCAACGAGTGGAAGAAGTCACAGAAGAATATCTTGAGCGCTTAAACAAAGAGTTAAAAGTGATTACAACGATGGGATTTTCTGATTATTTCTTAATTGTTTGGGATATTATCCGATATGCGCATCGCCAAAATATTTATACGGGTTCTGGTCGAGGTTCAGCGGCTGGTTCACTGGTTGCTTATTTATTGAATATTACAAATGTGGATCCGATTGAATATCATTTATTATTTGAACGATTTTTAAATGAAGAACGTTATACTCTACCGGATATTGATTTAGATTTTCCAGATAATCGCCGTGAGGAAATTTTAACATATATCTATGATAAATATGGGAAAGAGAATGTTGCACAAATTGGAACCATCGGAACTTACGGGGCAAAATCCGCCGTCAGGGATGTGGCTCGTGTACTAGGAGCTTCCCAAGAAGAGATTAAACAATGGGCGAAAGCTATTCCCAGCGGTCCTAATGTGTCTTTGGAGAATGGACTAAAAAATCAAGATTTACAAAATTTAGTTCATAAAAATGAACGGAATCGAAATATTTACGAAATAGCCAAAAACATTCAAGGAAGAAATCGACATGTTTCTACTCATGCTGCTGCAGTGGTTATTGCAGATCATCCGATTATTGAAAAAATCCCTTTGCAAAAGGGAAGTAGCGATATCCACTTAACTCAATATACAATGGAAGCTGTAGAGAAAGTAGGCTTATTAAAACTTGATATTTTAGGGTTACGTAATTTGTCGATTCTTGCCGATTGTATTCATTTTATTCCTTTTGAAAATAAAGGGAAAAAAATTGATATTGATCAGATCCCTTTTGATGATCAAAAAACGTTAGAAATTTTTCGAAAAGGGAATACGGATGGTATTTTTCAATTTGAATCTCCAGGCATTAGAAGAGTGTTAAGAAAACTTCAACCAAATTCTTTTGAAGATATTGTAGCGGTGAATGCTTTATATCGACCAGGCCCTATGAAGCAAATTGATACGTTTATTCGTCGAAAAAATGGCGAAGAACCTATTAAATATCCTCATAATGATTTAAAAGAAATTTTAGACGTAACTTATGGGGTGATGGTTTACCAAGAACAAGTGATGCAAGTCGCTTCGATAATGGCAGGTTATACCTTAAATGAGGCAGATATATTAAGACGAGCGATTTCTAAAAAAAGTCATGAAGAAATAGAAAAAGGAAGACAACAATTTGTTCAAGGGTCAATAGAAAATAATTACTCAAAAGAAACAGCTCTTGAAGTATATGGCTATATTGAACGTTTTGCAGATTATGGCTTTAATCGATCACATGCGGTCGCCTATTCGAAAGTCGCTTATCAATTAGCCTATGTTAAGGCTAATTATCCAGCAAGTTTCTTTGCGGCTATTATGAAAGCTTCTAATAAAGATAAAATAAAAACCTATAAGACTGAATCTAAGCAATATGGAGTGGAAGTGTTAGCACCAGATATTAACAAAAGTTTGACCTCCTTTATTATTGAGAAGGGGAAAGTCCGTTTTGGTTTAGAGATGATTAAAGGTTTGCCACGAGATTTTGTTCGAGAAGTCATTAAAGAACGCATAAATAATGGAGATTATGTTAATCTAGTTAATTTCTTAAATCGGATAGATGAAAAATGGTTAAAGGAAGAACTTATTTTTCCATTAATCAATAGTGGTGCTTTTGACAGCTTTGAAGCGACTAGAAGTTCACTCAGCCATTCACTCCCTAGTGTTATGGAAAGCATTAAAATGAGTCATGGAAATGTAGAGTTATTTGATATTTTTGCACCGGTGATTGAACCAAAAACAGAATTTTCGGATGAAGAAAAAATGAAGCAAGAATATGAAGCAACCGGTTTTTACTTTACTTCTGAGCCAGGAGAGAAGTATAATGAATTACGAAAAGATTCTAAGATTAAATATTTAACCGATATTTCAAAAGGTACTTATGTTAGACTATTAGTAACTGTTGAAAACATTAAAAGCATTCAGACAAAAAAAGGTCAACCGATGTCATTTGTTGATGTCGTAGATAGTACTGGAAAAGGAAATCTAACCCTTTTTCCAAATATTCATCGACGATATATACAAAAATTTGATCAAGGGGATACGATTCTTATTGATGGAAAAGTTGAGCAAACTAAATATCCTGCAAAAATAATTGTGAGCAAACTGATGCTTGCAGATGAATTATTAAAAAATCAATCGAAACAACAACCTTCTAATAATGAAGAAAAGGTTCTTTATATTCGGTTTGACTCTTTAAAATCTGAACAAAAGAAATTGAATGCATTGCAAGAGCTTTTACTTCAAAATAGAGGTCAAACTCCGGTTGTTCTTTATGATCAAGAAACAAAAGAACAAAAAGCGTTTAAACAAAATTACTATGTAGAAATAAATGATCAAATGCTGGAACAATTAAATAAAATGTTTGGAAAACAAAATATTGTATTAAAAAGCTCTTAAAATGAAATAAAAGTGTTAACTTTCAAGACTTTGTGTAGAATAAATGATAGAATATCTAATGGATAGTTTTTAAATTTTAAGAAAGTATAATAAGGTGGTTAAGAAATGAAAAGAATTGGAGTAATGACAAGTGGTGGCGATGCTCCAGGGATGAATGCAGCAGTTAGAGCTGTTGTTCGTCGCGGAGAATCCTTAGGGGTTGAAGTTTACGGAATTACTAATGGTTACAAAGGATTAGTAGAGGGAGAAATCCATCGTTTAACGTCTAATGATGTGGGTGGAATTTTAAACCGCGGAGGAACAATGTTATTCTCAGCGCGTTATCCAGAATTTAAAGAAAAAAAAGGACAGCTTAAAGGAGTAGAACAACTTAAAAAACATGGAATTGAAGGGGTTGTTGTCATCGGAGGAGACGGCTCTTTTAGAGGAGCACAATCTCTATCCAATCATGGCTTTCCTACAATTGGTGTTCCTGGAACTATTGATAACGATATTGCAGGTACCGACTATACTTTAGGTTTTGATACGACAGTAAATACAGTTGTTGAAGCCTTAGATCGTGTTCGTGACACAGCAGGATCTCATGGACGCGTCCTTGTGGTTGAAGTTATGGGAAGAGATGCAGGAGATATCGCTATTTGGAGTGGACTAAGTAGCGGAGCAGAAGCAATTGTTATCCCTGAAAAACCATTTGATATCAAACAAATTATTAAAAACTTGAAAGATGGCTTTGCAGAAGGTAAAAATCAAGGATTGATTGTATTAGCTGAAGGAGTTATGCCTGCAGCTGAATTAGTTCGACAAATCCAAGAAATCGATCATACATTTAATATTCGAGAAGTTGTATTAGGTCACATTCAACGTGGTGGACAACCAACTGCAAGGGATCGTGTATTAGGTAGTTTATTTGGTGCAAGAGCGGTAGAGTTATTAACAGAAGGAAAAACAGGGTTATGTGTAGCAGTTGATGATGAAAGAATTGTTACAAATAAATTTGAAGATATCTTTAATAACCTTAAACATGAACCTAGACTTCACCTACATGAATTAAATGAATATCTAATCTAATTATATTTATAAATTTTTATAGAAAAAACCACTATTTATATAAAGGAAGGGTAACTCTTACATGAAAAAAACAAAAATAGTTTGTACAATTGGTCCGGCAAGTGAATCACCTGAAGTTTTAGAAAAATTAATTGAATCAGGAATGAATGTTGCTCGCTTGAATTTCTCACATGGGGATCATGATGAACACTTGACAAGAATTCAAAGAATTCGTGAAATTTAAGAAAAATTAGGACAACCTGTAGGAATTATGCTAGACACAAAAGGTCCAGAAATACGTACACATAAAATGGCTGAAGATGTTATATACATTACAAAAGGTGATACTGTTCGTGTTTCAATGAAAGAAGTATTAGGAACAAAAGAGAAATTTTCTGTGACTTATGAACACTTAATTCATGACGTTGAAGTTGGTATGCAATTATTACTAGATGATGGCCTAATTGAGTTACAAATAAAAGAACTTGATTTTGATAACGATGAAATTGTAACAACTGCATTAAACACTGGTGTTCTTAAAGATAATAAAGGGGTAAACGTTCCTGGAGCTTCTTTAAATTTACCAGGTTTAACAGAAAAAGACCGTTCAGACATTCTATTCGGTTTAGAAAATGGTATCAACTTCATTGCCGCATCATTCGTTCGTCGTACAAGTGATGTTTTAGAAATTAAAGAAATTTTAGAAGAAAATGATAGTTTGCATGTTCAAATTATTCCTAAAATTGAAAACCAAGAAGGTGTGGATAATTTAGATGAAATTATCTCCGTATCTGATGGTTTAATGGTTGCCCGTGGAGACTTAGGTGTAGAAATTCCTGTTGAAGAAGTACCAATTGTTCAAAAGCAAATGATTGATAAATGTCGAAGTGCAGGTAAACCTGTCATTACCGCAACACAAATGTTAGATTCTATGCAACAAAACCCTCGCCCAACGCGTGCGGAAGCCTCAGACGTTGCGAATGCTATTTTTGATGGAACAGATGCGATTATGCTTTCTGGTGAAACGGCTGCTGGAGATTACCCAGTAGAAGCAGTTCGTACAATGAGTAATATTGCTGTACGTACAGAAATGTCTCTTGTTGATCAAGATGCTTATGCATTGAGAGCCTTTGATCAATCAGATACAACAGAAGCTATTGGTCAAGCAGTTGGCCATACAGCTAAAAATCTAAATATTGGTACCATTGTAGCTGCTACAGAATCAGGACATACTGCACGTATGATTTCTAAATATCGTCCGAAAGCAGATATTGTGGCTATGACTTTCTCAGAAAAAGCAGCCTTAAATTTAACTCTAAAATGGGGCGTACAACCTTACGTAGCAGAAAAACCAGAATCAACAGATGATATGTTTAATGTTGCTGCTCGTTTCGTTGTAGAAGAAGATTTTGCTAAAGAAGGTGACCTGATTATAATTACTGCAGGTGTACCAGTTGGTGAAAGTGGCACAACAAACTTAATGAAAATTCAAATGATTGGTTCAAAACTCGTTCAAGGACAAGGTGTCGGAAGTGACACAGTGATTGGTCGTGCTGTTGTTGCAGATACTGCAGACGAAGCGGTGAAGAACATGGTAGAAGATGCTATCTTAGTGGTAAAAACAACCGATAAAGATTATCTCTCTGCTATTGAAAAAGCATCCGCAATTGTTGTTGAACAAGGTGGTTTAACTTCACATGCTGCAGTCGTGGGAATTGCCATGGGTATTCCAGTAGTTGTTGCAGCTGAATCAGCAACAGAACTTATTGAAAATGGTGAATTAATTACTGTAGACAGTCGTCGAGGTATTGTTTACCGTGGTGAAACAACAGCCATTTAACTAATTAATGAAATTTTGATTGATGAAGGACTTTGCATATTAAATATGCAAGGTCCTTTCTTTCATTTAGTAACAAACAAGGTTATAATAAAATAGAAAATAAAAAACGAGGAGTATACCAATGAATAATATTTTGGGTACAATTACTACAGCTATGGTCGTTGACAAAAACCAGACCAATTTATTCGCTCAAAAAGAAGGGATCACCTTTAAAGTTTTGGATGAAAATGTAAATGATTTTGAGATTGGAGATATGATTGAAGGATTTTTTTATATCAATCAAAAAGACGAATATGTACTAATGACGAGTATCCCTTCTATTTACAAAGGAGCTTATGATTGGGGAGAAGTTGTCGAAGTTCAACGTGACTTAGGTGTCTTTGTTGATGTAGGATGGATGGAAAAAGATTTGGTAGTTTCTTTGGATGATTTGCCTGTCTTTATGAATGTTTGGCCAAGAAAAGGCGATCGACTTTTTCTGACGGTCAGAACCGATCAAAAAAATAGAATGTGGGGCCAATTAGCAGAAATTAATGACATCATCCAAAATGCCCCAGAAGCTGGCGAACAGATGCATAATGAAAACGTGGATGGAACTGTCATTAGTTCATTAAAAGCAGGAAGTTATCTTTATTTAGAAAATGATTATATTGGATTTGTTCATCCAAGTGAAAGAGACCGCGAACCTAGACTGGGAGAAGCTGTAAGCGGAAGAGTAATTGGCGTTCGCGAGGATGGAGTTCTTTATATTTCTTTGTTGCCGCGAGCCTATGAAGTGTTAGATGACGACGCGTCCATGATTTTTACTTTGTTAAAACGTGCTCCAGATCATCGGCTTCCATATCATGATAAAAGTGATCCAGATGATATTAGACAATACTTTGGAATTTCCAAAGGCCAATTCAAACGTGCAGTTGGACGATTAATGAAGCAAAGATTGGTTCTTCAAGATAAAGATGGAACTTACCTTACAAAGGCAGGAATTGAAAGAAAATTGTAATCAATTATAAATTATTTTATACTAGAGGTACGGTATGTTTGGGATTAGCAGAATGAAGGAAATTAATATGACAGAAAAAATTAATTCAATATATGAAGATATCAATAAAAAGTTAAAAAGATCAGGATATCGATTAACTCCCCAACGTGAAGTCATCGTTGAGACGTTAATTGAAAGCAACAGTGAATTATTGACTGCTGAAGAAATATTTATTAAAGTCAAAAATATAAATTCCTCTATTGGCTTAGCTACAGTTTATCGTACCTTAGATATGCTGCAGGAATTAGATATTGTTAAAAGAATTCCTTACCGTGATGGGATGAGTCGGTTTGATTTAGTAAAAAGTTCAAACGATAATCAATCTTTTTATTTACTCTGTCAAAAATGTGGAAAAATTGAAGAAATAAAAGAACCTATTTTGGAAAATACAGAAAAAAGAATTGAACAAGAGCATCGATTTAAAATCATTACTCGACAACTAACCTTTCATGGGATTTGCCAAGAGTGCTTAAAAAAAGAAGGGTATCATAGTGGCGAATAAAAAAATAAATCAAGAACCTTTAGCAGAATTTTTAATTCATGTAAAAATCGAAAGAGACTTAGCAGAGAATTCAATAAAAAGCTATCAAAGAGATATTCAAACTTATATAGAATTTCTGGAAGAACAGGGGATTAATGATTGGAATAAAATTGATCGTTATGACATTATTTTGTTTTTGCAACAACTTAAAGAACAAGGGAAATCAGATAACTCGATTATCCGAATGACATCTAGCTTACGGCAATACCATCAGTTTATTCGCCAAGAGAAAATAACAGAAAATGATCCCATGCAATATGTACAGACGCCTAAGAAAGCGGAAGTTCTACCGAAAGTATTATCGTTAAGTGAGGTTGAACGTTTACTAGAAACGCCTGATGTTGAAACTTTTATTGGTTTACGCGACCGAGCAATTCTTGAAGTGATGTATGCTTCGGGTCTTCGCATTTCAGAATTGGTTCATCTGCGTTTAGATGAGTTGCATTTAACGATGGGCTTTATTCAAACAGTTGGGAAAGGAAATAAAGAACGAATTATCCCAATTGGAGACGAAGCAAAAAATTGGTTGAATGAGTATTTAGAAGATTGCCGTCCTGTATTTGCAAGTAAAGCTGTTGAAGACTCTCCGTATGTGTTTTTAAATACTCGTGGACGAGGACTAACTCGACAAGGGGTTTGGAAAAATTTGAAGCAGATTGTTCAAAAGGCGGGAATCAAACAAAACGTAACTCCCCATATGTTACGGCATTCTTTTGCGACACATCTATTAGAAAATGGGGCAGATTTACGGATTGTTCAAGAGTTATTAGGGCATTCGGATATTTCAACGACTCAAATTTATACGCATATTACGAAAGCTCGTATGAAAAATGTTTACAAACAGTATCATCCTAGAGCTATAAAAAAAGATTAAAATTATAAACTGAAAAGGTGGAAATTATATGTACAAAAGAATTCATCTCATCGTTTTAGATTCTGTAGGGATTGGCGAAGCTCCAGATGCAAAGGAATTTGGTGACGAAGGAGCCCATACATTGGGACATATTGCCGAGGTGGCCGGACTTTCTGTGCCTAATATGCAAAAAATGGGCTTAGGAAATATTGCTCCCTTAACGGGCATTGATCCAGTTGAGTCTCCAATAGCTTATTATACGAAATTGGAAGAACAGTCTGTCGGTAAAGATACAATGACTGGTCATTGGGAAATCTCAGGCTTGCGCATTGATACACCTTTTCGTGTTTTCCCTAATGGATTTCCTAAAGAACTCATTGGACAGATTGAAGAACATACAGGACGAAAAGTTGTAGCCAATAAACCAGCTTCAGGAACAGCCATCATTGAAGAATATGGAAAACATCAAATGGAAACAGGAGATCTGATTATTTATACATCGGCAGATCCCGTTTTACAAATTGCAGCACATGAAGATATTATTCCAATTGAAGAATTGTATGAAATTTGTGAATATGTCCGAGAAATAACTAAAGATGAACCTTATATGATTGGTCGTATTATTGCCCGCCCTTATGTAGGTGAACCTGGTAATTTTACTCGTACAAGTAACCGTCATGATTACGCATTAGATCCTTTTGGAGAAACGATGCTAGATCACTTAAAAGAGGCGGATTATGATGTAATTGGCGTTGGGAAAATTCATGATATTTTCAATGGACAAGGACTCACTGAATATGTTCGTACAGCGTCAAACATGGATGGCGTCGATAAATTAGTAAAAATAATAAAAGATAAAGATTTTACAGGAATTAGCTTTACTAACTTAGTTGATTTTGATGCTTTATATGGCCATCGCCGTAATCCGGAAGGGTATCGCGATGCTTTAGAAGACTTTGATCGACGTCTTCCAGAATTAGTGGAAGGACTCCATGAGGATGATTTATTAATAATCACTGCTGACCATGGAAATGATCCAATTCACGAAGGAACAGATCACACGAGAGAGTATGTTCCTTTATTGGTTTATAATAAGAATTTTGAAAGTCATGGTCCATTAAGACAAGGCCATTTTGCAGATATTTCAGCAACAATTTTAGAAAACTTTAAAATAAAACAAATGGAAAATGGTTCAAGCTTTTTAAATCAGTTAAAATAAATGGAGGATCTTTTATGGTAAAAAAACAAGAAAATATTTTTACAAAGGCTAGAGAAGCAACAACCTATATTGAAAATCAAGGAGTAAATGAAGTAGATGTCGGTCTGATTTTAGGATCAGGCTTAGGGGAATTGGCGGATGAAATTGAAAATCCGATTGTGATTCCTTATGAAGAGATTCCTTCTTTTCCAGTTTCAACGGTGGCAGGTCACGTAGGTCAATTAGTATATGGGATTTTAGGGGATAAAAAAGTTCTTGCGTTACAAGGCCGTTTTCACTATTATGAAGGTTACGAAATGAATGAAGTTACTTTCCCTGTTCGTGTGATGAGCATGTTAGGTACGAAGTCTTTAATCGTTACGAATGCAGCGGGTGGAGTAAATAAAAACTTCACTCCGGGAGATTTGATGTTAATTACAGATCATATTAACTTCTTTGGAACGAATCCATTAATCGGGCCAAATGATGATAAATATGGCCCTCGTTTCCCAGATTTGACGCAAGCATATGATTTAGAATATCAACAATTAGCTAAAGAAGTTGCTTCCGAATTAAATCTTTCTTTACAAGAAGGAACTTATTATGGAACAACAGGACCTACATATGAAACTCCAGCAGAAATCAAAATGATTCAAACAATTGGAGGAGATGCTGTAGGTATGTCAACAGTACCGGAAGTTATTGTTGCTCGTCATGCAGGTATGCGTGTCATTGGGATTAGTTGTATTTCTAATCTAGCTGCGGGGATGGGAGAACAGCTGAACCATGAAGATGTGATCGCGGTAACAACAAAAATTCGATCATCTTTTAAACAGCTCATTGTTAACATTTTACAAAGAATCTAATTTAATAACAAAAGCAGTTTATTTTAGGGAGGATTTATTTACCTTAGATAAATTGCTTTTTTATTAGAAGGAAATGTTTAATCAATTTTGTTTTTTATAGAGTAGACTTGATAATTAATTGGGTTTGTACTTATAATAATAAATCATGTATAATAACATATTGTAACTTAATGGAAAGAGGGCTGCACTTGGGAAATAAAGAAGAATTAGCAAATTTTACAGCTAGAGATACAATTCATATTAATGAAAATAATCATTTGGAAATAGCTGGTGTCGATACAGTTGAATTGGCTAAAAAATATGGAACACCTCTAGTTATCTATGATATCCAAACCGTTCGCGAAAATATTCGTGAATTAAAAGAAGGGCTTTTTGATTATCAAGGTCCAACAGAAGTTTCTTATGCAAGTAAAGCTTTTTCTTCTGTAGCCTTCTATCAAACGATCCATCAAGAGAATATAGCGATTGATGTGGTTTCAGGAGGAGAATTATATTTAGCAAAACAAGCAGGATTTCCAGCAAAAAAGATTAATTTTCACGGAAATAATAAATCCTTGCAAGAACTGACAGATGCACTAGACTATAATATAGGAAACATTATTGTTGATAATTTTTATGAATTAGAAATGTTAAAACAATTAACCAAACAACGTCAACAAATGACAAATATTCTATTAAGAATTACGCCAGGAGTTTCTGCAGATACTCATCAATACATTATGACAGGTCAAGCAGATTCAAAATTTGGTTTTGATCTTCAAAATGGACAGGCAGAGCAAGCTTTAAAAGAAGCGCTAGAAGCCTCTTATTTAAATGTAGAAGGTTTACATATGCATATTGGTTCACAGATTTTTGATACGGATAGCTATGCTTTATCTATGAATCAAATTTTAAGCCATGTGAATAAATGGCAGAAAAAATATGGTTTCCAATTGAAAGTCTTTAATATTGGAGGCGGCTTTGGCGTTCAACATACGAGCGAAGAGGCTAAAAATTCACCCAAAAAACAATTAAAAAGAATTAGCCAACAACTTATGAAGTTGTTGGATGACTATGGGATGGTTTATCCCGAGTTGTGGATTGAACCAGGTCGTAGTATCGTTAGCGAGGCGGGGACAACGATTTATGAAATTGGCAGTCAGAAAACATTACCCAAAATACGAAATTATGTTTCGATTGATGGAGGAATGAGTGATAATATCCGCCCAGCCTTTTATGATGCAAAATACACAGGTTTTGTCGCCAATCGAATGAATGCCGAAGCTAATACAGTGGTTTCTATTGCGGGTAAAGCTTGTGAGTCTGGGGATATGTTAATTTATGATTTACCTTTACCTGAAGTAAAAGCGGGCGATTTATTAGCGGTTATTAATACTGGAGATTATACTTTTGCGATGGCTAATAATTACAATCGCATTCCGCGTCCAGCTGTTGTGTTTGTTGAAGATGGTAAAGACTTTTTAGCTGTCCGCAGAGAAACACCCAAAGATTTTATGCGTTTTGAAAATACCTTACCTAAATATAATCATTGATAAAAAATTAATATAAAATTGCATGAACCGTCATGTAGGAGGGATTAAATGCTTGTTTCATTTAATAATGATTATGAGAAAATTACGATGGGTTTATTTTCTTATATTCCTGATTTAAAGGATCCATCGCGATTAGAAGAAGAACTTGCCTGGTATAACGCACAAGACAATCGTCAAATTTATCTATGGCAAAGTCAAGAAACAGAAAACTTAATAGGTTTAATAGGAGTTGAAGAAGAAGAAGATATCGTTTTATTACGGCATATTGCTGTTGACCCATCATTTAGAAATGAAGGCTTATCGTATCGAATGTTGGATGAGCTGCAAAAGAAATATGACAAAAAAAATATTGTAGCGACACTCGATACGGCTACAATGATTTCTAAATGGCAAAAAAGACTCAGTGAAAAATAATCCAGTCGCAATACGTTAAAATGGTATATAGAAAAGAGGGAGAAGATGGGTGAAGATATTCATTCTGAAGATAAATTAAAAATAGAATTAGATAATTTCGAAGGCCCTCTAGACTTATTGCTTCATTTAATTAATCAATTAGAAATTGATATTTATGATATTCCTATAGCAAAAATCACAGATCAATATATGCGTTATTTAGAACATATGCAAAATGAGCAAATTGATGTAGCCAGTGAATATTTTGTCATGGCTGCTACCTTGATGCGGATTAAAAGTGAAATGCTTGTTCCTCGAAATGAAAATCAAGCAGATTTAGAAGAAGATTTCTATGAAGAGGAAGATCCAAGAAAGCCTTTGATGGAGTGGCTTCTTGAATACAAGCAAATCAAAGAAATTATCCCGAAATTTGAAGAACGACAAAGCGATCGCGCAGAATATTTTGGAAAAGATCCTACAGATATTTCAGAATATAGTCAAACGATTGAGTTGAAGGATCAAGGTTTGGATATTTCTGATTTATCTACTATTTTTTTAGAGGTTTTACAAAGGCATGAACTGCAAACCCCTCAACCAACAACCATTGAAACAGATGAAATAACTGTTGTTGAGAAAATGGATACTATTCATAATCGTATTATGGAAAATGGTCATTATAAAATACATTTCTCAGAGCTTCTATCGAAAACAACCAAAAAAGAAATTGTAGTCACTTTTCTAGCAATGTTGGAGCTAATTAAAGACCATCGGATATTTGTTGAACAAGATTCCATTCAATCGGATATTTCGATATCTATCGTTGAAGAAAATGAAGGAAAAGAAAAGTAGGGATC
>DXAZ01000131.1 GCA_019116785.1 Candidatus Atopostipes pullistercoris
TAGGCTCTTTATAAGTAAAATTAAACACAAAATGAAAAACATCAACATTTTGTGTTTATAAGCTTTATAGTAGGAATGATCTGAAATTTACTTTTAAAGAAGCACCGCACGTTGTTTAAAATTTATAAAGCAAATCTTGCCATTCAAAAAAGACAGGATAGGTGAAGATGCCAAGGTGATTAAAAATGGATAATTTTAAAAAGCAAATAAAAGAATATAGCTTTAAAGGGTGGTCGTTTTTAAAAGAAAAACTCTATCATTTTTGGCTATTTTTCCGTCGTGTTTGGAAAAAATATCATGTCACAAAAGTTGGATTGTTGCTTGTTTTAACGCTGGCGCTGTTTATTAGTGTGGTGGGAACCATTCAAGCTCGCCAGGAGAAGGTGACTAGTTTACATGATAACCTTCAACACACGACGACAATTATTGATGATCAAGGGGAAGAGGCCGGAACCTTGTATTCCCAAAAAGGAACCTTTGTCCCTATTGAACAAATTTCACCCAATATTCAACATGCCATTGTTTCAACGGAAGATAAACGGTTCATGTCCCATCGTGGATTTGATGTGATTGGAATCGGCCGAGCCGCAGTTGGCTATGTTTTACAGGGAGAAATTGTGGGTGGTGGAAGTACTATCACACAACAATTGGCAAAAAATGCCTATTTAACTCTAGATCAGACCATGTTGCGAAAGATTAAAGAGTTATTTTTAGCCATAGAAATTGAAAAAAATTATTCAAAAGAAAGCATTTTGGAAATGTATTTGAATAATTCTTATTTTGGTCAAGGTGTCTGGGGGATTCAAGATGCGTCGCTTAAATATTTTAATAAAAACGCTGCAGATTTAAGCATTAGTGAAGCGGCAACTTTAGCGGGGATATTAAAAGCACCGACTTACTATAATCCTATCGACAACTATGAAGCTTCTATTGAACGAAGAAATGTAGTTTTGAGATTAATGGCGGACAACGAATCAATTACCGAAGAGGAAAGACAAGTGGCTGCCGACCAAGAACTTTATTTAGTCGATGGATATAATAATACAGATGATTATCGTTATCCTTATTATTTTGATTCAGTCATTTCTGAAGCTATTGATCGCTATGAACTTGAAGAAAAAGATGTTTTAAATGGTGGCTATACGATTTATACCAATCTTAACCAACAACAACAACAACAAATGACTGCCATATATAATCAAGATTATTTATTTGAAACGGCTGACGATGGTGAAAAATCGCAAAGTGCTTCCATTAGCTTAAACCCTCAAACAGGAGGCATTACGGCTGTTGTTGGTGGGCGCGGAGATTATACTTTTCAAGGGTTCAACCGCGCGACTCAGATGCGTCGTCAACCTGGCTCAACGATTAAACCACTTAGTGTTTATGCCCCGGCATTAGAAGCGGGTTATCAGATCGAAGATATGCTAGTTGATGAAGAACATACGTATGGTGAAGGCGATATTGCTTGGTCTCCAGCTAACGTTGATCACACGTATGCAGGAGAAATTCCAATGTATCAAGCCCTTGCTGAAAGTAAAAATGCGGCAACGGTTTGGTTACTTGATGAGATTGGTATTCGCCGAGGCTATAATAAACTTAAACAATTCGGCATCCCTGTTTCCGATGAAGATTACCATCTCGGAGCGATTGCACTAGGTGGAATGGACAGAGGAGTTACACCCCTTGAAATGGCCAGTGCGTATTCTGTTTTTGCAAATGATGGTGTACAAGTCGAACCTCATTTTATTACTAAAATTGTTGATGCTACAGGAGCTGTTGTGGCTGAAAATACAAACCCTAAAGAAAAACGTATTCTATCAAAAAGTGTAAATGATGATATGAACCGAATGCTTTTAAATGTATTTACCGATGGAACGGGCCAAAGTGTTCAACCTGCTGGCTATGAAGTGGCTGGGAAAACGGGAACGACAGGGACACAGACAGGGTCAGGGAATACCGACCAATGGTTAGTCGGTTATACACCTGATCTAGTGATTGCTTCTTGGCAAGGATATGACAAAACAGATGAAAATCACTATTTAAAAACAAGTACAACCGCCGGAATTGGCCAAGTTCTCAAACAAGAATTTGAAACCATGTTGCCATATACTGCTCAGACCCAATTTGCAGTGGATGACAGTGACATCGAAGTAGTAGAAAAAGATAAGCGTCGTGAGGAAACGATTGAATGGATTCAAGGAACCCTTCAAAAATCAGAAGAAGTGATAAAAGACACTGGCAAGAAGGCAGTCAATGAAGCGAAAAAAATCATTAAATCTTTCCTAGGTAATTAATTCAAAGGAATTAGAGTTATTTTAGACATTTGGTGGAATTAGAACCGCTATTTTTGATATACTTCAAGGGATGGGAGGAGGAATATAATGGCTAACATTTATGATACAGCTAACCAACTCGAACGTGAACTACGCGAAGCTGAACAATACAAAGAATTAGCACAAGCGTATGAAAAAATTAGAGCAGACGAAGCAGCAAATGAAGTGTTAACAGAATTCCAAGCACTACAACAAACACTTTATCAAAAACAACAAGCAGGCGAAGAAATCAGTGAGGAAGAAGCCTTACAAGCACAAAATATTTCTGGTAAAATGACAGAAAACGAATTGACTATGGAATTAATGAATAAAGAGCGTGCTTTAAATCAAGTACTCAACGATATTAATGGCATCATCATGAAACCTGTACAAGATATTTATCAAGGATAAATCGTCTGTTTAAATACAGAAATAAAATAAAATTTTCTCGACTTTTGGATGTATAAATAATATTTTTAAAAGATGAGAAAAACCAAACAATTTGGCTGGCTGTAAAAGCGAGCCAATTTTTCCAAATTAAAAAGAACGTATGTGCGTGTTTAAAAAAGGGTAAGCAATTCCTTTAAATGCCCAAACCCTTTAATAAAATACGAAATAAAATCTACTTTTTAAAAAGAATTCATAGGAGGTGAGTGAATGATCCGATTTATTCATGCAGCGGATTTGCATTTAGATACCCCTTTTAGTGGCTTAGAACAAACTTCAAAAGAATTAGCAGAGAAATTGCGAAGAGCTCCTTTTGTCTCTTTTGGAAAGATTGTTGATTTAGCCATTGAAAAAGCTGTTGATTTTGTTTTATTGTCAGGAGATTTATACAATACAAAACAGGTTAATATAAAAGCACAAAGTCTATTTATAGAACAACTTCAGCGTTTAGAAAGAGCTGAAATTCCTGTTTTTTTGATTCGTGGAAATCATGATTTTTTAACAGAAGAAATGCAGACACTAACGCTGCCTTTTCCTAAAAATGTAATTACATATGGTCCAGAAATTAAAACAGAAATTATCGAAACAAAAAATAAAGAACGCATTGCTATTACAGGATTTAGTTATGACCGACAATGGATTACAAAACGTAAAATTAAAGATTATCCCTATCGACATGCGCAGGTAAATATGCATATTGGTCTACTCCATGGAGAAATAGAAACGTCTAAAACACGCGAAGCCAACTATGCGCCCTTTACTTTGAATGAATTGTTAGAGAAAAATTATGACTACTGGGCATTAGGACATGTTCATCAATTTCAACAAGTCTCTAAACAACCACCCGCTTATTATTCTGGGAACATTCAAGGTTTGCATAAAAATGAAACAGGGAAAAAAGGCTGCTTATTGGTGGAATGGTCGCCACGTGAATATACTGTTCAATTTTTCCAAACAGCACCCGTCATTTGGGTTTCGCAGACGCTGGATCTTTCAAAAATTAAACATCTCTCTGACTTCATTCAAACGCTAAAAGAAATGATTGCACAAAAAAATTACAAACAAGATGTCTTAGTCCATCTGCTTGTAAAAACATCTGTTGATAGCGACGAGAATCTCATTCGTATTCTTCAAGAAAAAGAATTTAAAGAGCAACTGACTAAGCAGCTTGGGTTTTCAAATGTTTGGATTGTGTCGGTGGATTTGAGTGTGGAGGAAGCATCCAACCACCAAGTCTTACAAAAAACGTATCCAGAAGAGTGGGCAGCTTCGCTTCAAAAAATCGACCAATATGGTGCATTTAACGAATTAACAGAAAATATTTTTGAACAAATTCCTACAAAATATTTAAATCAAACCAATTCGAAAGAATATCGTTTGGAAATGATCCAAAAAGCTCTCGCAAAATTACATTTAAAATAAGCAATGGTTATGGAGGTGAATAGATGCGAATTAAACAATTAGAGATTTATGGCTATGGAAAATGGGTCGATCAAACATTTCATTTATCAAATAATGTGCAGCTTTTTTATGGGGCCAACGAAGCAGGGAAATCAACCTTGATGTCTTTTATTCATAGTATTTTATTTGGTTTTCCAACACGAAATAGCACACTTTTGCGTTATGAGCCTCATGAAAGTTCAAAATATGGTGGAAAAATTATTGCAAATGACCAACGATTTGGTCAAGTGGTAATTGAGCGAGTACATGGAAAGGTAACCGGTAACGTTACCGTAACTTTAGAGGATGGCTCGACCGGAGGAGATGAATTATTAGATACTCTTCTTTCTGGGATGACTCGAGAAACTTTCCAAAGTATTTTTTCTTTTTCTTTAACGGATATTGAAAACGTCCATCGGTTAAACAAAAATCAATTGAACCGTTATTTGTTAAATATTGGAGCACATGGGACTGATGATTATTTAGATTTGATTGATGAGTTTAATAAAGAAGCTGATAAATTATATCGACCAACAGGACGCGTGTTGCCATTGAATCAACAATTGACGATTTTAGAAAAACAGGAAAAACGCTTGAGTGATCTAGAGACCAAAAATGAGAATTATTTATATTTGATTGAAGAAAATAATCGTCAGCTAAAAGAAATGGAACAATTGGAAAAGAAACGTCAACAATTAGAAAAACGCTTAGCGGATGTTTTAGAAATAAAAAAAGAATGGCATATTTATGAGGAAATAAAAACATTACAAGCCAGTATTCAAAAAACAAATCTACCGCCATTAAAAGAAGATGGTCGTTATTTATTTGAAGAATATAAAAAAGAACGATCCAAAATAAATGAACAGCTTCAAGAGATTCATTTAGTCATAAGCCAACAAAAAGAAAAACTAACAAATCCCGAAATAATTCAACAATATGAACAAAATCAACAAGAAATCACTGAATTAGAACAAGCCTTACCAGAAATGATGGAAGAGTTAGCGAATTATCAGGCGCTTTCGAATCAACAGGCTGAAAATCAAAAAAAAATCCTTTTTTTAAACCAACAATTAAAGCGTGCAGAAGATGAGACAATTCCTGTCGTCTTTACCGAAGTAGAAAAGGAAAGCGTCCAAGAATGGCTCGTTTCTTTTGAACAATTAGAGGAGCAATTAGCGACTCTCCAAGAAGCCTTACAAAAACTTGAAAATGAATTAAATTTAAAAAATCAACAATTAGATCAAATAGAAGCCGTCATGTGGGACAATGAGACCCTTAAAAGCGTAGAAGAAGAGTTGACTGAGGGAGAAACAGAGAAAATCCCTGAAAAAAAATCAAAAAATACTTATCTTTTAAGTGGTGCATTTTCTATCCTTACCTTATTGGTCTCCATATTTGTCCAGCCACCTATGCAATGGATAAGTCTTAGTCTTTTGTTAATAAGTCTAATAGGTACTGTTTATTTATTTATTAAACGGAATGAGAAAAAGCCCACAACTGATCAGAAGTCTTCGCCTTTATTGGTGCAAGAATATGAAAAACAAAGCCAACTAAAAGAGCAGTGGCGCGAACTTTTAGGAGAAATTGATTCAGTTCAAGCGCACTATCAAGAACAATTAAAAGTAAAAGAAAACTACCTGGATAAACAAAAGCTCATTCAAGATCAATGGCAAGCTCTTTTGCTTGAGCATAAGCTTTCTGGTCAACTCCATTTTATAGAAGCCAAACAAACGGTTGAGCAATGCAATACACTAATTGAACGGCTTCACCAAGATGAAAAGGGACGAAAAGCCTTAAAAGCACAAGGGGAAAGCTTAAAACAGCACACCGATAAAATTTCCAATCTCCTTGAGCTTCCGGAAGAACTCTCATTTAGTGAAAAAATTACTCGTTTTCGCACCTATTTATCAAAGCTTCAACTTATCTTGAATGAGGAAGCAAGTAAAATGGAGAAATTGTCTGCTTTGCAGCAAGAGAAAAAACAGCTCATAGATAATAAACAAAACACCCAAAATAAAATGACGACTCTAATTGAAACAGCGGGTGCGAAAGATGAAGAAGCCTTTTTTGATTTATATCAAAAAAAAGAAGTGCTCGATGCGAAAAAAAGTCGTCTTCTTTTCTTAAAAGAAAATACGCCGTCATTTAACGAAGAGAAAGAATTGCCGACAGAAGAAGATTTGAGCAAGAAGGAAGCTGAACTTCGAGAGGACCTAGAAGACTTGGCGGAACAAAATAAAAAGGTGCTGAAAGAATCGGCAAATACGCAGTTGTCGATTGAGCATTTGGAAGAAGATGGGACGTATACGGAGGAGTTGCAGATTTTTGAAAATCAAAAGGCGACTGCTCAAACTTTAGTGGATGAATGGGTGTCAAATAAGGTGGCTGCAGGTATTTTGCGAGAAACTTTGAATCAAGTGACGAAGGATCGTTTTGAGGAAATTATTTCTGATGCGGAAACGTATTTTCACTTGTTAACGGATGGAGAATACGAGAAAATAGTTTTTAAAGAGGAAGAATTATTGGTTCAGCATAAAAGAGGGCGAATGGAGGACGTGCGCGTCTTATCACGAGGAACGGCGGAACCTTTATATGTTGCGATTCGGTTGGCTTATATAAAGAATACGCAGAAAGTGATGGAGTTACCGGTGATTATGGATGATCCTTTTGTTAATTTTGATTCTGTACGCCAAAAAAATATGTACCAATTAATGCAGCATTTAGGTAATGATTTGCAGATTATTTATTTTACCTTTGATCCCAATGTGCATAAGCAATTTGAGGCAGAACAAATTATGAATTTAATGGAGAGCTAATTTAAATAGTAAAAATTTTATAAGAAAGAGGCAAGAAAATGGAGAAAAAACTGTATGATTATGCAATGGATGAGATTGTTGAATTGTTTTTACTCATTAAAAGTACAGCGGAGCGGAAAACGCGAGCGGGCAAACCATTTTTGACGATTACGTTTCAAGATACGAGTGGAGAAATGACAGGAAATTTATGGGACGTTTCTTTTGAACAGTTAGAAATGTATACACCGTCAACGGTTGTTCATGTAAAGGGAAAGCGAGAAGAGTATAATAATCAGCCGCAATTAAGGATTGATAAAATACGTTTAGCAAAGGATGCTGAACCGAATAATCCTGAGTTGTATGTTAAGCGTGCGCCAATAAATCGAGAGGTGATGATCGAAAAATTAAACGATGTCATCTTTGAAATTACCAACCCAAGCATGAATCGAATTGTCCGTTTTTTATTAAATAAATATAATAAAGAATTTTTCCATTCGCCTGCCGCAAAATCAAATCATCATGCCTTTAATGGAGGCTTGGCTTATCATACTATTTCAATGCTGGAATTGGCGAAAACCATTGATAACTATTACCCTAATATCAATCGTTCACTGCTTTATTCGGGGTTAATTTTACATGATTTAGGTAAAGTAATTGAATTAAGTGGACCCACTGCAACAGAATACACCCTCGAAGGCCAATTAATCGGTCATATTGTATTGGTGGATCAAGAAATTACTGAAGCTTGTGAAGAATTAAAAATCCCTACAGATACCGAAGAAGTCCTTTTATTGCGTCACGTGATTCTTGCGCATCATGGACAGCTAGAATTCGGATCTCCTGTGCGACCACAAGTAAAAGAAGCAGAGATTATCCATTATCTCGATCAAATAGATGCAAAAATTAACATGATTGAAGATGATTTATCGAAAACAGAAGCCGGAGATTTTACGACAAAAATTTGGGCCCTTGAAAATCGTCGTTTTTATAAACCAACCATTACGGATCGCCATGCGGAGGACGAAGCTTAAATACCCTTCCTCTCAAAAGCTCTAAAAGGTAAAACACGACAAAAAAGTGCAGGATGAACATAGAAAAAGCATAAAAGGTTTAAGATGGACTAAAAAAGTAAAATACATGGGAGAGAGTTTCATAAACTTAAGTGGTTTCGAATTTTGTGTGAAGTTTTTCGATTGTATTTTACTTAAGGATAAGATGTGTGGTATATTACACAAGTATTGATTCTCGTGTTTAGAGAATAAATCTTAGTTAATAGGAAGTGTAAAAACAGAATGAAAAAATTGTTATTTTCGACATTTGCAGCATCTGCTCTATTATTAGCAGGTTGTTCAAATGATCCAGAAGTCGCTTCAACCGAAGCAGGGCGTATTCGCGAAGCGGAGTTATATGAAGCGATGAAAGATGAACCCTTACAGAGTGGGATGACAGTAGGAGAGACGGTCTTACAGAAATTATTAATGGAAGATATTTTTGAACACACATATGGAGACCAAGTAACGGATGAAGATGTGGATGAAGAGTTTGCAACTTCAGCTGAACAATTTGGTAGTGTGGAAGATTATGAATCCCTTTTAGAAATGCAAGGAATGGATGTTGACTACATTAAAGATAACATTCGTTTATCTCTTTTAATTCGAGCAGCCGTTGAGGATAGTGTTGAAGTTACAGATGAAGAAGTAGAATCTCTTTATGAAGAACAAACACCTGACTATACAGCACAACATATTTTAGTTGAAGATGAAGATGTTGCAAAAGATATCATTGCTCAATTAGATGATGGTGCAGACTTTGCAGAGTTAGTTGAAGAATATTCAACAGATCCAGGCAGTTTAGAAACTGAAGGAAAATATACCTTTAGCGAAGGGGAAATGGTTCCTGAATTTGAAGAAGCAGTGGATGCTTTAGAAGTAGACGAAACAACTTCTGAACCTGTAAAAACAGACAATGGTTACCATGTCATTCGTCGATTAGAATTAGAATATGCTCCTCTTGAAGATCAACGTGAAGATTTAGAAGCTCAAATTCTTGATAATTATACAAATGATGATCAATTCATGAGTGAGTTGGTTTCAAAACTGGCTAAAGAAGCAAATGTTCAAATCGCTGATGATGATCTAAAAGGCGCTATGTCTGCTTATATGCCTCAAGATGAAGAAGAAGAGCCAGCTGATGACACTGAAGAATTACCTGCTGAGGAATCTGACGATCAAACGGATGAAGATGCAGATACAGAAGAAAACACGGATGCAGAAGAAGACGCAGACACAGAAGAAGATGCAGATACTAATGCAGCTGAAGAAACGGATTCAGAAGAAAGTTCAGACTCTGAATAAATAAAAACTTTAAAGTGAGACT
>DXAZ01000132.1 GCA_019116785.1 Candidatus Atopostipes pullistercoris
TTAATCAATATAACAACACAATCTATTTTATTATATCGTTTTTAAGCACTAAAACAAAGCCATCATCAAAAATAATTCAATATAAATTCATATTTTATTTAAATCCAACCAAAAAAAGCTATTCATTTTTATGAATAGCTTTAATCGTTTATATAGTTAAGAACATTTTTCAATCAAATTTCCGAAAAACATATACAATTTTTCCGACAACTTCTAGTTGTTCAAATTGTTCCTTGGAATAAGTTAAAGACTCAAACCCACTCAAGTATGAGAAGGGTTCGAGATAAATCATAGAGTCTGTTTTTTTGAACAGCAAAATTCTATAATTATCCTCTATTTTAATGATTAGTATATTTCCACTTTCTAAATGTAAATTTTCAATTTTAGTTGCATCTAAAACAACAACATTATCACCACTGTTAATTCGACGATTAAAAGAATCGGTTCGAACTTCTGCAATAAAATATTTATCGGGATCTTCCTCTAGTATATATTGAGGAACTTCTGTATGAGGAATAGCTTCTTTCTCAAAAGGAGATAATATTTTATCCTTATAATTCATATTTAAAGCACCAATATTTTTTACTTTAACTGTATTATGAACATCTTCTGTACTAAAATAAGCTGGGGAATCTTTCAATCCTAAAAGATAATCCGTACTGACTTCAAAATAAAGAGCTAATTTTTTTAAATCATTGGCAGGCGGTAATGCTTTATCTGCTTCCCATTTTGAAATAGTGGTATATGTTTTATAGCCTAATTCATTCGCTAGCTCTTGCTGGCTTTTTTTACGATGTATTCTTAATTCTCTAATTCTCTTTCCTGAAGTTATCATTTAAACATTCCTTTCTATTGAACTAACGAAAATACTTTAAAATAGTGATCATTAAGTGCGACCACTGATTTCTTTTATTTTTACTTATTGTATTTTGTAAATAAAAACAAAAAATTTCATTAAATTTTTACTTAAATGTTGAGCCAGCTTCTCTTTTTTGGATAATTATCTTCAACCACGCTACTAGCTATTTTAAATATTTTAAGTATTTTCAAATGTTTGTGTAAATTCTACAGGAGGGAGTTTAGGACCTAAAGGGAGAATCATTGAAAAGAAACTTAAACTAAAAAATGATAGAACGATAACCGCAAATATTTTTTTATTGGAAAACTTCTTCATTTCAGAACCTCCTATCTATACTTCTCTACACTTTGAAATCTATTTATAGTAATCAATGGGAATCACTTTTTGCAATAAATGATTGATTTCTTCAATTTCTAATTGTGTCATTGTTTTAAATTTATTGTTATTTTGTATTTCAAAAATACTGAGTGCTAGTTGATTGCTTTTTTTGGCCTCTTGTAGATGTCCAAGTTTTCGTAAAATATATCCTTTGGTATGATATAAATCTCCTAATAAATACATAGAATCTTCTACAACAAGTCTGTCAATGGCTTGAATAATATAGTCTAAGGCTTTTTTATCTTCATCAAATTCTTCTAAAGTTAAAGCGTAGTTAAACAATATTTTTGTTTGAACCATATAATCAATATCTTTTTCAATCATGTTAACAGCATGTTGAAAAACATTTAATGCTTCTTTAAATTCATCCCATTGATAATAAATAACACCAATTGCATTTAGAATCTCAATGGCTAGTTCATTATCTAAATTAAAAAGCGGAATTTTTTTCAATATTTTTAACGCATTATCTTTTTGATGATATAGTTTATCTTGCAATGAAGCATCCACCCAAGTGAAAAAAGCTTGATCATTTTCATTATTTATATTATTAATAAGAAGTTTATTTTGTTCTAGTATTTTTTCAATATACTCATAATCTCTTCTAGTTAGTGCCCTTCTTATTTCTTTTTTCACTTCAATCATTTCATTATCATATTTTGTTTTATAGGCTAGAGAATTTAATTCTTTATCATCAAGTTGTAAACGAGTGCCTAGTTGTTGTAGTATAGAATCTTGAGGGATGATGTCTCCTTTTTCAATTCGGCTAATTAAAGCTTGAGTACATATTCCTTCAGAAAGTTCAATCTGAGTTAAGCCTAGTTCTTTTCGTTTTGATTTGATTAAATTTCCAAAATCCATATCATACCTCCTCTCGTTTTTTCAAATATAATTATATATTAACGATTATTAAAAAGCAAAGCATTCATATTTTGGCTTTTATTACAATCTATACTCTTTGGTTTGAATCTTTTATTGAAAATTATAAAAAAGCTCAAGAAAAATTTATTCTTGAGCTTTTTAAAAAAATATTAATTTAATGATTTTAAATATTCGTTAAATCTTCTTGTCTAATAACTAATCGAGTAATGATGAAACCTGCTAAATATGAAATAAGTAAACCAATTCCAAAATGCAACATCGAACTTGTTCCTTGCATAAGCGGAAGGGCTACCCATCCGGAAGGTCCCCAAGCACTTGCAGTAACTCCCATCATCATCACGTAAGCTCCACCAAAACCAGCGCCTAATCCAGCTGTAATGAATGGTTTACCCATTGGAAGGGTCACTCCATAAATAAGTGGCTCTCCGATTCCTAAAATCCCTGCAGGTAAACCACCAGCGATAACTCCTTTCATCCGTTCATCATTTGCTTTATTTGCGATCATATAAATCGCAATTGCGGCACCAACTTGCCCAGCTCCGGCCATAGCAAGAACAGGGAATAAACTAACTCCTCCTAATGTTTCTAATTGAATCGCATAGATTGGAATCAATCCATGATGCAATCCTAATAGAACCATTGGTAAAAAGACGGCTGCTAAGATATAACCAGATAATATACTGACAATTGTGTTTTCAGAACCAATAAAAATACTTAAGAAAGAAACAAGCCAATCAGATAATACTCCTGAAACTGGCATAACTATAAATACCATAATTAATCCAGCAATAAGTAAGGTAATCACTGGTGAAAGCATAATATCTAAAACGTCAGGTACACGTTTGCGAACGAACTTTTCAATTTGAGCTAATATCCAAACACCAATAATTACTCCAATAATTCCTCCTTTACCCGTTGTCAATATGGAATTGAGAGGTTCATCGGCATCATAAAGACCAAATTGTGTAGATAAATCGATTAATGGTGCAGCAATAGACATTGCTCCAATCATACCACCTAAGGCTTCAGTTGCTTTAAATTCTTTAGCCGCATTTACCCCAGTAAAGACTGCAAAATAACCTAAAAAACTATTTCCAATTAGAGCAAAGAAAGTTTGTACAACTTCCCAGAAGGCACCATCTATAGTCCCTTCCCCAAGCATTGTTCCAATTAAGCTACTAAAACCTTGGAAAAGACCAGCAGCGATAATAGCAGGAATCATAGGAATAAAAATATTTGCTATAGTTTCTAGTGCTTTTTTTCCTCTACCTTTACTTTGACGATCTTTTATATCTTGTTTGGTTTCACGCCAATCTTCTACTTCTGATGGTTTTTCAGAATCTTCAGGGATTTTATATTCAGTGACTAACATTTCCGTTAATTTTCTTGCTGTACCTGGGCCTACAACAATTTGCAGTGTTTCTGCCTCTACAACGCCCATTACTCCTTCAACATTCTCAAGTTCTTTTTGATTTATTTTACTGTCGTCTTTTAAGCGAATACGCATACGTGTCATACAATTTGTTGCAGAGCGAATATTATCTATTCCACCTACATTTTGTAAAATATCACTTAATAAATCTTCGTTTGTTCTTTTCGCCATTTGTAATTCCTCTTTTCTTTATAATTTTCGAATATATCCCCTATTCTATTATTCTTTGAACAACAATCCTCCTTATCAATTATATATAACAAATTAAAACGCTTACGATCGAATGTATTATATCATAAATAGATATAATTTCATATATTATCTGTTATTAATGAAATATTATATCTTTTACATTTGAGATCCTAATTATTTATTAGGATTTACTTGCTTCTTTTATACACAAGTTCTTATCCTTTTCATGATCCTTGCATTCTTTGTATACTTAATTTGTATAATTCAGTATAAAATATAGCCATAACGAGAGAGGAGGCATTCAAATGAAGAGAGTACTCAAAATTTTACTCCGAATTTTCTTCATCTTTATTTTAATTTTTATTAGTATTTTTGCGATACGTTGGATAAATTTTTATCGTTACCAAGATTATATGCTCCCTGAAGAAGAAAGTATCTATGATGATCCAACCGATTTTTCTTTATATGATACAGACATTGATGGAGTTGACGTAGAAATCATTGAAGAAGACCTTCTTAATGGATTTCATTTAGTTCCTGATAATATATCAACAGAAGGAGTTATTGTTACTTTTGGTGGCTCAGACGGTTCAAGTAATTATGATTTAGCAAAAATGTTGGCTGAAGAAGGTTATGAAGTTTACAGTTTATTTTTCTTCGGTCCTGGAAAACTACCCGATGAATTAATTGAAGTTCCTTTAGAATTATTTGACGATTTTCTAGCTTATCATTTGGAAAATAGTCAATCGAATGGACCGATTACAGTTCTCGGTGCATCAAAGGGTGCTGAATTAACCTTAAATTTAGCGTCCAATTATGATGAAATTGACAATATCATTTTATATGCTCCTTCTGCATATAGTTTCTTTTCTTTAGATCAGAGAAATACAGATCAAAGTTCATGGATATACAAGGAACAACCACTTCCATACTTGAGTAGTCGAAATGGAAATTTATGGGAAACAGTCAAAATGATAGGCGGATTTATTCTTTACTACCCTGTTAAATACAATCCAGTCTATGAAGCAGTTCTAGATGGTTCATCCGAAACTGATTTAGAGGCTGCACGAATAAAAGTTGAGAACTTTGCAGGTGAAGGTTTAATTTTTGTTGGTGGGGATGATTTAATGTGGCCCGCTGAATCTATGACAAATGTTATTAAAGAATATAATGATCAAATGGAAGTTCATCTCTATCCAGAAGCAGGGCATTTATTTATAATGAACCGCTATATGGGAACTCCTGATGCCTTAATAGCTTTTGGGGGGAATGAAAATACGAACAATGAAGCGTTTGAAGATAGTAATGCTATTTTATTTGAAAGATTGGCCGAATGGCATACACCATAAATTAAAATAGTTTGCTGATTTATATTTTGTTTAATTATAAATCAGCAAACTATCTTTTTATTTAGTGATCAATCTTTAATATATTCAGAAATTAATTTAAACGTATTTTCTAATGCTTTTACATGAGTCCGTTCCATCCCATGACTACTTGATACTCCTGGACCAATTAAAGCCGCTTTAATATTTGCACCACCACGTAAAGCTGCGGATGCATCACTACCATACATTGGATAAATATCGACAGCAAAGTCTAATTTTTGTTTTTTGGCGTGATTTATTAATTCAGTAGTTAAATCATAATCATATGGACCAGATGAATCTTTCGCACAAATGGAGACATCAAATTCTGTACAATCTAAGTCAAGACCAATTGCTCCCATATCAACAGCTAAAAGTTCAGTAATTTCTTCTGGAATCCATGAAGCTCCATGCCCTACTTCTTCATAGGTTGAAAAAATAAACGTTAAGTTTGTCTTAGGAACAATAGCTTCTTCTTTGAGCATTTTAAGTATATTTACCAAAATAGCTACTGACGCTTTATCATCTAGAAATCTTGACTTGATAAATCCAGAATCTGTAACAACAACTTTTGGATCATATGCAACGATATCACCATTTAAAATTCCAAGTTTTTCTACGTCTTCTTTATCTGTCACAGATTCATCAAGTTTGACTACTAAATTATCAATATCTCGTTCTTTGGTTGAGGCATCTTTATAAACATGGATTGAAGGAGATTTTGATAAAATAGTTCCAGTATAAGTTCTTTCGTCACGAGTAATAACCTCACAATACTCTCCATCCAATGTTGGAGTTAAAGGACCACCTAATGTAGTTAGAGCTAAAGTGCCATCGCTATTAATGGAACGAACCATTAAACCTAATGTATCAACATGAGCACTAAGTCCACGAGTTTTAGATGCGTCTTGCCCATCTACTCGAACAATTAAATTCCCTTTAGGTGTTTTTTCTGTTTCATATCCCATTGTTTCAATGGAATTTTCTAAAAAATGAATAGCCTTTTTTGTATAACCTGTAGGACTATTAATAGATAATAAGTCAACTAAAAATGAAACTGTTTCTTCTTTATTAAACATCAATATGTATCTCCGTTCTATTTAGTAAGTTTTTTAAACTTAGATTATTATACATCAAATATTGACCCACTATAATAAATGAATAATAAGAACAATCATTTATCTTTCAAAATTTTTAACCTTTTGACCGTTAAAAATATTTTTTGCATTATTTACAAGATAATCTTTATATTCGACTCCATATTCAGCTTCTAATATATTTTGTGCTTCAATCAGATTAAACGGACGTTCAATCGTATCATGAGCATCTGAGGCAATGACATGAATTAAGTTTTCTTTCATCATGTAATGAGCGGCTTGCCGTATTTCTTCTGTATAATCACCTACAATTGAAGAAGCTGTGACTTGAGAAATACAACCCATTTCAATCAGTTCTTTTAAAAGATTAGGATCGTCTAGAAAAGGACGTTGCCGTTCCGGATGTGCAATAACTGGCACGATTCCCGCATCTAACATTTCTTGTAAATATGAACGAGCAAATGAAGGAAAATCACTCCAAGAAAATTCAACCAGGTAATATTGTCCACTTTTATCTAAAGGTAAATAATTTCCCGCGAATAATTCTTCTGAAAATTCTTCATTCATTCGAATTTCTTGACTAGGCGAAACAGTTAATGGGATGTTTGCTTCTTGGATCGCTTGTTCTACTTTTTTTGTAAGCTGTAGTACTTTATCTTTTTCGTTAGTTACCCAATATCGATTGTGATGTGGTGTTAAAACAACATGCGTTATTCCTTCCTCCACTGCTGCTCGCGCAAGTCGAAGGGTCTCTTTTATTGAGTCTGCTCCATCATCAACGTTCGGAATCAAATGCGTGTGTATATCAATCAACTATATACGCCCCTTTTAAATTCTTTTGTAAAATATATTTTATAAGAATTTCGTAAATGTAGCAAACCAAAGTTCTTATCTTTAATAATTAACCAAATTTAATTCACTCAAATATAAATAGCCTTCAAATTTTAGAATAGACATTTTACTCTAAATATTTGAAGACTATTTTAATAAGAAGTTTTATAACTTATTTGTTAGATAATAAATACTATTCTTTGATTGTATTCACAATAGCTTGTAAATAACCATCTGTATCAGCAAAAGTAGCCCCACTGACTACATCAGTTATATCATCATCTTCTCCTAAACCATCTAATTCAGCAATGGTTGCTTCAATATCTTCTACAGAAGAACCGACAGCAAAATCAATAATGGCTTGCATATTTTCTGCATAAG
The DNA here is from genome assembly GCA_019116785.1 of Candidatus Atopostipes pullistercoris. Classification (GTDB taxonomy): domain Bacteria; phylum Bacillota; class Bacilli; order Lactobacillales; family Carnobacteriaceae_A; genus Atopostipes; species Atopostipes pullistercoris. Next base: position 7,420 of record DXAZ01000132.1, read on the forward strand.
TATTTGTGGCCTCTGCAAATTCAGTCATCATTGCAGAATAAGCTTCATCATTTTGCATTTTTGATGCAAGAACGACATCTTCATTATAATTTTCACCAAAACCTGCATCACTATTAGGGACTCCATCAAAATCGGCTGGATCTACAAATTGGAATTCATCTACGTAAGCAGCTAAGACAGTATCTCCCTCATGTAATACAGAAACAACTCCAAAGGATTGATCACCATGAGGCGCTTGAAGAGAGTAACTTAATTCAGCATTTGTGAGATCAGCCTCTTCTGCCCCTATAAATTCAATCCCATCATTTGTAGTATCTACAATAGATTGTAAATAACCACTAGTATCTACTAGTGTTGCTCCAGATACAACGTCTGCTACATCATCATCTTCTCCTAAACCATCTAATTCATCAATAGTTTCTTCAATTTCAGCAATTGTTTTTCCTTTTGCAAAATCTTCAATAGCTGCTAAGTTATCACCGTAAGAAACTGTTGAGCCCGCTTGTTCCATATTTTCAGAGTAGAAATCATCATTTTCTAATTTACTGATTAATGTCATTCCTTCAGCAGAACCTTCGCCAAATTGAGCGTCTGAATTAGGTACTCCAGTAACTTCTTCACTATCCGTGAATTGATATTCATCAATAACAACATTAGCTATTGTATCCCCATCCATTACAACAAAAGTTGCAGCGAAGGCTTTATCTCCATGAGGTGCTGTATATAATGTTTTAATTGTTGCAGCGGATGATTCCTCAGCTTCATCAACTTCTTCACTAGAATCGTTTGTTTCCTCTGCTCCAGTATCCTCATCGGTTACATCCTCTGTTGGATCTTCTGCAGGATTGTTTTCTTCAGGAGATTCCTCGGTATTTCCACATGCTGTAAGTAATAACGTCGAGGATAATAATCCCATTAAAATTTTCTTTTTCATATGAACCACTCCATTTTTATTTTATTATTTTAATGATTTCAAGTTAATAATATCACAATCATTCGCAAAATCAAACTGTTTTTTTTATTCTATAAAAACACATCCTATAAATACAGGTTTTTTATTGTTTTACGATTATAAAAACAATCACAAAAAAACATGCAAAAATATATTCTCGCATGTTTTTTTATAGATTCATCTATCCTAAGATCAACGAATCATCTACTAAATTTGAGCCACTTTTCATTTGGAATAAATCGATAAGTTCCATAACTGTTAAATTTCGTTTTTCTTCTTCTTTGATATCTACTACAATATTTCCATCATGTAGCATAATTAATCGATTTCCCTGATCAATAGCATGTTGCATATTATGCGTAATCATTAAAGTTGGAATCTTTTTTTCTAATACTAATTGATCTGTTAGCTCAGTCACCATCTGACTAGTTTTTGGATCGAGTGCTGCGGTATGTTCATCTAGTAAGAGAAGTTTTGGTGTCACAAGAGTAGCCATTAATAAAGTTAATGCTTGTCGTTGTCCACCAGAGAGTAAACCTACTTCCATTTTTAAACGATCCTCTAGACCCAATTGAAGTTTTTTTAATTCGTTTTTAAAAAAGATACGATCTTTTTCTTTAATTCCTCGGCTTAATCCTCTCTTTTGCCCTCGTCTCATCGCAACTGAAAGGTTTTCTTCGATAGTCAAACGACTAGCGGTTCCCATTTTTGTATCTTGAAAAACTCGACTAATATATTTTGCTCGTTTATTCGCAGGTAATTCTGTAATGTCTTTATTTTCTAAAATAATTCTCCCGTAATCAATCGGAAATGAACCGGCAACACTATTTAAAAAGGTAGATTTTCCAGCACCATTTCCCCCAATAATAGAAATAAAGTCATCTTTTTCTACATTTAAATTGATTCCTTTTAATACATGGTTCTCATTCAAAGTTCCTGCCTCAAAAGTCTTATGTAAGTGTTCAATTTTTAATACTTCGGTCATTATTAAGCTCCCCTTCCTTGTTTCTTCTTTTCATTCGTTTATAATTCCATTGATTTCTTGCAGTCGGCAAAGCTAACGCTATTGCAAGAAAAACTGCTGAAATTAATTTCAAATCTTGAGGATTAATTTGAGTTTCTAATGCCGCTAATATTAATAAACGATATATTATAGAACCAATAACAAGCGTTATTAATCTTTTCGCAAAGGTTAGATTCGAAAAAAAAGTTTCCCCAATAATAACAGAGGCTAAACCAATAACAATTGCTCCAATTCCCATATTAACATCTGCATATCCGTTATTTTGTGCTAATAAAGCTCCTGATAAAGCGATAAGTCCATTCCCAATCATAAAACCAAGAATTTTAGTTAAGTTTACATTTATTCCATTAGCTTCTGACATTTCTAAATTATCTCCAGTTGCACGAATAGCTACCCCAATTTCAGTATTAAAAAACAAATGTAGTAATATAATAACAATCAAAATCGCAATACTTCCCATAATTAAAACGGCTGTGGTTTTATCGACACCGAATGCTTGAATTTTATCTACGAGCGTTTCAGAATTCAATAATGTTAAGTTTGCTTGCCCCAAAATTCTTAAATTAATTGAATATAGACCGGTCATTGTCACAATCCCTGCTAACAAAGCTGGTATCTTTAGTTTTGCATGTAAAAAACCAGTAACCAAACCGGCTAGACTGCCTGCAACAAAAGCCATAAGCGTTGCTTTCCAGGCTGGAATATCAGCTACTATCATAGCACTTGCGACAGCAGCCCCTAAAGGAAAACTTCCTTCAACTGTTAAATCTGCCACATCTAAAATACGATAAGTTAAATAAACACCCATCGCTAGGATTGACCATAATAACCCTTGTGAAATACTTGATAATATTAAATCCATTATTTTTCCTCAATTCTTTTAATACTTTATTCTTCTATTTGGATGGTTTTTGGATCAATACCTAATGATTCAGCCATCTCTTCATTGACAAATAGCTCAAGTTCTTCGGCTGTTTCTACTGGAATATCCATTGGCAATGTTTCATTTTTTAAAATATCTATTGCCATCTTTCCGGTTTGTTGTCCGAGAGAATAGTAATCAATTCCGTAAGTAGCAAGTCCTCCATCTGCTGTATGATCAATTGATCCTGCAACAATCGGTATTTGATGTTCAATGGCTAGTTCGCCCACAGTGGTTGCAGCACTAGATAATGTGTTATCCGTTGGTATATAAAGAGCATCCACTTCACTTAACAACCTTTCAGCAACTTGTTGAACATCATTTGTGTTAGTGACAGTCATAATTACCGCTTCTCGATTACTCATTTCAATTGCTTCCGCAGCTAAATCCGCTTGTACTTGTGAATTAGGCTCACTTGAATTGAAAATAATACCAATTTTTTCTGACTCTGGAATAATAGAAATTAAAAGTTCAATCTGTTCTTCAAAAGGAACCATATCACTCGTTCCTGTAATATTACCCCCAGGAGCATCTACAGACTCAATAAGACCTGCACCTTTTGGGTCTGTTGTGGCAGTGAATAAAATAGGAATGTCATCTGTAACAGAAGCTAATGCTTGTGCCGCTGAAGTAGAAATTCCTAATAGTAAATCACTCTCATCTGCTAATTGTTGTGCCATATCATGTAAATTACCAGAAGAACCTTGAGCATTTAAAACATTAATTGCTACATTTTCTCCGTCTACAAAATCATTCCTCTCTAATTCCTCAATAAAACCTTTTTGTGCGGAAGTAAGGGCACTATGTTCGGCGGATAAAAGAATACCAATTTCTTGAATGCTTTCTCCACTTGCAGAATCCGCATGCTCACTTTTTCCACATGCCCCTAATATTAAAACAATCCATATTAATCCGAACTTTCCTAACCTATTGAGCCATGTATTATCTCTTTTTCCCATTTTTTTCCCCTCTTTTTTCTATTATTTTGAAAATAAAAAAACACCTACATAGATAGAATAATCTCAGTAGGTGTGTAAGAGTTTATAATTGGTCTTATTAGCCACTGTAGATTATTTTATCTACGTGACTATGTATTTCTTTATAGCCATCATAGATACAAACAAGTTGAGTAACGTTTGTATCCATGAAGTCATGTATACAAACATTATCTATAATAGCCATAATAGTAGTGGAAAAATGTTCCTACAAAATGAAATGCTTGATTTGTATTTTTCATATTTTCCACTCCTTTTTAATAATGAACTCATCTTAAGCTAATTATTGAGCGCTGTCAAGACCTTTAATTTAAGAAAAAATGGAAATTTACTTTTACAAAAACACACCTACTGTTTATCTTGTTTTTATAAAATTAATTTTTTAAGCGAACGTTCTTATTATTTCGGTATTTTAATCGAGCTAGGATCAATTTCGAGTGCTTCTGCAACTTCTTCATTTACGACTAAAATAAGTTCTTCTGCATTTTGATAAGGAGTCGTTGCTGGCTTAGTATTTCCTTTTAGAATTTCAACAGCTATCTCGCCTGCTTGGTAAC
>DXAZ01000133.1 GCA_019116785.1 Candidatus Atopostipes pullistercoris
CGATATTTTTCCAATTTTTAATAATTTCTAGTGCACTCTTGTCTTCAAATACAAAAGCAATCCCAGAATCGCCACCACCAGCTCCAGAAGTCTTTGCAACTCCTCCATGTTCTATAGCCATGTCGCATAACTTTGTCAGTTGGGGTGTTTCAATCAAGACGTTTGTTTGCTGGCCCATTTGTAAGAGCGCTTGTCTATTTCTCTTAATGGCTTTTTTTATCTTTTGAGCATTATTCGTTGTCAATGCCTCGCTTAGAAGTTCTACACTTCCCTGACTTTCATCTAAAAAATATTGATATTGCTTTTTACTTTGTTGTTTTTGTTTTTGAACATTTCCCACTAGGTTATCACTGGAAGCCGGAGAGCCTGTCCAGCCGATTAAAAACTGTACGTCGCTTGCTATATTTAATCGTTCAATATTTAAATCAGGCCAATCTGATTCAACAACTTCTTTTTTTGTCATTTTGCGAAGCAAGGATAAGACAGCAGTTCGATCAAAGCTGGTATATTTAATCCACCCTGTATACGTGATAGCGGCTAAGTCACCAAAGGAACTATTTACTCCTAATTGTAATTGGGCCAAAACGCTTAATTTATATACGAGTAAATCAGGCGCTTCTAGTCCATAAAATCGCAGGAGTCCTCTTACAAGCCCAACGGTTACGGCACCTGAAGAGCCTAAGCCGAATTTTTTCCCGGTTGGGCTATCTAATTCGCTGGTTAGTTCAATATGATAATAGCGTAAAGGAATTTCAAGCGACTGCACATAATTTTCGACAGTATGTATAGCAGCTAAAATATAATTCATGTCTGGATTGGGATGATCTAGTTGAACTTGATGATTCACTCGATGCCAAGAAAGAGGTTTTTTTGTAAAGTTTTTTGAAAAGATACTTCCATATTTTTCAGTGCTTCTTGTTATATTTAAGTGCAGAAATAAATCTACCGTTGTCACGATTGCTGAATAACCAGGTTCGACTACGGCATATTCTCCCGCAATATATAATTTCCCTGGCACTCTTATTTGGACCTTATTCACTCTAAATTCTCCTTATCAAACGCTCAATCTTCTAAAATTTGTATCCCTGGTCCGGGTTTGGCCATCACTAATTGCTCTTTATGAAAAGTTTGTAATAACTTTTCCATCAACTCTTCCATTTGTGAGGCTTTACAAATCAGCTTCACATTCGGACCGGCATCCATAGTCAGGTAAACAGGATACCCTTGCTTTCGAAGTTCTGAGACCATTCGCATCGCTTCAATACTCTCCGGTGACCAATAATTAAAAGGCGGATTCGCACTTAAATTCAAAGCATGCATCTTCAATGCACTTCGCTCAGCAATTTCACCAACTTTTACAATATCTTGCATTTTTATCGCAGATTTCATGTCGATTAAATCCTCTTTTGTAGAAGAAATCCACCCATCATAATAAGGAGAAGTCTCAACGACTCGACGCATGCCTTCCGTACTTGACACTTCTTTTCTTCCATCATCGACAATGATGAAGATCATGCCAATATCCCAATCGGCTTCATCAATAGGGATGGCGAAAGAATCAATATCTGAAGAGCCCTTTTGCCATTCCGCAAAGCCACCATAAATACTTCGTGAGGCAGAACCAGATCCACGACGCGCCAATCGAGAAAGCTCTTCTTTAGTTAGGTTTAAACCGGCTGCTAAACTTGCCGCCCCCGCTAACGCAGCTAAGCCTGAAGCAGAAGAAGCAAGTCCTGCGGCAGTAGGGACGTGATTTTTAGAATCAATTCTTGCGAATTCATGTATACCAGCTTCTTTGCGTACTAAATCTAAAATCACTTGGGCTTTTTTTAAAGCTTTTTTATCTTGTTCTTCACCATCAATAAACAAAATATCTTTGTTTAGCTTCTTGTCAAAACACACTTGTGTATCCGTATAAAAAGCATCTAATGTAAGAGAAAGGGAGTTATTTTTAGGAAGAATGAGCGTTTCATCTTCTTTGCCCCAGTACTTGATAAAGGCGATATTTGTGTGGGCACGTACCCATTTTGATTGTTTAATCATACATTTAATCTCCTAGCGAATGAATCCATACATCAACAGCTCCCGCGTCGAGTAAGGCTTGGGCAATATTTTCAGCGGTTTTTGGTAAATCTGCAAGAGCAATCATACATCCTCCGCGTCCACCACCGGTAAGTTTGGCCCCTAAAGCGCCATGGCGATTGGCGGTATTTACAAATAAATTAAGGGTTTCATTACTTACCGTAAGTTTTTCTAAACGAAGCTGAGCTTCAGTAAGAATCTCTCCTAAGCCGTTTATATCTCTGTTTTCAATCATCTTTCGAGCTTGAGTCGTTAATCCTCCAAGTTCTGAAATCATTGTTTTGGCTTGCGTTTTGACATCTGCAACTAACCGGCCTACATCCATAACAGCTTCGCCAGTTTCTCCATGTTGGCCTGTGTCGGCAACAATCAAATAGCCTGGTAACTCAACCTTGAAAAACTCAGCCCCTTGATTTTTGACAAAATAGACCGATTCTTCAGAGCGAACGACTTTTGCATCAAGACCACTTGGATTTCCATGCGCAATCATTTCTGAAATGGATACAAAATCATTTAATAATTCATCGGTTAATTCTGCATCGAAATAATTAAATAAGGCTCGAACTAAAGCAGTCGCTACGGCCGCACTAGATCCCATACCACGTTCTGCAGGAATATTGCTGTTAATTTTAATATCCATATTGTCCGGAGTGGTACCAAAATGAAGACAAACAGCTTTTAGAGTTTTTATTAAATTATTTAAAGTTTTTGGAGCATCGGCTAATTTTCCCGTATGATAAATACTATCCATTGTACTTTCGCCTAAGGTATGTTCAATAGTTACTTGTACATTTGCCGAAGTAAAAGGAATAGCAATTGCTGGTTCATTATGCACTACAGCGTGTTCACCAATTAAGATTATTTTTCCATGAGCATATCCAGATGCTGTATTTGATAGAACCTTCATATTTACCTCCTGTTTAAAAAATGAAAAAAATTAAACTTCATCATTTCTATTATAGTATAATACTCACGTACTGTAACATGTTATCATTTGAACCTTAAAAATGTTTTAAGAAATTAAAGAAAATTGGTTTCTAGATATTCATTTTTAGCTTTTTTTTGTTACACTATAATAGCGATTAACAGGGGGACGGGAGGAAAACAATGCAAAAATCGAATACTTTTTATATATTCGATCGAGAAGATTGGAAATCTTTAAATACCGCTGAAAACTTCTCAATGACCGATGAAGAATTAGAAGCGTTGAGTGCCTTAAATGATAACGTTTCGCTTAAAGATGTGCGTGAAATCTATGTACCTCTTGCATCGGTTCTGGATGTATTTATAAAAAGTTATAATAAAGAGCAAGAACAATTAAGAAAATTATTAAATACCCCACAAAAAAGAGCGCCTTATATTATTGGCATTGCTGGGAGTGTAGCTGTTGGAAAAAGTACATTAGCCCGGTTACTTCAATCAATCCTTGCTCAATACTACAAAGGGCAGCAGGTTGAGTTAATGACAACGGATGGATTTTTGTATCCAAATGAAATTCTGGAAGAAAAAGGAATCATGAATCGAAAAGGATTTCCTGAAAGTTATGATATGCATCGATTGATTACTTTTATGGGAGATGTTAAAAGCGGGAAAGCCAACGTGCAAGTTCCAAAATATTCGCACAGTATTTATGATATTTTACCTGGACAATTTCAAGTGATTGATCAACCCGATATTTTGATTGTTGAAGGAATCAATACTTTGCAGTTACCTGCTAATGAAAAAATTTATGCGAGTGATTTTTTTGATTTTAGCTTCTATGTAGATGCTGAACCGGAAAATATTGAAAAATGGTATTTACAGCGATTTGGAATTTTAATTGATACAGCTTTTAAAGACCCAATGAATTATTACAATCGATTCGCTGACATTGATCGGGTAGAAGCTTTTGACTTTGCACAAAGTGTATGGAAAGAAGTAAACTTAAAAAATTTAGTTGATTATATTTTACCCACACGCTTTCGAGCAGATGCTATAATACATAAGACAACTGATCATTACATCGATCAAATCTTACTTCGCAAACACTAAAAAATTGAGTCACTCAATAAACTGGAGGGTTTAAAAAATGAAAGAATTAGTCACAAAAAATGTACCTACACTAGCTGTCATCGATTTTGGGAGTCAGTTTAATCAGGTCATTGCACGAAGAGTTCGTGAACTAGGCGTATATTCTGAATTGTTTCCTTATAATGTTTCAATGGAAACTCTAAAGGAAAATAACGTTCAAGGACTTATTTTTACCGGTGGACCAAGACGTGTTTTACAGGCAGATGCTTTTAAAGTAGATTCTGCCATTTATGAACTGGGCTTGCCTATTTTAGCGATTGATTATGGCGCACAGTTAATGGTCGACCAACTAGGTGGAACTATAAAAGAAGTTGAACATAGCAGGACCGAAGTTGCAACATTGAATCTCTTAGAGACTGAGAATGCATTATTTAAAGGCTTAAATGCAAAAGAAGAAGTTTGGCAAAGTGTCAACGACCAAATTGTTGATTTACCCGAAGGTTTCGAGGTTCTCGCTCGTGCGGATCATGATGAAAATGCCGTTATTTTCAATAAAGAGAAAAACTTTTATGGTGTTCAATTCCATCCAGAAACCAGTCAAACGAAAAAGGGTAAACAGCTGATCGAAAATTTCGTAAAAGATATTTGTGGATTTGCTGGAGACTGGGATATGGGACAATTTATTGATTTAGAAGTTGAGAAAATTCGAAAACAAGTTGGCAATAAAAAAGTCTTACTTGGTTTATCCGGTGGGGTAGATTCTTCTGTCACAGGTGTATTATTAAACAAAGCCATTGGCGATCAACTGGTTTGTATCTTTGTGGATCATGGCTTACTTCGTAAAAACGAAGCTAAACAAGTTATGGAAAATTTATCTGGTAAATTTGGATTAAATATTGTGCACGTTGAAGCTCAAGACCTTTACCTTTCAAAATTAGAAGGTGTGAGTGATCCAGAAGAGAAACGAAAAATTATCGGGAACGAATTTATTGAAGTATTCAGTGAAGAAGCTCGTAAATTAGATGGCGTAGAGTTTTTAGCTCAAGGCACTTTATATACCGATATTATTGAAAGTGGAACTGAAACGGCTGAAACCATTAAATCACACCATAATGTAGGTGGACTTCCAGAAGATTTAGAATTTGAATTAATTGAACCAATGAATACGTTATTTAAAGATGAAGTTCGAGCCTTAGGCGAAGAATTAGGTATGCCAGCAGATTTAGTATGGCGTCAACCATTCCCAGGTCCAGGACTAGGGGTACGTGTTTTAGGTGAAATTACACGCGAAAAATTAGACGTCGTTCGTGAAAGTGATGCCATTTTACGAGAAGAAATTAAGAATGCCGGTCTAGAACGAGATATCTGGCAATACTTTACGGTATTACCTGGCTTTAAAACAGTGGGTGTAACAGATGATAAACGAACTTACGATTATACGATTGGAATTCGTGCCATCCATTCAGTTGACGGAGTAACCGCTGATTGGGCAAGAATCCCATTAGATTTATTGGATAAAATTTCTAAACGAATTACAAATGAAGTGGACGGGATTAACCGCGTCGTGTACGACATCACCAGCAAGCCACCTGCAACCGTAGAGTGGGAATAGTTACAAAACGTCTTATAAACCTTTACATAAAAGGGTTTATAAGACGTTTTTTTGTTTGTGAACTCATTTTGGACTTAATGATTTATCTGTAGTCTTTTTCTGTTTATTTCTCTTCTACTTTTATCATTATTTTTGTAACGTAATTATTTTCTTCACTTGTACTTGCTCCGTCAATAATATATTCTTCGAAGCTATCTCCCGAAATGTGATAATTTACTTCATTTAAATAATTTTTAATTTTATTGTAGGTTTCATTTATAGTTACATAACGGCCTTTATGATAACCCGTAACATACTTGCCGGCTTCTCTTATAAAAGGATCTTTTACAGCAGATTTATCCACTCGTATATAGGTATAAGCATATTTTAAATAATCTCCATTTTCTATTTGTTCTTGTTGAATTATGCCGCCAATAGGGTAGCCAGTATCTAAATGTTTTTGTTTGGTATATTTAATAAATTGCATAATTGTTTTTGTAAATTCTTTGTCAGAGCAGTCTAAAATATTTTCACTACGGATATAATATTCTGGCGCCTTTTGTTCAATTGTCAAACAATCATAATTCAAATCTAATGCTTCTTTGATATGTTGTTTTTTGTTTTTAATCATTTGTTGCGTATGTTGCATTTTCTTGATCTTCTGGTCCATGACTTTTTCTTTTTCCGTCAACAAAGTGATGGTTTGTTCCAATGTTTGAGAATGGAAAAATTCTTTAATCTCGGTTAAAGACATTCCGATTTCTTTTAACATTTCAATAACACTAAAAATTTCAGCTTGTTGAACAGAATAATAACGATATCCTTTATTATTTTTATACTCAGGGGTTAAAAGGCCAATATCGTCATAATGGAAAAGGGTTTGCTTTTTCACACCACACAAAAAAGCAAATTCTCCAGATGTGAAAAGTTTTTGATTTGTTTTCATTATTTTCTCTTCCTTCTTGACTATACGGTAACCATATACTTTATTATCATACCATAGAAAGAAAAAATTAATAGGTGGTATTTTAATGGAAAATAGTTACTCAACGATGCAACAAACAGAACCTAAAAAATTGTTTATGAAATATTTAATTCCTTCTTTACTGGGCAATATGCTAATGGCCGTTAATATTTTAATAGACGGTTTATTTGTCAGTCATGGTGTGGGAGAACAAGGATTAGCTGGCGTGAATATCGCTGTGCCAATCTATTCGCTGATCACTTCTATTTCTTTATGGATAGGTATGGGAGGGGCTACATTATATTCAATCGCTCATGGTCAAAAACAACAACAAAAAGTACAAAAAATATTTACTCATTCTATTCTATTAGCGTTTATAACAACTGGCCTATTTATTTTATTTTGTTTATTGTTTGAACAACCCATTGCTTATTTGTTTGGCGCCAATGATTCAATTATTTCATATGTTGATGATTACCTTCATGTGATTCTTTTATTTGGCTTGGTCTTTGTTTTTCAAAATGTCTTAAGTGTTTTTATTCGAAATGATGGGAATCCCACCCTTGCGATGACGGGATTAATTGTAGCGTCTGTTTCGAATATTGTTTTAGACTATTTATTTATCTTTGTTTTCAAATGGGGCGTAAAAGGTGCCGCTTATGCTACAGCGATTGGAACTTCATTGGGCTTATTGATTTTACTTACTCATTTTGTAACAAAACAAAATCAAATGAAATTCGTTCACTCAAAAATTGATTTTTCACTTTTAGGGCAAATATTTTCTATTGGCTTTCCTAGTTTTATTGTCCAAGGAGCAGCAGCCGTGATGGTAATCGCCTTTAATATAGCCTTTAGTCATTTTGTAGGTGAAAAAGGGATTATCGCTTATGCGGTTGTAAATAATATGTACACTGTTTTTTTAATGATGTTTACTGGGATAGGGGCAGCCTTACAACCAATTACGAGCTATCATTATGGCGCATTACTTTATGATCGGATGAAAAAATTTATTAAAATTGCCCTAATAACTGCGCTAATTATTGGTACTTTTTCATTTTTATTTGGTGTTTTTGGAAATGGGTTCATTATTCAATTATTTGGAATGAATGATCCTGAAATTATTGCCTATACAAAAAAAGGCATTGCCTACTTTTTTTCAGGATATTTGTTTTTAGGGATGAATATGGTTTTTATAGAATATTACCAGTCCATTAGAAATATTCGTATTGCCACGCTGATTGTCTTCAGTCGGAGCTTAATTTTGTTTATTCCCTTACTCTGGTTTTTACCCACTCTTTTCGGTCCCAATGCTATTTGGCTTGTATTCCCTGTCTCAGAAGGATTAACTGTATTTTTAACTTATTTAGCCTTAAGATTGAATTGGATTGAACTGGTTCCTTTAACTAATGTGGCAGTGAAACGTGTGGTTACAGAATAAGATTAAGTTAAAGAAAGCAAATAAAAGATGATTGAACTTTAGTTTTTCATCCAACATGTCCTTTGATCACATGGATGGTTTTTAATCATCTATGAAAATGATTAGAAACTTTATGCTTTTTGAGCTAGAGTATACTAAAAGAAAAGAGGATAGAGATGAAATATTTAAAAGCTTCTGAAATGTTTGCTTACGAACAAGAAATCATCGAGAATAAAGGTGTTCCAGCTATCGTTTTAATGGAGTGTGCTGCCCGAGCGGTTGTAACTCAAATGAAACAGACCATTACAAAATCTGATTCTATTTTAGTTGTTTGTGGTGATGGCAATAATGGAGGAGACGGACTGGCTGTGGGAAGAATTTTACACAATGAAGGTTATAAGGTAACCATTCTAGAAGCTGGGGACCCAAAACAACGCACTAGTCAAAATAGTCTTCAAAGTAAAATAGCCAAAAATTATGGTACAAACTTTGTTTCCCAAATAGATCATGTTAACTTCAAAGAGTTTACTGTTTTTGTGGATGCTCTTTTTGGGATTGGTTTAAGTCGAAAAATCAGTGGTGCTCCTTTAGAAATCATTAAAAAAATCAATGGAGTAAAATCATCTCGAGTGTATGCGATTGATGTTCCTTCAGGTATATCGGCAGAAAAAGGCGTCGCTTTAGGGATATATCTTCAAGCAGATGAAACCATTACTTTCGGTTTTTATAAAAAGGGTATGGAAAAATCAGAATTACAAGAAAGCTTTGGTAAAATAACAGTAGCTGATATTGGCTTCTTTTATTAAAATTTTCCATCGCCTCTCAGAGTTTGAAGTCTCATCCGTTTAAAAACAAAGCGTTCAATTCGTTGGTTATAAACGAATCGAACGCTTTTTTATATTAAATGAAGAGTTACAACTATTTTTAAAATAGAGTTTAACTGTTGAAAAAGCATTGAAATTAAAAAAATTAAAAAAATTAAAAAAATGGTCAATGAAAGATTAGAGGACATTATATATAAATAGATAAACATTCATTTCAAGATAAAGCAAAAATAAGTGAATATTACGATTTCGAAATGATTTTTCCTAGATTTATATTTCAAAATATGTAATACTTATATGGAGCTAATATTTTTAAGCCTTAAAAATCATTTATTCTTCAATAACATTTAAAAATACAATTACAACTTTAAAAGATCAACTCTTTATTCTTGTGATTGTATTTTTTCTTGCGTCATCTTCCACACTTCTAATAGACTCTAAATCAATTTTTGAATGCTCTTTATAGAATCTCATAGCTTAGAAAAGATTAGAAAATTCAAATAAAAATGAACAAATTGTGACAGAATATTCATGGTTCTTTTAAAATTAAAAAAATGCGTATGATATAATATTTAAGGTTAAAGTAACTTTAAGGTAAAGAAGGTTAATAAGATAATGACATAATAGAAATGAAAGGATAACTTTATGAGTAGAATGTATTTAGCAATAGTTAATCGAGGAAAAGCAGAGGTCGTCATAAAATATGCCCGATCCGTAGGGATAGAAGAAGGAACCGTTCTGTTAGGCGAAGGAACAGTTCGTTCGAAAGTTTTGGAACCTTTAGGCTTAAACCAAACACAAAAAGAAATTGTGATGCTTCCTGTGACTAAAGAACAAGACCAATTGCTTCATAAGGAAATATCAAAAAAATTAAAATTTGACCAGAGAAATAAAGGAATTGCTTTCTCTATTCCTTTTAAACGATGGACAAAAGAGTCCACAAGTTTTAGTTTAGAAGAGGAAGATTTTTCCTCTAGTTTAATCATGACTATCGTAGAAAAAGGAAAAGGTCGAGAAATCATTAAAGCGGCTCGAAAAGCAAAAGCCAGAGGGGGCACGATGATTCACGGACGTGGAGCAGGTGTGCCACAGGATTATTATTTCCCTATCCAAGTGGAACCCCAAAAGGACACCGTTTTAATTGTTGTGCAAAAAGATAAAAAAGATGAAGTTAAAAATTCCATTGAAGAAATGATAAATAGTGAAACAGATGGTGTTGTCTTTACTCTACCAGTTGTCGCAACAAGTGGAATATTTGAAGATAGAATCGATGAGAAAATTTCAAAAATAAAAGGAGGTCGCAATTGATGACTCTTTTTATGGATAAAATGAAAGAAGTTTCTAAAACATTATTTCCCGTTGTGTTTTTTGTCCTGTTGATCGCTTTGACTACAGTTTCTGTCCCCAATGATATTACTATTCGATTTTTAATTGGTAGTGTAATTTTATTAGTGGGCTTGACTTTGTTCTTATGGGGAGTAGATACCGCCATGGAGCCCATAGGAGGATATATGGCCGAAGAAGTCGGCTCGTCAAAAAGTTTAATAAAGCTTTTATTCTTAAGTTTTTTATTAGGTTTTCTAATTACTGTTGCAGAGCCGGATTTATTAATTTTAGGTAATCAAATACAAGATGCTTCCAATCAAAGTTTAAGTTCAAGTATGATTGTTTATATGGTTTCTTTAGGGGTTGGAATCATGATTTCTTTAGGAGTATTACGATTGTTGCGTGGAATGAAAATGAATCTTTTTATGGCAATTGTTTACGGAGTAATCTTAGTTTTAGGATTAATTGTCTCTGAAGAGTTTCTAGCCATTTCATTTGATGCTTCAGGAGCGACAACGGGTGCGCTCACTACGCCTTTTGTTCTTGCCTTATCTAATGGATTATCCACTTTTAAAGGTGGACAAGATGCAGAAGAAAACTCTTTTGGGTTAGTAGGAATTATGAGTGCAGGTCCTATTTTAGCGGTAATGTTGATGTCTATATTATCTGGACAAAGAAACATTCAAGGTGTTGCTGAAGAATATGTTTTCTCAGAAGGAATCTTAAGTCCCATTCTAACCGCCTTACCACCGGTTATTTTAGAGTCAATCACGGCACTTATTCCAATCACCGTGTTGTTTTTTGTCTTTAATGCGATAAAGTTTAAGCTGGATAAAGAAGAAATCAGAAACATATTAATCGGTCTAGGGTTAACTTTATTAGGCTTGATTGTATTTTTAACCGCAGTAAATTCTGGTTTCATGGATATGGGGCGTATTTTAGGAATGGAAATTGCGGCCAAGAATACAAAACTTCTTGTGTTTATTGGTTTCTTGCTAGGTTTAATTATTGTTTTAGTGGAACCTGCTGTGCATGTCCTTGGTGAACAAATCGAGGAGGTATCGGGGGGCTCGATTCCTATTCCGATTATTCGTTTAACGTTATCTTTAGGAGTAGGTACTGCGATTGCCATTTCGATGTTACGAATTGTTAGCCCAGATGTGAAGTTATGGTACTTTTTATTACCTGGTTTTGCGATTGCTGTTATTTTATCTTTCTTCTCAGATCCTATTTTTGTAGGAATTGCTTACGATGCAGGTGGGGTGGCTTCAGGTCCGATGACGGCTACTTTTGTTTTAGCTTTCGCGCAAGGTGCTGCCACCAGTATTGAAACAGCGGATGTTTTAGTAGACGGTTTTGGAGTGATTGCGATGGTTGCCATGGCTCCTGTATTTTCCTTGATGGTTCTTGGTTTAATCTTTAAATATAGGAAAAAATCTACTCCAGTGGAACCTGCACCAAGTCCAATTGAGGAAGAAGAAATTTATAAACCTTCTACATTACAACACTGCCTCATAGCCATTGCGGATCGTGGCTTTGGTGATCAAATTGTAGAAGTTGCCAGAAATTTTGGTGCCAGTGGAGCAACCATTTTTCATGGACGTGGTTATTTTGAAGATCATCAGACAAAACTACCACTAGTGAATGTTGAAATACCAGAGGAACAAGAAATTATTTATTTAATCACAGATTCCAAAATTAGCGAAGCTGTTGCTACCGGTTTAGTTAACCATGAAGAGCTTGGTCAAAAAGCCAATCTTACGGTTTATATCACTTATACGGATGCTAATTTAAATAATTTCGATCAAAAACTAGAAAAATAAACGTTAAGGAGAGGATACGAATGGTTGTATCCTCTTTTATTTATGTCTAGAAAAGTTAAAATTTTAAACCTGCTTAAAAATAAAGAAAAAGACGATTGATGGGGATAAAAGAGGTGTCTTGGACGCGAAAACTCTTGTAGGCGTCCAAGGTAAGGGGGGCGCGGACACAGAGAACCAATTCCGCGTCCAAGCCTGACTGGATTTAGAAAACAAATTAAAAATTCCAACTTTTTTGAAGTACATCCTAGAAAAGCAACTTTTTAAAATTCTAAAATAAAATATTTTACCCAAAAATAAAATTCTGCTATTGTTATTAAAAGGAGTGGGTATTATGTTTGAAAATATTTTATTTATCTTACTTATTGCATTCATTATAATGGGTGTATTTATGATAATGCGTGGACGTATGAATCGTTCGTTAAAATATTCTTTAAAAATGGAGAGAAAGCGGGTTCCTAAACTTTCAGATGAAGATTTACAAAAAAGAATAAAACAAGCAGAGAAAGTACATAATAATAAATTTCTAAATGGCTTTATTGGTTTGTTTTTTAATAAAGAATACGCGGAGTATAAAGAGAATCTGATGCAGTTATATAAAAAAGAATTAGCGAAAAGAAGCGAGTTTGCTTAAAAAATATAGTCTATATTAAAGAATCAATAGATTTTTCTATCTATAGGTTCTTTTTTTTGTTAATATAGTTACTCTAAGTAATTATATTAGGTAAGTATATTAAGTGAATTTTTGAAAGGAGATAAAAATGACCCCAGAATTGTCAGAAGAATATATTTTTGCATGTATGCGTGCAAAACGTACTACACAATTTCTACCAGATCCACCTTCTGGATTACGAAAACGACATATTTATATTATAAAGGTTTGTTATGATTTATCGCTTGAGTTAGATGAGGTGCGTGTAAGTGATGTTGCTGAAAGAATTAATGTCACACTTCCTAGCGTTACTCGAAATATTACGACATTAGAAGAAAAAGGCTACTTAAAAAAAGAAGAAAACAGTGAAGATAAACGAGTAGTGAATATTCTTTTAACCGACAAAGGCTTGGCGTTGTTTGAAAAAGATATTTATGATTTTCATAAAAAAAATAGTGAATTGTTAAAAGATGTACCAGAAGAAGATGTGCGCGTCACAATAAAAACAATCCACAGAATATATCATCTTCTGGAGAAAGAATATGTGAAAAGTTAGAAGGAGAGAAAGCAATATATGTATAGAACGATCGTAAAATCCTTGCGTCAATATAAAAAACCCTCTTTTTTAACCATGCTTTTTTTGGCATTAGAAGTCTCAATGGAAATTTTTATTCCTTTTTTAATGGCTAAAATATTAGATAAAGGATTGTTAACAAAAGATATACAATATGTTTTGGAAATAGGCTCATTAATGTTTGTGATTGCTTGTTTATCTATGCTTTTTGGAGTCTTAGGTGGTAAATTCTCGTCAGAAGCTGCGGTTGGTTTTTCCGCAAATTTACGACAAGATATTTATAAAAATATTCAGACCTTTGCCTTCGATAATATTGATAAATATTCTGCTTCGAGCTTAATTACTCGGCTGACAACAGATATTACAAATATTCAGATGGCTTTTCAGATGATTTTGAAGACAATTATTCGGGCACCATTTATGATTATTTTTGCTTTTATTATGGCTGGTTATACAAACTTAAAGTTGGCATTAAATATCTTAATCGTCATTCCAATTTTAGGTTTTGTATTAATTGCGCTTATTTATAAAGTTCATCCTTATTTTATTGAGGTCTTTAAAAAATACGATCGCTTGAATAGAACCGTCCAAGAAAATATTAATGGCGTTCGTGTAGTAAAATCCTTTGTTCGAGAAGAAAAAGAAATTGAAGGATTTAAAAATGACTCTGAAGACATCAAACAATTATTTATGAAAGCTGAAAAAATTATTGCTCTAAATTCACCGATTATGCAAATTGCGATTTATTCTACTTTATTAGTCGTTTATTGGGTAGGAGCGAAACAAGTTGTTGGTGGGAGTATGACGACTGGTGAGCTGACTAGTTTTATTACTTATATGATGCAAATTTTAAGTAGCTTGATGATGGTCTCTATGATTTTTGTCATGATTGTTATTTCAGAAGCTTCAGTGGAAAGGGTTGCTGAAGTTCTTAATGAGCAAGCCACTCTGACAAATCCCAAAAATGCAGTGACAACAATCGAAACAGGAGATATTGAATTTAAAAATGTTCAATTCAAATATAATGCGTTATCGGAAGAGGCCGATTTAAGAGACATCAATTTAAAAATTCAATCGGGTGAAACCATTGGAATTATTGGTGGAACTGGCAGTGGAAAAAGTTCGTTGATTCAATTAATTCCAAGATTATATGATGTTACTGAAGGAGAAGTGTATGTTTCAGGTCGTAATGTAAAAGAATATGATTTAGTCACCCTGCGTGATCAAATTGCAATGGTTTTACAAAAAAACACTTTATTCTCTGGTACGATTAGCGAAAATTTACGTTGGGGCGATAAAAATGCGTCAGATGAAGAAATAAAACGGGTTGCGAAACTTGCACAAGCGGATGATTTTGTTCAAGCCTTCCCAGAAGGCTATGAAACACAACTTGATCAAGGAGGAACAAATGTATCCGGTGGTCAAAAGCAAAGACTAACGATTGCAAGAGCTTTATTAAAGAAACCCAAAATTTTAATTTTAGATGATTCAACCAGTGCAGTGGACACAAAAACAGATGCCTATATTCGACGTTCATTTTCTGAAGAGATTCCAAATACTACAAAAATAATTGTTTCTCAACGCATCTCTTCTATTCAAGATTCAGATCGTATTATTGTATTGAATGAAGGAAAAATTGACGGGATAGGCACACATGAAGAGTTGTTAGAAAATAATGAAATCTATAATGAAGTATATAACTCGCAAGTAAAAGGAGGGACAATCATTGAAGAATAAAGCCTTAACACAACCAGTAGAAAAACCTTTTAAAATATTAAAAAGAATCTTTTCTTATGCAACAGAAGAATACAAATTACGTCTTATTCTTGTTGTAATTAGTATAATAATTAGTGCGGGTACGAATGCAATAGGCATTAGTTTTACGAAAGTATTAATTGATGATTATATTGCACCTTTAGTGCTGCAAGAAAATCCTGATTTTACGAACTTAGCTCGAGTGATTGGTATGATGGCCGCTTTATATTTAACGGGTGCATTATTCACGTATATTTATAATCGAACGATGGTAACAGTCGCACAAGGAATTTTAAAAGATATTCGGGACGAAATGTTTGAACATATGGAGACATTGCCCATCCGTTATTTTGATAGTAATGCGACGGGAGATATCATGAGTCATTATACAAATGATACAGATACGCTGCGACAAATGATTAGTCAGTCAATTCCGCAAACCTTCTCGTCTTCTATTATGATTTTATCAATTTTTATTGCGATGTTTATTATCAATGTTCCCATGACTTTATTTGTTTTGTTTATGGTTGGGATTATGATTTTTGTTATTCGTTTTTTAGGAAAAAGAAGTGGACGTTATTTCTTTATCCAGCAATCGGCATTAGGTGCCTTAAATGGTTATATAGAAGAAATGATTGAAGGCCAAAAAGTTGTAAAAGTATTTAATCATGAAGAAGAAGCGATTATTGATTTTGATGAATTGAATGAAGATTTGAGAGAAAATGCGACAAAAGCAAATACTTATGCGAATATATTAATGCCTATTATGGGAAATATTGGGAACTTTACTTATTTATTAACAGCAGTCGTTGGAACCATTTTTTCTATCACTGGAGTTACAGCTTTAACGATTGGAAGTATTGCTTCCTTTGTACAGTTCACCAAGAGCATTACGATGCCTGTTTCTCAGATTTCACAACAATTCAATGCCATTGTTCTTTCACTAGCAGGAGCTCAACGAATTTTCCAATTATTAGATGAAAAACCAGAACAAGATAATGGGACAATTGAGTTGGTGAATATGAAGAAAAATGAAGAGGGCGTTATTGAAGAAGTAGATGAAAGAACAGGACATTGGGCTTGGAAGAAAACTTTAGATAATGAGGTTAACTATATAGGATTAACAGGCGATGTGCGCTTTAAAGAGGTTACGTTCGGGTACAATGAGAATAAAACAGTTCTCCACAATATCAATTTATTCGCCAAACCTGGACAGAAGATTGCCTTTGTTGGTGCAACAGGTGCAGGAAAAACAACCATTACGAATTTAATTAATCGTTTTTACGATATTCAAAAAGGCACCATTACCTATGATGGAATTGATATTCAAGACATTAAAAAAAGTGATTTAAGAAAATCGCTAGGCATTGTTTTACAAGATACACACTTATTCTCTGGGACAATTAAAGAAAATATTCGCTATGGCAGATTAGATGCTACAGATGAAGAGGTAGAAGAAGCTGCTAAATTAGCAAATGCAGATTTCTTTATCCGCCAACTACCTAAAGGATATGATACAGAACTCTCAGGAGATGGTGGCTCGCTTTCCCAAGGGCAACGTCAATTATTAGCTATTGCGCGAGCAGCAGTAGCCAATCCTCCTGTATTAATTTTAGATGAAGCCACTTCAAGTATTGATACCAGAACAGAAGCGATTGTACAAAGTGGAATGGATGCACTGATGGAAGGTCGAACCGTATTTGTGATTGCTCACCGACTTTCTACCATTCGTAACTCAGACGCTATAATGGTCATGGATCAAGGTAGAATTATCGAAAGAGGAGATCATGACGATTTAATGAATCAAAAAGGTGAATATTATCAGTTATATACGGGTGCATTTGAGATGAGTTAAGAAGATAAAAACTTTACCTTATAAGATAAAATTGAAAAACATTTAATGTTAGGATCACCTTTAATCGTGAATGGTTATAAAGGCATTCTATCTGGCTAATGATTAGAATTTGCAGGCTAAAGCTTATTTCATTTAGAAATGAAAATTTTTAACTTGGTTTAAGGTTGACCAGATAAGCTTACCAATATTATGAGAAGGGAGAATGGGTAAATGCGTTTATTATTATGTGAAGATGAAGTTGAACTATCTGATGGACTAGTTGCTATATTAAAACATAACAATTATTCGGTAGATGCTGTTTACGATGGAGCAGAAGCACTCGATTATTTAGAAGCGATTGAATATGATGGAGTTATTTTAGATATTATGCTACCAAAAGTTGATGGTTTATCTGTTCTTAAACAGATTCGTAGTAATGGAAATCAAGTCCCTGTAATTATGCTAACTGCAAAATCTGAAATCGATGATAAAGTATTAGGATTAGATTATGGAGCGGATGATTATTTGACTAAACCTTTTGCTACAAAAGAATTAATGGCTCGAATACGTTCCATGACAAGAAGAAAAAGTGAGATGACTGATTCTATTCTTTCGTTTGGAAACATAACTTTAGATCGATCAAGCTTTGAACTGAAGTCAGAAAAGGATGTCTTGCATTTAGCGAATAAAGAATTCCAAATGCTAGAAATGTTAATGATTCATCCAGAACATATCATATCAAGCAATCAGTTTATGGAAAAAATTTGGGGATTTGATAGTGAAGCTGAAATAAATGTTGTATGGGTATATATTTCTAACCTTCGAAAAAAATTGAATCAACTAGACGCAAATGTTCAAATCAAAGCAAGGAGAAATATTGGCTACTCGTTGGAGGAAATATAATGGCAGAAA
This sequence comes from Candidatus Atopostipes pullistercoris, assembly GCA_019116785.1. Classification (GTDB taxonomy): domain Bacteria; phylum Bacillota; class Bacilli; order Lactobacillales; family Carnobacteriaceae_A; genus Atopostipes; species Atopostipes pullistercoris. The sequence goes on from DXAZ01000133.1 coordinate 17,762, forward strand.
AATTACGTCGTAAATTTATCCTAGTTTCAGTAGGTGCGGTATCTATTGTGGTCTTTACGATTGCTCTTTTTAGTAATCTAATCAACTACACGCAAATTCTAAATCATTCGGACGAACTTCTAGTGCTTCTTGCTGAAAATGATGGGCATTTTCCAATGAAAGAAGAGCCTTCAAAAGAATATCAATTACCACCCAAAATATCTCCAGAAGCGCCTTTTTCGACACGTTTTTTTACTGTAAGGCTAGATAATAATAGAAACGTGGTAGAAACAGATACAGGTAAAATTGCTTCAATCTCTACGACAGAAGCCTTTCAGTATGCAAATAAAGCTTTACAGAAAGGAAAATCTAGTCATTTTATTGATCATTATCGGTATTTGATTGTTGATCAAGGAGACCGTTCATTAATTATATTTATGGATGTTGAAAGAGAATTAGAGATGTTTTATATCTTTTTGAAAAATAGTCTTCTTATTTGTCTGATTGGAACATCAGCCGTATTTATCTTAGTTTCGTTATTCTCTAAAAGAGCTATTCGTCCTATTGTAGAAAGCTATGAGAAACAAAAACAATTTATCACAGACGCGAGTCATGAATTAAAAACACCTCTTGCTATTATAAATACCAATACAGAAGTTTTGGAAATGGAGTATGGGGAAAGTCAGTGGACAAAAAGTACGCAGAATCAGATTACAAGATTATCGGGATTAGTGGAAAGTTTGATTACCTTAACTCGAATGGATGAGGAAAAAATGGAACTTTTAAAAACAGAATTTTCTTTATCGGATTTAATTATAAAAATTGCTGAACAGTTTAAAGAATGGGGCAATAATCAAAATAAAAATCTTCATTTAGAAGTAGAGGATTCTATCTCCTATTATGGAAATGAGGAATCCTTTTCTCAACTGATTACGATTTTAATAGATAATGCGTTTAAATACTCTCCAAAAGATAGTGAAATAATTATATCTTTAAAAAAGCAAGGAAAAGGAATAATTTTTCAAACGATAAATCAAGCAGATCATTTGTCCATTGGAAATTATGAGCAGCTATTTGAGCGGTTTTATAGATTGGATCAATCGAGAAATAGTCAGATTGGTGGTCAAGGGATTGGTTTATCTATTGCTCAAGCGATTGTGAAGCAGCATAAAGGTAAAATTAAAGCGGAAAGTCCGGATGGTAAAACCATGGTATTAACTGTTCAACTATAAAAAAATTAAAAAATAATTACGATTAAGTGTTGATGAATTTTTATTCATAAGCACTTTTTTTGTTTTTTAATTTTAATTTTAAGTTCATTTAAGTTTTGATTTTTACAATAGTATTAATTCAGAAAGGAGAATACCATGATGAGTGTTCAAAAAGTATTTAAAAGACGTGAATTAAAATATTTAATTACCGAAAAAGAAAAAACAGCTTTGCTAAAAGTGATGCAGAACTATATGGAACCAGACAAATATGGAAAAAGTACCATCAATAATATTTATCTGGATACTCCAGATAAATTATTAGTTAGAAAATCACTAGCAAAACCAGAGTATAAAGAAAAAATAAGAATAAGAAGTTATGGTAAAACCAATTCAGAAAGTACTGTTTTTATCGAAGTGAAAAAGAAATATCAAGGAATTGTTTATAAACGAAGAATCGCTTTAAAAGAAGTAGAAGCGATGAATTATATTTACCGAGGGATTCTACCCTCTAATCAAAATCAAATTTTTAAAGAAATTGATTACTTGCTTCATTTTTATAAAGATATTGAACCATCTATCTTTTTATCGTATGACCGTGAAGCTTTTTATAGCCGAATTGATCCAAATTTTAGAATGACTTTTGATGAAAATATCTTAATGAGGAATTCTGATTTGACGTTAACTTCAACACCCTATGGAGAAAGAAGTATACCAGAAGGAATAAGTATTTTAGAAGTTAAGACAAGTATGGGGCTTCCTAAGTGGTTATATACTTTTTTAAGTAAAAAGAAAATTTATAAAACCTCTTTTTCAAAATATGGAAATGCTTATATGAAGCTACAATTACCAGCATTTTTAAATGAAAATACGTTGTCCAAAAATCAATTCATAAAAAGAGTAGTGGATCAAGGAGGTATGGAATATGCTAACCAATAAAGTATTTTCAGGAATTTTCGAGACGAATACGACTTCATCGATTACATTTTCTAGTTTTCTTTTATGTATAGGTACCGCTCTTTTTCTAGGGCCGATAATTGCTTTAACTTATACGTATAAAACAAACTATACAAAAATTTTTGTTGTCACACTGGCAACTTTACCAGCGATTGTTTGTATGGTCATTATGATGGTTAATGGAAGTTTAGGTGTAGGGGTAGCGGTAGCAGGAACGTTTAGCTTGGTTAAATTTCGCTCCTTACCTGGTACCGCAAAGGAAATCGGAGCCATCTTTCTGGCGATGGGCACAGGTCTGGCCACGGGAATTGGTTATCTTGGCTATGCGGCTTTGTTTACAGGGATTGTGAATGGCGTTCTTTTCATTTATACAGCTAGTCAGATCGGAGAAAAGAAAAGTACAGAAAGAATCCTCAAACTAACGATCCCTGAAGATTTAGACTATACGGGAGTATTTGATGATTTATTTAACCAATATACTTCTAAATGCGAACGAGTCAGTGTAAAAACGATAAATATGGGTAGTTTATTTAAAGTTACTTATGATTTGGAATTGAAAGATTTAAACGAAGAAAAGGCGTTTATTGATGATTTAAGATGTAGAAATGGAAATTTAGAAATTATGATGTCTAGCCAAGTTCAAAATGTCAGTGAATTATAAGGGGGGACAATATGAATAAGCAAAAGTATGTAAAGTTATTCATTGGTTTAATGTTTGGTATTCTTTCATTAGCGGCTTGCACGAATACACAAACGACTTTGGATAATATGGACAAGAACACTCCAGACTTAAAAAAATATTCAGATATGTTTACAGATCAAGATATGGAGAGTGGTTACGAGGAAGAAACCAGTACCGTGCTTACTCTAGAAGACGATGCTACGTTAGAAAATACGGATAATGTAACCATCATAGATGATACGATTACCATTACAGAAGAAGGAACTTATATTTTAAGAGGTGCACTAACTAATGGGCAAGTTGTGATTGATGCAGACAAATCGGCTAAAATTCAAGTCGTCTTAGATAATGCAGAAATAACGAATACTTCCACTGCTCCTATTTATGTAAAAAAAGCAGAGAAAGTCTTTATTACTCTTGCCAATGATTCTGAGAATCTACTTTCTGTTGCTGGAGAATTTGTAGCTATTGATGATAATAATATTGATGCAGCTATTTTTTCAAAAAAAGATTTAACAATAAATGGAAATGGAACACTTATTATTGAAAATCCCTATGGAAATGGGATTACTTCTAAAGATAATTTAATCATAACGAATGGAAATTACGATATAGATGTCAGTGGACATGGTTTAGAAGGAAAAGATAGCGTAAGGGTAGCTAATGGAATCTTTAATATTATGGCAGTTAAAGATGGTGTTCATGCTTCCAATAAGGATGATCTCTCGTTAGGATATATTTATATTGCGGATGGAACATTTGAAATCACGTCTTCAGACGATGGGATGCATGCAGATTCTGATTTGGTTATTACGAATGGGACGGTTGATATTATTGAAAGTTATGAAGGGCTTGAAGGAAAAACGGTTCAGATAAATGATGGTTTGATTTCTATTGTTTCTTCTGATGATGGAATTAATGCGGCTGAAGGAAATTTAAGTGAAGAAACTACAGAAGTCCCAGAAAATGAGACTGTAAATGAAGATGTTTATATAAAAATAACCGGAGGCGAAATCCATGTGGACGCAGAAGGTGACGGAATCGATTCAAACGGGAATTTTTATGTAACCGGAGGCGAATTATATATTTCTGGTCCGCAAAGTAATGGCGATGGAGCTATCGACTATGATGGAACAGCTGTTATTTCTGGAGGAGTTGTTGTTGCAGCAGGAATGAGTGGAATGGCGGAAAACTTTGATGAAGATTCTACGCAAGGTTCAATGTTGGTCTCCTCAGAAAATGTACAAACTGGTGAAATCCATTTAACCGATAGTAATGGAACTGAAATCCTAAGTTACAGTCCAAGTAAATCTTATAATTCAGTGGTAATTAGCACTTCCGAAATAAAAAAAGATGAGACATATACCATAACCATGGGAAGTGAAACTCAAGAAATTGAAATGACCACTCTAATATATGGTCAAGGTGGAATGAGAGGTCAAGGTCCAAATAATGGTAAAATGCCAGAACACCCAGAAGGAGAAGAGATGCCAGAACGTCCAGAAGGAGAAGAAATACCTGAAAATTCTGAAGAGAAAGAGGTATAAAACTTAATTTAGTTAATAGGTAAATAATATTTTTATAAAATGAATTTTTTATCTTCAGGAGGGAGCAAAAATGGCTCCACTCCTGAATGATTTAAATGAACTTTATTTCATTTTTTCTTTTTTTATTTTAGACAAAGATCAAATCCGTGATTCATAGCTTCCACGCTTTTCCTGTTGTCATAATTCTCACTGAATCTATAACGGATATTTTATTACTTACGATAGCGTAAGAGTCGTAAACTGTTTAAAATAACTAAAATCGTACTGCCTTCATGGCCAATAACTCCTAAAGGTAGATTAATGGTTTGAAGGAGGTTTGATATAATAAGTAGAACAATTACAGAAATAGAAAAAATAATATTTTGCATCACAAGACGTCGAGTTTGTTTTGAAATCGCTAAGGAAAAAGGAATCTGTTCTAAATCATCTTGGATTAAGACAATATCTGCAGTTTCCATCGCCACATCTGTTCCACTCCCTAATGCAAAACCAACGTTCGAAGTCGCTAAAGCAGGAGCATCATTGATTCCATCACCAACCATTGCAATACTACCGTAAGTTTCTTGTAGTTCTTTAATAATACTTGCTTTATCTTGTGGCAATAAATTGGAGCGAACATCATCAATGCCAATTTCTTCTGCAATATAATGAGCGGTACGCGCTTCATCTCCCGTTAACATAACAGTTTGCACATCCAAATCATGCAGCAGTTGAATCGTATGTTTAGCATCGGGTTTTAATTGGTCAGCCAGTGCATAAAAAGCTTGAAATTGTCCTTCTTTACTGACAAAAATAACTGTTTTTCCTTGGCTTTCATTTTGAAGAATGCGTTCATTCTCAGCTTCTAAAATGGCTGATTTTCTGTCCTCATTTAAAGCAAAAGAACGATTTCCTATTCGCCATGTCGCTCCTTCATACTTAAATTCAAACCCTTTTCCTGTAATATCTTCTAATTCATCAATAGCCAATGGAGTTACTTCTGGGTAAGCCTTTAAAAAGGCGGTTGCAATAGGATGAGTTGAGCTTGTTTCTGCAGAAATGACCAATTGATCAATCAATTCTTTATCTTCATCTTTGTGATAAAAGCTTTCGACCACTTCGGGTTGACCTTTTGTGAGGGTTCCAGTCTTATCAAACACAACAGCTTTCACATCCGTGGTGCGCTCCATCACCTCGCCACCTTTAAATAAAATACCGTTTCTTGCGGAACGACTAATTGCCGAAAGATTAGCAGGTGCCACACTTGCGACTAGGGCACAAGGAGAAGCAACAGTTAAAAGAACCATCCCTCGATAAAATGATTCTTCAAATGTCCAATGAAAAACTAAAGGCATTAAAAGTATAAATAAAGGAACAAAAAGTAAAACGATTTTTACATAAGTATCTTCAATTTGTTGAATTTTTGAGTCAGTTTTTGAAGGGGAATCTTGCGCTTCTTCAACCATTCGAATAATCTTTGAAAAGAGCGTATTTTGGTCTTCTACAGTGACCACCATATCAAAGGCAGCTTCTTCGTTGATGGTTCCCCCAATAACTTCATCCCCTTGATATTTTGTAACCGCTAAAGGTTCTCCAGTAATCGCTGCTTCATTGACAACCGCAGCCGTATTTTCTAAAATGCCATCGATGGGTATTGCTTCCCCTTTACGAACTTGGAGACGGTCTCCAACTTTCAATTCAGTAGTTTCTACTTCTAAAATAGTTCCTTCCTCTGTATATTTTCGAGCGGTATTGGGTGTTACTTTCATTAATTCAGTAATGGCTTCTGACGTTTTGGCAAGACTCATAGCTTCCAAAGATTCAGCTAGAGAAAAAATGAAAATTAAAAGAGCCCCTTCCGCCCAATAACCAATAATACTAGCCCCAACCGCAGCAGCAATCATTAAAACATCCACGTTTAATTTTTTCTCATCGACTAGATCGTGATAGGCATTTAAAAAAGAATAATAACCTCCTAAAATAAAAGCAAGAATAAAGAGAGGGATCGCTAATCCACTATTTTGAGTATTTAAAATAAACCCTATAATAATCATTAATCCACTAATAATCGTTAAAGTCATTTCATTATTTTCTTTTATCCACTCGGTTATTTTTTTCATATCATTCACAATCCTCGTCTCAATATTTTTAATTATAATAATTATAATTAAAATACGTGATAAATTCAACAACAACTTATAAAAGGAGTTTTATTTATAATTATTATAAATAAAAACGTTAATGGATGTATTTTTGAATCGGATACTTACGAGGATCTAAGACTGGTTGTTTTCCTAAAATTAAATCGCTCAATATTTTTCCAAGAAGTGGTCCAGCGGTTAAACCAGTAGAACCAAGACCGCTAGCGGCAAATACATTTTCAAATCCAGGCACTTCACCAAAAAACGGAGCAAAATCTGAAGTATATGCTCGAGTGCCTACCCTTCCAGAAATGATATCGTTTGTGGAAATATATTGAGAAAATTGTTTCTGAGCATTTAAAACCATTTCTTCTAATGAAGAACTTTGAAGAGTTAAGTCAAATCCCATATCGTCTTCGTGTGTAGCTCCTACTAAAATTTTTCCATTTGAAAAAGGAATAATATCCTTCTCACCTGTGGGCATAATAACGGGCCAATTGTCCGTTTTCCAATCGGTTTGTAGTTGGGCGAGTTGTCCTTTTTGTGGACGAATATCTACATGATACCCAAGAGGCTTTAACGTTTCAGGAAGCCATGCAGAGTTGGCTAAAATAACAGCGTCGAATTCATCTTTTGTAGAAGTTGTTTCAACGAAAGGTTTGGAGTTTTGGATTTTAGTAAGTGTTGCTTTTTTGGTAACAACTTGAGCGCCTTGTTTCACTGCTGCCGCTAAAACTGATTCAATCAGTGCTTTTCCATCCACACGAGCTCCCCCAGAGGCAAAAAGTGCACGTTTGTTTTTAGAATAAATAGGAATGTAATTTCGTATTTCTTCGGGATTTAAAATAATTAACTCACCAATTTCTGGTGCATCTTCTCGGCGTTTAAGGCCAATTTTTAACAGCTCTTCTAAATGTTTATCTTTTTTTGTGAACAATAAGGTACCAACTTGTTGATAAACTTCTGTTGGGATTTCTTGGTTTGAAAAAATTTCTTTTAAAAAGTCTGGATAAAAAGCAGCTCCCAACTTTACCATTTGATACCATTCTTTATTGCGGCGTTTTGATAGCCAAGGACTAATAATTCCTGCAGAAGCACTCGTTGCTTGACCGGTTGCCTCATCGAAAAGAGTTACTTCATATTCAGGGTGTTTAGATAAATAAAAAGTAGCGGTTGAACCAACTACGCCACCACCTATCACGGCAATTTTTTTGGTCATATATAGACTCTCCTTCATTTGTAAAGTTATCTATACTGTACGCTTTAATTGTACAAAATGAAATAAAAAAGCCAACATTTCCGAAGAAATATTGGCTTTTCCCTATATTAAAAGGGCAGGATATAGACTTGGCTCATTGGGATTGTTTTTATAATACGCTGGGTTTATGAAGAAATCTTGAGGATATAGAAAAAAATGAATGAGGATTCTTTGCAGATTCTGTTTTGCTGTCTTCACTTGTAATGAATAGAAATTTCTTTGCGAAGTATGCTAAACTTAGTAGGAATTCAAGCGTCATCATTTTCGAAGAGGAAAGAAATAAAGTGAATTGAGAGAAGGAGAGTGTGCAGATGAATATTGCGTTGATTGCCCATGATAAGAAGAAGCCTGAATTGGTGGCTTTGGTTAAAGAGTATGAGGACACGTTGAAAAATCATACGTTATATGCGACAGGGACGACGGGGCGGCATGTGGAAGAAGGAACGAAATTGGATGTGCATCGTTTTCGGTCGGGGCCGCTTGGTGGCGACCAACAAATTGGGGCTTATGTATCAGATCATAAGATTGATTTGGTGTTATTTATTCGGGACCCATTAACGCCTCAGCCGCATGAGCCGGATGTGTCGGCATTGTTGCGATTGTGTGATGTGTATGAAATACCGTTGGCGACGAATGTGGGAACGGCTGAGCCGATTCTTCGGGCGCTAAAAGCGGGTGTGTTTGATGAAAATACGGATAATTTTTAAGGAATCTAGTCAATAAAAAATCGACTTTCTAAAACCTGGGATAGGTTTATAAGAAAGTCGTTTTTTATTAGCGGCCTCTGAGTCGAGATCCACCTTCAGGGGTATAGGTGTAGTATTTCAAGCACCAAAGGGCACTTACTCCAATAACTCCATAGGTGATTTGAGCGCCTAAGTTTGTTTCTGTACCAAAAATCATTTCAATAACATTAAAGTCAAATAATCCAGCGAGCGCTATGAGAAGCCCTGCAAGGATTAAAATGGTTAAAGCTAAACGGTCTATTAATTTCATAAAAATATCCTCCTCCAATCTTCATGATAATCATACAAAATTTTTTGCATATTGTCCACGAGTTAGGTAGGGTGATTCTTTTTTTGGAGCGTTTTTTGTTTTTTTGGTTAAAAAAATTGGTGAAGAATTCCGCTGTGTATAAATGTAAATCGTAGTGAGATCCTCTAAATGTAATTTTACTCGTATGAACAGCCACTAGAAATGAACGGAAAAAATAAAACTTGTACGAAAAACGATAGAAAATTATAGGAACTTTCTATCGTCTAAAAATTGTATATTCAAACAAGCGCGAGAGCGCCATCACCCAGAAAACGCAGATTTCCACGCGCGGGAGTAGTCCACCGCTCAGGAATCGCAAAATCTCACGCGCGGGAACGGCCCACCGCTTGGGAATCGCCGAATCCTACGCGCTGGAGTGCTCCATCACTCAAGAATAGTGAAATCCTACACACTGGAGTATTCCATCGCTCAGGAATCGCAAAATCTCACGCGCGGGAACGTTCCACCGCTCAGAAATAGTGAAATCCTACGCGCTGGAGTGCTCCACT
>DXAZ01000018.1 GCA_019116785.1 Candidatus Atopostipes pullistercoris
CCACAAGATCGATCTCACGGCACGATTTATAGAATAACGTTCCACAAGATCGATCTCACGGCACGATTTATAGAATAACGTTCCATAAGATCGATCACATGGCATTATTTATAGAATAACGTTCCACAAGATCGATCTCATGGTATGATTTTTAGATTTACGTTCCACAAGATTGTCTCTCAGCACGATTTTAAGATTTACGTTCCACAAGATCGATCTCACGGCACGATTTATCGAATAACGTTCCACAAGATCGATCTCACGGCACGATTTATAGAATAACGTTCCATAAGATCAATCTCATGGCCCGATTTTTAGAATGACATTCCATGAGATCGATCTCACGGCACGATTTTCTAATTTTCGTGCCGAAAGGATCCTATAAACTAAAATAAGAAGAATATTTCATTAGAAAGTTGAATTACTTTTTAAATAGATAAAAATATGCTTAAATGGCCTTAGAATAGTCATGCTGTTGTTTTATTTTTGACAAGTTCCTTTTTACTTTTTGAAAATAATATAAAACGCTTGCAAATTTTTCTTAGAACAGCTATAGTTATTTTAACAAATAACTTGTATGTACAAGTTCTTTATTGGCATACAAGTGAATATAAATAAGGAGGAACAAAAATGGCTGATTTTACACAAGATGCGCAAAAACTCTTGGAAGAAATTGGTGGTGCTGAAAATATTGATGCAGTCTCCCATTGTGTGACCCGTATGCGTTTTGTATTAAGAGATGAAAGTAAAGCAAACGTTAAGGCAATCGAAGATATCCCTTCGGTAAAAGGTACATTTACTCAATCGGGACAATTTCAGGTGATTATAGGAAATCAGGTAGCAGACTTTTATAATGAGTTCTCTAAAGTATCGGGGGTAGAGGGAGTATCAAAAGATGAAGCAAAGGAAGCAGCTAAATCGCACCAAAATTGGTTCCAAAGAGCTTCTTCTGTTATGGCAGAAATTTTTTCTCCCTTAATTCCAGCTATTATTGTCGGTGGTTTAATTCTAGGTTTTCGTAATATTTTAGAAGGTATTGAGATTCAAGCGTTAGGACAATTAGTGGTCGATGGAGCGCCTCAATTTACGACTGCAGGCGATCCTATTTATAATACGATTGTAGATGTAAGTCAGTTTTGGTCAGGGGTGAATCATTTCTTATGGCTGATTGCTGAAGCGATATTCCACTTCCTTCCTGTAGGGATTACATGGTCTGTAACGAGAAAATTAGGAACAACTCAAATTTTAGGGATTGTATTAGGGATTACCTTGGTTTCTCCACAGCTATTAAATGCTTATGGAGTCGCTGAGACAGCAGCTGCGGATATTCCTCAATGGGATTTTGGCTTTTTCCAAATAGATATGATTGGTTATCAAGCACAAGTTATCCCAGCGATATTAGCCGCACTCGTTTTAGCCTATCTAGAGAAATTTTTCCGTAGAGTCATACCAGAATCTATTTCGATGATTTTTGTTCCTTTATTCGCTTTAATTCCAACAGTAATTATTGCTCACGTTGTTTTGGGACCTATTGGCTGGCAACTCGGTCAATGGATTTCACAAGGAGTTATGGCAGGTTTAACCAGTTCCTTTAACTGGTTGTTTGGGGCTGTCTTTGGTGCTTTATATGGGCCGTTGGTCATTACCGGACTCCACCATATGACAAATGCGATAGATTTACAGTTAGTAGCGGACTACGGTGGAACGATTTTATGGCCGATGATTGCTTTATCAAATATTGCTCAAGGATCTGCTGTTTTAGCGATTTGGTGGATGCACCGTGGCAATAAAAAAGAAGAACAAGTGTCATTTCCAGCAATGATTTCTGCTTATCTAGGAGTTACAGAACCCGCTATGTTCGGAATCAACATTAAATATTTATATCCATTTATTGCCGGAATGATTGGTTCAGGGATTGCGGGAATGTTCTCAGTAGCTACAGGTGTTACAGCGAATTCAATTGGTGTTGGAGGTTTACCAGGAATTTTAAGTATCCAAACAGACTCTATGTTAATGTTTGCGATTGCGATGGCAATTGCTATAGTCGTTCCCTTTATCGCAACAGCATTTTTTGAAAAACAAGGCATCTTTGCCCAACCAGAAGGCGCAGTAGATGAAGACACACCTATGATTGGTGATGTTTAGAATTGAAAGAAATTTGAGTGGTTGGAAACATTCAGCCACTCTTTTTTAAAAAAATAAATATGAAAAGTAATAATTTTTAAATAGATGAGGAGAATAACGTTGGATTTTCGAAGGAGTGTCATTTATCAAGCTTATATTAAATCGTTTAATGATACCGATGGAAATGGAGTAGGTGATTTGAGAGGGATTACGGAAAAAATACCGTATCTTAGCAAATTAGGAGTAGATATTGTATGGATCAACCCTTTTTATCCATCTCCACAAAACGATAATGGTTATGATATCGCTGATTATTATGCCATTGATCCATTATTTGGTACGATGGAGGACTTTGAAGAACTCGTCCGCGTAGGAGAAGAGTATGAAATTGGCATAATGATGGATTTGGTCATTAATCATACATCTACTGAGCATGAATGGTTCCAAAAAGCATTAGCCGGTGACAAAAAATATCAAGATTATTATATTTTACGAGATCCAGTAGAAGGACAAGACTTTCCAACAAATTGGGTTTCAAAATTTGGTGGCTCGGCTTGGGAACCGTTTGGTGATACTGGAAAATTTTATTTGAGTTTATATGATCCAACACAAGCGGATTTAAATTGGCGTAATCCAAAAGTCCGTAAAGAAGCAGCAGATATTGTGAATTTTTGGATGGATAAGGGCATTAAAGGTTTTCGTTTAGATGTTATTAATGTTATTGGAAAAGATAAAGAACTGATCAATTCAACAGGAGATATCGATCAAGAAAAATCTTTGTATACAGATAAGCCGATTGTGCATGATTATTTACGTGAATTGAATCATCGAAGTTTCGGAAAAGACCCAGAATTTATTACAGTCGGTGAAATGAGCTCAACTACCATTGAAAGCTGTATAGGTTATACGAAACCAGAAAATGATGAATTAAATATGGTTTTTAATTTCCATCATCTAAAAGTGGACTATCCAAATAAAGAAAAATGGACCAAAGCCCCGTTTGACTTTTTGGAACTTAAAAAAATTATCAATGATTGGCAGTTAGGATTGGGGGCAAATGGGGGCTGGAATGCATTATTCTGGAATAATCATGACCAACCACGGGCGTTGACTCGTTTTGGAGATGATAAAAAGTATCGAGAAAAATCAGCCACAAATCAAGGTCATATTTTGCATTTTTTACATGGAACACCTTTTATTTATCAAGGGGAAGAAATTGGGATGACTGATCCATACTTTACAAAGATGGATCAATATCAAGATGTAGAAAGTCATAATGCTTACTATAACCTGAAAGAAAAAGGGAAAACGCACAAGGAAGCGTTGGAAATTATTCAAGCTAAATCTCGAGACAATAGTCGGACTCCCATGCAATGGAATGAGGAAGAGAATGCAGGTTTCACAACAGGCACTCCATGGATCCAGGTAGCCGAAAATTATAAAGAAATTAACGTTGAAAAAGAATTAAAAGAGGGCGAAATCTTTAAATATTACCAAAAATTGATTGAATTGCGTAAGGAACTGGAAGTTATTCAAGTCGGTTCTTATGTGCCTATGTTTTTAGAGCATGAACAAGTATGGGCTTATCGTCGAAGCTACAAAAATCAAGAAATAATTACTTTTAGTAATTTCTATGGAGAACCAATCCATCTAGATTTATCCCAAGAAGTAGAAGAAGGAGATTGGAAATATTTATTAGGAAATTATGGGGAGAAGGCATATAACGAAAACTTAGAGCTTGCTCCTTATGAAGCCATAAGTTTTATCCAAACAATGGATAATCCCCTAAAGTAAATGATTTATAGAAAATAAAATAATCAATAAATAGGCTCACTTGTCAAACAAACCATTTAATGCTGATAAGTAAGCCTATTTATTTGTTAAGTCATCTAGTTTAGTGACGAATCCGTCGCCTAATAAAATAAGCGATAGCTCCCACAATCAAAAGAATCACAAGATAAGGGAGGAGGTAGACTAAGTTAATGAATAGTTGTTGCATTACTTGGATAAAACGGTAAAATGAGTCACCAAAAGCATTCACCAATCGATCCCAAAAACCACTCACATCCCGATCACTCGCTCGATCAGTTTGCTGGATATTCAGATAAATGGTTGAAAACTCAATTTGTTCTTGATAATTTTGATTCTCCTCTTCGTAAATTTCCCGTTCCGAAATGACTTCAGATAACCGAGTACGAATTTGTAAGATTTCTTCTAATGATCCTTGTTCTTGTAGCATATCTCTCAAAGCGTCTTCTTCTTCTTTCAACACGTTAATTCGTGTTTCATTATCGCGAAAAGCTTTTGTGACATCCGATCGCCCAATTTCTTGAGATTGAACATACAAAGGGTCGTAGTTGTTTAAGCGTTCAATAAAAGGTTCAAGCTGCTCTTTTGGAAGACGAATAGTCATTTGAATAGATTCACCATCTTCTCCACCGAAAGATGAGTTTGTTGTTCGGCTGGAATGTTCTATTTGAGCTTGGAATTCGTCCATCTGCTCGTGGACAAAGTTGACAGTTTCATCAAATTGAACGGTCTCGTAAGTCAATGAAGCTGTTTTGATAATTTTATCTCCTAGGTCTAAATCAGCATTTTCAGTGTTCTCTATCCCAGCGTCATCTTCATTCACAAATTCTTCACTGGCCATATCCATTGGGGCGGATTGATCCGTATGCTCTTTTGAAGAACAGGCAGAGATGAAGAAAAGGATGGAAAAAAAGAGTATAAAAAATACTTTTTGTTTGTTTTTCATCTGGGTCACTCTCCATATCTATTCTATCTAAAGACATCGTGTTCGTTTAAGGTGTGTTTTCTTCGTGAAAAATCAATAAAGCGGAAGCGATCTACTCGATGACGCGATTCAGAAAATTGAAAGTTTCTTGCATCTTCTAAATAAACAGCACTTCGAATGACGACTAGATGATTATCCTCATCTCGTAAATCCAGATGTGTACGGTCTTTTTCAGTGACGTTTTCAACAGAAATTTCTTTATTCGCAAATGCGATGGGAAGGTGCAAGTCATTTTCTAAATAATCATATAATGAGTCCTCTAGACGTTCTTTTGGAATTTCACCTGTTATTTTAGGGTCTAAATAGTCCGTGTCGAAGATTACTCTTTGGTTATCAATTTTTCGAATACGTTCCGTAACAATAAGGTCTGAACCAATCGGCCAAGGCACTTTCTTTTGTAGCTTTTCATCGACTGTTACTTGTTGGTTAGAGAGTAAAAGAGTTTGAGCGTTCATTTGTTGTGCCTCTGATAACTCTTTAAAACTGGTTAAGCCAGAAATAGGGAAATTAAATAATTGCGGATCTAAAACGATGGATCCTTTCCCTTGCTTCTTTTGAATTAATCCGTCCTGACTTAAATAATCTAAGGCTTTCCGAATGGTTTCGCGTGAAACTTCATATTCTTTAGCTAACTTATTTTCACTAGGAAGAAGTTCGGCTTCTTCGTAGACTCCGTCCATAATTTTTTGCTTTAAGCGTAAATAAATTTCATAATATTTATTTTGAATCAAAAAAATACCTCCTGCATAATGATTCGTATTCTCAGGAATGAATAGAGAAATTTAATCATTCTCTGTCACTAAAACATACACTTCTCTCGGATTTAAAATGATTGATGATCCAGAAATTTTTCCTAATCCTTTAATCGATGCTTCTTTATTATTAGCTAAAAGTGTCCATTTTTGGATGTCTTCATTTTTATCTTTAGGCAAATCAATCGTATAAGGCTGCTTACTGGTGTTGGCTGCAACAAATAAGTTTTTCCATGCGGTCTGTTTATCAAAAATATTTGGAATCGAATAAGCTAAGATATTCTCTGGTAAATATTTAAAGTAGATCATCGAAGCAGTTTGCTTAGTTGCATCTCTTAAAGGGGCATAAGCTTTCCGAATCGCAATCATATTTTTATAATAATCGATTAGATCTTGATAGTCGCTTGCTCGTGCCCAGTCCAAACGATTAATCGCAAGGGAAGCATTATAACTATTTGGATTCCCATATTTCGTACGAGCAAATTCTTCTCCAGCTTGGAAGAAAACTCCGCCTTGTGAAGTGAACAAAATAGCTGCACTGATTTTATTCATCTCAACAATCTCTTCATGTCGCATTTGAGTAGTGGGACTATCTGTTGAAAGAACCAGTTTATCATATAAAGATAAGTTATCATGAGCGGAACTATAATTTAATACCTCTGTAGGAGTGCGTGCCCAAGCTTTATTTTCAGGAAGATGATACTCTCCTGCATCTCTTTGTGTATTGGCCATAATAGCAGCGATTAAATCTATATTTGAAAAATCGCTCGCTCGTTCCACATTTGCTCCTTGTAAGAAAGCTCCGTGGTATTCGGTAAAGACATCCCCTTTTATTGAATCTCGAAACTCAGCATTAAATAAAGCAATGCGATCTGAAAAGTCATGTACGTTATAACGATCTGCAGGTTTGTAAGGTTCTTTTAGTGCTAATTGTCCACCTGCCCATGGTTCTCCATATAAAATAACATGCTCATAACCTCGTTGATCCAAATTATCCCGAATAAGATTCATCGTTTCTGTATCGTGCACTCCCATTAAGTCAAAGCGAAAACCATCGATATGGTATTCTTCGACCCAATAAAGAATGGAGTCAATCATATACTTGCGCATCATGGTTCGTTCACTGGCTGTTTCATTTCCAACACCGGAGCCATTTGAAAAATGGCCGTCAGCATCTTGACGATAATAATAATCAGGGACAGTGAATTGGAACCAAGAATCTTCTGTTTTATAAGTATGATTGTAGACGACATCCAACACAACACCAATGTTATGCTTGTGCAAACTTTGTACCATTTGTTTGAATTCTTTGATACGTACTTTAGGATCATGTGGGTTAGTGGCATATTTTCCTTCAGGGACATTATAGTTTTTAGGATTGTATCCCCAATTGTATTGCGAACTTTCTTCATCATTATCAAAATCAAATACGGGCAGAAGATGTACATAATTTACTCCCAGTTGAGATAAATAATTAATCCCCGTAGGAAATTCTCCTGACTGATATAATGTCGTATCCTCTTCAGTAAACGCTAAATATTTTCCTTGATGTTCTGAGGAAATTCCTGAAGCCCCATCTCCAGAAAAATCTTCAACATGAACTTCCCAAATAATGGCATCTGTTATATGTTTTTGCATAACGTGCTGATCTTTTTCCCAATCTTTGGGATTCGTTTTATCTAAATCAATAATAGCCGTACGATCTCCGTTTAAACCTACTGCTTGTGAATATAAGTCAGGAGCTTCTGTAATTATACCTTCATGGTTAAATTCATATGTATAAAATAACCCATCTAAATCTTCTTTAATCGAAAGAACCCAAACGTTATCTTGATGATTCATCGGTACCCGTTTAATGAGTGTGTCTTCGTTTAAAATTCCTGTTCGGTAAAGATTCAAAGAAACACTTTTAGCCAGAGGTGACCAGACTTTAAATGTATAAACTCCATTATAAAATTTCATACCTAAATCTGAATTTGTGTAAGTATGTTGTTCTAAATAGTGAATTTTTCTTTTAGTTGTCTGTAATTGTTCTAACATATTAATGACCGACCTTTTTCATTTATTGTTTTGATTATAGCATAACCAATAAAGGATAGGTAGCGAGCAATTAAGATTTAAAAGCTATTTCAGATTGCTTTGAATTGAAAAAGCAATGGAAAAGAAACACTAAAATCTTCCCCATCATTTTTGGTACAATAAAATAGAGAACCTAACAAGGAACTGGAGCGTGGAATCGTGGAAAAATACATGTTAGGGGTAGATATCGGTACAACCAATATTAAAGCCGCTTTATATACCTATTCTGGAAAAGAAGTTTTTGTAAAGTCGGCAACGTATTCATTACATACCGATGCCTTTGGTGCCGCTACCCAATCTGCCCATGAGATGAAAGAAAAAACTTTTCAAGTTATCCGAGAGAGTACGGCTGAATGTTCGAAAAATGGATGGAAAATCTCCTTCCTTTCTTTCAGCGCGGCGATGCACAGTTTAATGGCTGTAGATGACAAGGGGGAACCGATTTCTCCTGTTTTCACTTGGGGTGATCGGCAAGCAGAGCCTTATTTAGCTGATTTAAAAGATGAAGCCAGTCCTTCCCTCTATCACAATACAGGGACACCTCTCCATCCGATGACTCCTTTCGTGAAGTTATATTGGCTCAAAAGAACCTCCCATGAAATGATGCAAAAAGCGTATAAATTTATTGGAGTGAAATCTTTTATTTTGTACCAATTCTTTGGTGTGTATGTGACGGACTATTCCATAGCCAATGCAACTGGATTATGGAACATGCATACCTTATCTTGGGATAAAGAAGCCTTAAAAATTGTGGGGATTTCTGAAAATAAACTTCCTAAATTAGTCCCAACAACAGAAGTGTTACGTGGGATGAATGAGAATGCAGCTTTAGTTTCAGGGTTAGACCAAAAGACCCCCATTGTCATCGGTGCTAGTGATGGTTGCTTAGCAAATTTAGGGGTTAATGCTATAGAACAAGGACAAGTGGCTCTCTCCATTGGGACAAGTGGTGCGATTCGTACGGTAACTGATCGACCGCTAACAGATAAAAATGAGCGAACCTTTTGTTATGCATTAACTGAAGATCTTTGGGTTATTGGAGGCCCAGTTAATAATGGAGGAGTAGTTATGGATTGGGCAATGCATCGTTTTGTAGAAACAGAGGATTCTGAACGGATAGTAGAATCTAAAGAAAGTCGTTTTGAGCAAATGATGCATCAAGTTGATTCTGCTCCTTTGGGTGCCGATCAATTATTTTTTCATCCTTACTTAGTCGGTGAACGGTCTCCTGTTTGGCGATCAGATGCAAAGGGAAGTTTTTTTGGTTTAGATATCCATCATCAAAATGAACATATGTTGCGTGCAGTATTAGAAGGGATCAATCTGAACTTATATGCCGTTTATATCGCCATAGCGGAAGTAATTGGTGCGGATGCAAAAGAAATTTTAGTGACGGGGGGCTTTACTAAATCAGATACATGGCTCCAGATGATTGCCGATATATTTGGTGTGGAGCTTGTTATCACAGAGGTTTTTGAAAATGCTTGTTTAGGCGCAGCTGTTTTAGGATTGTATGCCCTTGGAGAAAATAAAGATTTCTCTGACCTTAATCAAATGATTCCAATCGGAAAAAGAATCAAACCCACCAAAACTCATCATCAATTCTATCAACGTCATTTTGAAAAATATCAAAAATTGAATGAATATTATCTGAAAATGTTTGAGGTGTTGGATAGGTAGGAGATAAGTAGATTTGACGAATCATATGAAAATAAAAGAGAATGAGTAATGAGAACTCTTTTAAGGGAAACTTAAAAAAGATGAAATTAAATTAAAACGAATGAAGATTATTTAATTTATAGAGAGAATCTGTTATACTAAAAGAAAGTTAACGAAATAAATCACATGAAAGAAAGGGTGAAACCAATGAAAATAGAAGATATCCTGAAAATATTAGCGGAAGATATGAAAGTAGCAGTAATCTCTTCTGTCGATGAAAACAATCATCCCCATGCAAGACCCATACATATCGGCGTAGCTAACGAGGAAGGCGTCTTTTTTATGACCAATCCTAAGACGGACTTTTATAAACAAATTAAGAATAATCCAAATATCGCAATTACAGCGATTCATGAGGAAGATTATTTGGTTCAAGTTATTCGCATCACTGGAAAAGTTCGTGAAATTGGAAAACAAAGACTAGAAGATCTATTAGAAGGAAATCCTTATGTAGAGCAAGTCTATCCAGAAGAAAGTGAACGCAAAGGAGTACAAGTTTTCCAACTTTATGAAGGGGATGGCTTTTACCACAGCCTATCACAAGGGCATAAATATACCTTTAAGATTGGAAAATAAATAATATAATATTATACCATCAAAATGCTCACCTCAATCCAACTGGATGGGTGAGTTTTTTTGATGGGTACAGCTGATTGACTTTTACGGATTCAAAAGGTAGAGCTTTTTTTCAATTACCTCAAATACTCCTTAAAGAATTTTTATGTAGCTAAAAATCGTAAAATTTATCAATAAAGAAAGTGTAACGAGCCTTCCAATGTAACCATTTAATATGCATCCAAAATCCATAGATGCCAAGGGAAGTAAAGCTAAAAAAGGTGTCAATGAATCGAGAGAAATTGATCCATCAACACCATAAAATTTTAGAGCTTTTTTATATTCTACAAGAAAAAGGCAAAAGTTATCTTGGGTCTATGAGTTCTTTTTGCGATGAAAGATTTGCGATAAATTACTGGGATTTCGAACAAATTGTTCTCTCCCTAAATGGTTTCTCATTTTACGTAAGACTTCTTTTGCATTACTTACAATGAATTCAAAATCTTGATTTTCATCGGTTTCAATGAAAAAACCACGTACATATCGTCCTTTAAAGAACATTTGAACTCGAATTTGTACAATTGAAGACCAAGGAATTTGGACATATCCTGGGCTTTTTTCTGAACGAAATTCCACTCCGTTGTCTCCAATAATGAGAAGCCCTGATTGTGGAGCCAGAGGATTGAGCTTCGAATTTGCTCGAGACATAAACTCAATTTTTTTATTTAACATATTTTCGTCATTCATGACGGCTTATCCCATAATTCCTAGTGCATACATCACGATTCCTAAACCGAAAATAGCAAAAATTAAGGTAATGGCACTAACATTTTTATTTTTCATGAGATACATTGCAACCAAAGTTAAAATTAAGGGCATTAAACCAGGTAATAATTCATTAAAGATATCCCCTAATGTTTGAGTGGTTGTCTCGTAAAGATTTCCGCCACCGGTTAGTTGAGAAACAACTTCTCGCAGCTTATCTGCGGTTAGAACGTTGTTGTTAGCCATCTCAGCGAGTCCCTCAAAGTCAACAATCGTATCTGCATCATTTTGAAGCTCTGAAATGACGACTGGGAAGTTCATCTCCGTCCATCTAGGAACAAGGACGCCCATAACAAACATACCCAAAATTGAAGCCCCAGTTGTTAACTTTCTTAAAATACCTCCGCCAAGTTCTTTCGTAATTTCTGATCCAGATCTATATCCTAATTCTTGAGTGTACCAGGTGAAAAGAATACGAATAACGTTCCAAATGACGAAGAA
Source organism: Candidatus Atopostipes pullistercoris (assembly GCA_019116785.1). Classification (GTDB taxonomy): domain Bacteria; phylum Bacillota; class Bacilli; order Lactobacillales; family Carnobacteriaceae_A; genus Atopostipes; species Atopostipes pullistercoris. The sequence continues at coordinate 11,290 of DXAZ01000018.1, forward strand.
TAATAACGGACCGAGGGCACTGCCGGTTAGTGCAAGTGAAGCGGCAAAAGCACCAATGACCGGTCTTAATGTTCCCCAAAAGATTGGATCTCCAACACCAGCTAAGGGTCCCATCATTCCTACTTTGACCCCTTGGATTGCCATATCATCTATTTCTGCGCCGTTTGCTTTTTCTTCTTCTAAAGCAAGGACCACTCCAACAATTGGAGCATGGACATAGGGGTGAGTGTTGACAAATTCTAAATGTCGTTTTAAGGCGTCTCTTCGATCTTCTTTGGATGAATAAAGTTTTCGAATCACAGGAGCTAGTGTATAAGCAAAGCCCACATTATGCATTCGTTCATAGTTCCAGTTAGCTTGAACAAAGGTTAATCTCCAAGAAACATTCATACGATCTCGTTTTGAGATACTGACTCTTTTTTTCTCTTCTTGTTCACTCATCATTATCCTCCTTAATAATCTTCTAAAATTTCATCTAATTGATCATCTACTGAACCGCCACCGCCGCCACCTTTAGAACCTTGATTGAATTCTGGTGCGATTTGAACATAAATAAAGGCTAATGAGAGCCCAATAATCCCCATGGCGATTAAGTTAAGTTCGGTAACAGCAGCCAAAGCGAAACCAATAAAGAAAAATGGCCATGTGGTTTTTGAAGCCATCATGTTGATAACCATAGCATAACCTACAGCCACAATCATTCCTCCACCAACGGCTAACCCACCAGTTATCCAATCGGGAATCGCTTGAATAGCAGCTGTTACTGTTTCAGCTGGAACGGCAATAACTGCCGCAGCAGGAAGAGCGACTCGAAGTCCTTGTAAAAGTAGACCAGTAAGGTTTGCAACTTCTACGCCTCGTATATTTCCATCTTCAGCTTTTCGATCGGCATAATGTCCTAAACCTACTGCTAATGTACGAACAAAAATCGTAAGAACTTGTCCAGCAATTGCTAGAGGAATCGCAATTGCAATCCCTTCAGAATTTGAAGCTCCTTTAACCAAGACCAAGATTGCAGATACTACACCAGCAATCGCTGCATCTGGTGCTTGTGCCGCCCCAATATTCATCCAGCCTAATACAATCAGCTGCAAGGAACCACCTAAGATTAATCCATCAGTTAGGTTTCCAGTAATTGCTCCAATCAACGCTCCAGTAATAATGGGTTGATGGAGTTGAAAAACATCTAATACACTTTCGAATCCAGCGAATAATGCCACAATTAAAATAAGCAATATTTGTATAAAATTTAAGTCTACCATCTGTTTGCCTCCTTTTAGATTAAGTTCTCTTTACGTAAGAGGGAGTCGAGATTTTCTCTTGAGTCCCCAGGTAAAATACGAACATCAAATGTAACTCCGTGCTCTTCTAAGGCTTTAAATGTTTTAACGTCTTCTTCATCAACTGAAAGAGCTTTATTAATCATTTTTTTCCCTGTTGCGTGTGCCATAGATCCTAAATTAACTTCTTGGATATCGACACCCTGTTCAACCGCTTCCAAAACATCTTGAGGATTATCAAATAATAACATAGCTCTTGTAGCACCAAAGCGTGGATCATCATTAATTTCAACAAGTTTTCGAATAGGGATTGTATTCGTTCTAACCCCTGGTGGAGCGGCTTGTTGTAGTAAAGTTTTTCGCATTTCATCTTCGGAAATTTTGTCATTTACTACGATTATACGTGTAGGGTTAGTGGCTTTATTCCAGTTAATTGAAACTTGTCCATGTAATAGGCGAGTATCCACACGGGTAAGAACATACTCAATTTTCCCATCGCCAAGGACAGTACCAGGTTCTAATGATCCCACAGCCTTTGTATCCCCATTGTCTACTCCTGTGATCTCTTCTTTCGCTGGTTGCAACTCTTCAGGTCTTACTCGAATGCCTGTCGCTTCTTTTGAAATAATATGACTAGCAACTTCGCGTGCGGTTTCCATTCCCATTCGTGCACCTAATGCTTCTAATAACATCGGTAGATTTAAGCCAGCGACAATCGCAGACTTTTCACCTAATTGGTCATAGAGGACATTGGTTTGATTGAATGGTGTACCTCCCCATAAATCAACCATAAACAATATCTCAGCATCTTGTCCAAATGATTCAACGGCTTCATCAAGTTTAGCCTTTAAATCATCTGGTCCCTCATTTGGCATGAGTGTTGCAGCTGCGATTTGTTCTTGTTCGCCAAAGATCATTTGCGCAGATTGTAAAATACCTTCTGCAAATTCACCATGGCTTGCCAAAATGATATTTACCATATACGTTCCTCCTTTGGGTGTTTATTAGTACCTATAAAAATTCTAACATATTATGTTTGATACTCAAACGAAACCAATTACGGATAATAATAAAGAAAAGGAAAAAATTCTGTAAATAAATCAGTTTTTCTTACTTTTATGAGTAAAACGAAAATACTTACAAAAATATTTTTTTAAATATTAAAAAATTTTTATTAAGGAATCATTTAAGTGAACGTAGTGAATTTTTTATTAGAAGAGGGATGTGTATGTTAGAAAACAAAAGCTAATACGATGTATGGAGATTTAATCGTCGTATAAGATTTTAAAGAAAAATAATCAAAAAAATAATAAAATGAATAAAATAATTGACAGAACCAAAGATGAGTGGTAAAGTTTCAAACAAGTTAATATTTTGTCGAAGATTAAGAGAGTAGATTTTGAAAGAACACAGCGAGATAGGACAGAGTGGAAGCCTATTGTTCAGTCATTATCGAACCGCACTTAGGAGACAGATTAGTGAATACACACTAATCCCGCAGTCAAAGCGGTTATAAAATAGAGTGAATTAAAAGCAAACATTAAAGTGACACGGTGTTGCGCGGAGATTCATTAGAGTGGTACCGTGGGAGAAGTCTCGCCTCTATGTCGAAAGATATAGGGCGAGGCTTTTTTTGTTTTTATTTATAAATTTTTTAAAAAAGAAAAGGGGTAAAAAAATGATTATAGGCAATTCAATAAATATTGATTTTAGTCGAGTGTGGGAATGGATACCTACATTCTTAGATGGCACCATTGTTACGATTGTTTTATCATTAACGACAGTTTTTATCGGGTCTTTTATTGGGCTCTTTGTCGTATTAATGAGAATGTCAGATTTTAAAATATTAAATGGAATCGCTAGTTTATATACGAATATTGTCCGAGGAACGCCGGTGCTTTTGCAATTATTTTTATGGTTATATGGTTTTCCGATGATTGGCCTTAGTCTTACAGGATTGGATTTTTTAGGTGGAACGTATGGTTCGCGAGAATTTATTACAGCAGTCGTTGCTTTGGGTATTAATTCAGGCGCTTATGTTAGTGAAATTTTAAGGGGAGGTCTTGAAGCGGTAGATAAAGGACAAATCGAAGCAGGACGGGCTCTAGGCTTAAGTCAAAGAGAGACGATGTTTTCTGTGGTGATTCCACAAGCCATCCGAACGGTTCTTCCGGGACTAGGGAACGAGTTTATTACTATGATTAAAGAATCGTCCATTGTTTCAACAGTCGGTGTCTTTGATGTCATGTATACCAGCAACATTGTCAAATCTTCTACGTATTCAATTTTTGAGCCGTTAATTGTAGTTGGAGTTATTTATTATATTTTAACGTATTCACTTAGTTATCTGATGAAACGATTAGAAAAGAGGTTAAATACATATGCTTAAAATTCATAATTTACAAAAAAGTTATGGTGAAAATGAAGTGCTGAAAGGGATTTCTACAGAAATTAAAAAAGGAGAAGTTGTGGCAATCATTGGTCCATCAGGCTCTGGGAAATCTACTTTTTTACGTTGTATGAACCTTATGGAAGTGCCGACTGGAGGAAATATTTCTTTTAAAGGGCAACAATTTACGGATAAAACACTAAAAGAAGCGCAAATTAATAAACTGCGTGAAAATATAGGAATGGTTTTTCAACAATTCAATTTATTTCCACATCTAACCGTTTTAGAAAATATTATCTTAGCCCCCATTAAAAGAAATAAACTGTCATCAGAAGAAGCAATTAAAACAGCAGAAAAATTACTTGAAACTGTAGGATTAGCGGATAAAATTGATGCCTATCCCAATAATTTATCTGGAGGACAACAACAAAGAGTAGCCATTGCACGAGCTTTAGCGATGAATCCAGAAGTTATGTTGTTTGATGAACCTACTTCAGCCCTCGATCCTGAAATGGTTAAAGAAGTTCTCCTTGTCATTCAAGATTTAGTAGAAAGTGAGATGACAATCGTAATTGTCACACACGAGATGAATTTTGCTAAGGAGGTCGCCACACGCGTTCTCTTTATTGATGAAGGAGTAATTGTTGAGGAAGGCACACCCGATGAAGTTTTTAATCATCCAAAACACGAACGAACAAAAGTCTTTTTAGATAAAATTGACTATTAATATAGAAAATAAAGTAGAAGGAGAAGAGTTTCTATGAAAATAAAAAACAGACGAACAATCCTCTCATTAATGGTTTTGCTTTTCAGCTTTGCCTTGGTTGCTTGTGGGGAAAATGACCAAGCAAACAATGGATCAGGGGATAAACTTGAGGATATTAAAGCTGCAGGAGAATTAACGATTGGTACATCTCCAGATTATCCACCCCTTGAATTTTATGTGTTGGATGAAAATGGGAATCGTCAAATTGCAGGAAGCGATATTACTCTTGCTCAAGCCATTGCCGATGAAATAGGGGTTGAATTGAATATCCGAGCTACCGATTTTAATGGAGTGATTGCGAATATTCAATCCGGTTCAGTCGATATGGGAATTTCTGGTTTTACTTTTACAGAACAACGAGCTGAAGTGATGGATTTTTCAGAAGGCTACTTACAAGAATCCACCTTAGGCTATCAAGGCCTTATGATGCAAAAAGATGTGGCAGAAAAATATGATTCAATAGAAGAGATTGCCGATGCTGATTTGGTGTTAGGAGCTCAAGGGGGTTCTATTCAATTTGAGTTAGCGGCAAACTTAACAAATGAAGCAAATATTAAACAATACGGTACTTTAGATGTTGGCTTAGCTGCTTTAAATGAAGGAGATATTGATGGGATGGTTGTCTCTACTTCTTCAGCTGAACCGATGCTTAGAACTTTTCCTAATTTAATGATTCTGCCGCAAGAAGACTTTGATTTGGATCCAGAACGATTATATAGCACTAATGTCATCGCGTTTCCGAAGGGGGAAGAGTATCAATCGTTGATCGAGCTTTCAAATAAAGTCATTAAAGAAAACAAGGAAAATGGAAATTTAGAAGAGTGGCATACAGACGCCGTTAATTTATCAAAAGATGCGATTGAGGAATAATAAATTCGAAGGATTAAGAAAGTGTGGGGTTAAAATGGATGCTAAACAAGCAATAATCGATTCTGTGAAGAATAATTTAGGACAATATATGGAGATTGTGCAGTCTTTATATGATCATCCTGAAATAGGGAATGAAGAATTTGAATCAATGAAATTGTTGGTTCATTATTTGAATCAAGCAGGTTTTGAGACGGAGGCTGGATATGTTGTTCCTACAGGTTTTCTAGGGACATATGATACAAAAAAACCGGGACCGACGATAGCTTTTATGTGTGAATATGATGCTCTGCCAGAAATTGGACATGGTTGCGGGCATAATTTAATTGCTGCAATTGGAGTGGCTGCTGGTGAAGCTTTGAAAGAAGTTATTGATTTATATGGCGGAAAAGTTTTAGTGGTCGGAACACCCGCAGAGGAGAATTTTGGTGGGAAAGTTTCGATGGCAGAAGCGGGTGTATTTGATGAGGTGGATGTGGCTTTAATGGTTCACCCAGGAAATGAAAATGGGGTAGGTGCACGTTCGAGTGCTTTGATGCCGTTAAAATTTGAATTTTTCGGTAAAACTGCTCATGCCGCTTCACCTTATGAAGGCATCTCTGCACTCGATGCAGCGGTGATGAGTTTTGTTCAGATTAATTTATTGCGACAATATATTAAACCACATACATCGATTCATGGCATCATTAAAGATGGGGGCGAAGCAGCAAATGTGATCCCAGATTATGCTTCGTTAGAGTATTATTTTCGAGCGCCTACAATGAGTTATGCTAAAGAAGTGAGCAAAAAAGCAACCGAAATCGTTAAAGGGATAAGTCAAGCGAATGGTACACGAGTTGAAGTTTCAGAGTATGAATGCCCCTATGAAGATACAGTCATTAACTATAAATTGGCAGATCTTTTGTTTGAAAAGTATCAAGCACTGGGCGTCGAAGAAATTCGTCCAGTAAATGAAGTTGCCGCTGGTTCAACGGATGTGGGTGCTGTGAGTTATAAGTGTCCAACCATTCAAGGAAATATTAAAATTGTTCAAAAGCCTATTGGTGTTCATACTAAAGAATTAGCAGATGCTACAATTTCTAAAGAGGGAGAAAAAGGGCTAGTGAACGCAGCAACAGGAATTGCTTTAGTCGCTTTAGATCTTTTAGAACATCCAAAATTACTCGAAGAAGTGAAAGCAGAACAAAAAGAGACTTTAGCTAAACTTTCTTAAATAAAGAATAATATAAAAGACGAGCGTTCTTCAAAATTCGCTCGTTTTTTATTGGACTTTTAAAGATGAGAGGCTTGATAAAGTCTTCTAAAATATACCTTGAACCGTAAATATGTTACGATTAGATAAGAAGAAACAAGCCAGAAGGAGCATTAAAAATGGACCAGACAACCTTCAATGAAATTGTGCAACAATTTAAAGAAACAGAAGATAATAAAAAACAAGCTCTAAAGATGAATGCTTTGATGATCAAACAAAAGGAGCAAAAATTTTTATATTCCTTTAAGAAAACTCAATCATTGAGTGATGTTCGTAGTTTGAGTAAAACCATTCTCACTATCTTTTTAGGAGTTTTGATTCGACGGTCTGATGAAGGAAAATACCCAAAAATTAGTGAAGAAACATATATTTACCCGATTATCAAAGGAACCGTTGTTCTTAAAAATCAGGAAAACATTGAAAAACTAGAAAAAATTCAGATTAAACATCTATTAACCCACACTATTGGTTATGAAGATGTATTATTAATGCGTCAAGATATTGAAGATATGGAAGGAAAGGACTTTATAAATTATTTAATCAATTACCCGATTGTTTATGAACCCGGTCAGTATTATCTGTATTCCAATGCGGGTTTTTATTTATTAAGTGTGGTTTTAGAAGAGTTTCTACAAGAAGACTTGTTGTCGGTCATGAGTAGAGAGCTATTTAACCCCTTAGGGATTGAAACATTTAAATGGGAAAAATATGGTCCTTATATTGCGGGAGCTACTCGCTTATGGTTACTGCCAGAAGATTTAATGAAATTTGGTGAGCTATTATTAAATGATGGAAAAATTGAAGGTAAAGAATTACTTACTAAAGATTGGCTCGAAAAAATGTTGACCCTTAGAATTCGTACCGAAGAAAATGATAGACCAAATCGATTATTGAGAAGGTATGGCTATGGCTACGGGACCTGGCTAACAAAGGATGCTATCTTTTTCGGTCGTGGAACAGATGGTCAATTCTTAGTAGTGATTCCTGAGAAAGAAGCAATCATTTTGACACTAGCCCAGCAATCAGATATGACTCCTATAGAAAATATTTTAGATGCAGTCATAAAAGAAGAATTATAAATATATGGAGGATGACTTATGTATAAACTAATCGCTTGTGATTTAGATGAAACGTTATTAAATTCAGAGAATAAAGTATCACAAAAAAATATTGAAGCTATTAAAAAAGCGGATGCTCAAGGGGTAAAATTTGTATTAGCTACTGGAAGGGGCTACGCTACCGTACAAGGTACTCTTGAAGAGATAGGCTTAAAAGATAAAAAAGATGAATATGTTATTTCATTTAATGGCGGTGCAGTGACTGAAAATAAAGATAATCAACTTCTTCATTTCCAAGGAATCTCGTTTGATTTTGCTTCTGAGTTATATAAAAGAGGTCAAGACTATGATGTAGCTATTCATGTTTATACTCAAGAAGAAGTTTATGTCTATAATTTAGTCGAAAAAGAAAGAAAACATCTCAAAACAAAAATGGATGTGATTGAAATCACGGACAAAAATTTAGATTTTTTAAAAGGTCAACCAATCGCTAAAGTTCTATATATGAATACTGACCGAGAGTATCTCAATCAAATTGAAGAAGATTTAAAAGATATTACACAAAATAGTAATGTGACATATTCCAGCAATCGCTATATTGAATTCAATGATAAAGGTGTAAATAAAGGCGCAGGAATTACTTTCTTAGCGGATCATTTAGGATTAGATATCAGTCAAACTATCGCTATTGGAGATAATTTTAATGATTTGGCAATGCTTGAAACAGCCGGTTTATCAATAGGGGTTCAAAATATGGTGCCAGAATTAAAAGAGAAAATGGATTACGTTACGGAAGCCAATCATAATGAAAGTGCCATTGCGGAAGTGATTGAGAAATTTATTTTAAATCGTGAAGATTAAAAAAATTTATTATGAAAAAGACACGGCATGATTATGAACTGCTTCCCGTCAAGTAGACAGGGGGCAGTTCATTAAATTGTAAAGTCTTTTTTAATTTTGTAGATGTGAGCTCTAATGGATTAAAAATTTATTTAAAGAACAAAATTCCACAAACTTGGATGGCATTTTTTTGGTTTGCGTCCAAGTTTTTTATTTTTTATTTTAACCGACTAGGGTTTTTGTCCTATGGTATTTAAAGATAAATTTGAAAGGGGACAAAACTATAAGACAAGATTGTATAATAGAAAGAAAAAAAGAACTTTTCTTATTACAAATTTTTCTTAATGGTTAATATCTTTTGAAAACGTATCAATCAAAAGGTTCTTCTGGTAAAATAAATCGTAAGGGTAACTTTTCTAATCCATTAGAAGGTAGGGAATAGCATGACCAGACGATTAAATATCAAGTATATAATGAGTCAATTTTTTTATTTTTCGATGTTTGCTTCGATGATTGCTTTTGTTTCTGTTTATTTATTACATAAAGGCTTTGACAACACCACAATAGGGACAGTTCTTTCGATGATGAGTTTATTAACCATTGGAATTCAAACCCTTCTGGCGAATTATATTGATAAAAATAAAGAAGTCCAACTGCAAGATGTGATTTCCATTTTGTCTTTAGGGGTTGTCATAGGATCGATTGTTTTATATTTTATGCCGATTGATTTAGCAATCTTAATTTTGACGACTTTATTATTAGCTATCGGCCAAGCCTTACTAACTTTTGTTAATTCGTTAGCTTTTATTTATGAAAAGTTTGGGATTCACATTAATTATGGAGTAGCTCGCGGAATGGGGTCTTTTGCTTATGCGATGATGACACTGTTTTTAGGTCAGGTGGTAAAAGCAACCACTCCTGATATTTTACCTTTATTTTACTCTATATTTAGTCTTTTGTTACTGTTTTCGGTTCGCTCTTATTCCTTACCTTCAGCAGACAAAGTCATTGTCGAAGACGAAGGAGAACAAAAGCCTCTTATAAAAAAAGGGGCAGTGGAGCAGAGTGTATTTTCGTTTTTTTTGAAATATTCTCGTTTGGTGTTGTTGATGGGGGGCGTGGTCTTTTTATTTTTTGGTCATACTATAATTAATAATTTCTTTATTCAAGTAATTTCACCTATTGGCGGAGACAGTGGAGTGATGGGGACAGCAGTGTTTATTGCAGCCATTGTGGAGCTGCCAGCAATGATGTATTTTGAACAATTATCCAAAAAAATCTCTATTGATCGTTTGTTAAAAATATCTGCTATCTTTTTCTTGATTAAGCATCTGTTGACGTATCTGGCACCGAATATATTCGTAATTTATTTGGCACAATTTTTACAAATTGGGGCTTATTCAGTGGTCTATCCTGCGTTAGTGGAATATATTAATTTGATTGTAGACTTGGAAGATTTGGTAAAAGGCCAGTCATTATTAACTACAGCCATCGCTTTGAGCAGTGTATTTGCTAGTTTTTTAGGAGGCATTTTACTAGACAATGTGGGGGTATCGCAAACTCTTTTCATTGGAGTCCTTACAACAATTGTTGGTTTGGTGATTGTCTTTGTGACCGTTGAAAATCCTCAAAAACACGAGATTAAATCTGAAAAAATAGTGGATTAGTGAACTCTTAATTATAATTGTTTTATTTTTACTCTTTAAAAGAGGGTAGAAGACATGAAATTTTATTAAAAGATACTGTAAAATAAGTGCAAAGAGACATTTAAACAAAAGAATGAACAGAGAATAAAAGGCACTCATTATTTGGAATGAAACTTTGCAAATTAGCCGTTCAATATCCCCTTAGAAAATATTTTTATCAATGCTCTTTTTTTATTTCAAAATACGAGTTAGAAAGGAACGTATAAATGAAACAGGTTCTTAAAATTTTAGGTGTGCTCGTAGCGATTGTGGCAGTGGCTTGGTTGGTTATTTTTTTATGGCCAGTAAAAGCTCGACCAGAGCGAGCGTTTTATAGAGCGGATGATCCTGAAGTTTTAGTTATTGCGCATAGAGGAGGACGAGGGTTAGCCCCAGAAGGAACCCTCACGGCTTTTGATCAAGCTGTTTCTTTGGGCGTTGATGTGTTAGAATTTGATACACATTTGACAAAAGATGGACATTTAGTCGTCATTCATGACGATACGGTAGATCGCACTACCAATGGGACAGGAAAAGTTAATGAGCTGACCTTGGAAGAAGTTCAAAACTTAGATGCGGGCTATTCTTTTACAGATGAAGAAGACGAATACGTTTTTCGTGATCAAGGTGTCTATATCCCAACTGTTGAAGAAGTCTTTCAAAAATATCCTAATATGCGACATTTAATCGAATTGAAAGATACGAATGCGCCTGAAAGATATGAAGAAATGATTCAGGAGTTGTGGCGTCTGATTCAAAAGTATCAAATGGAAGACAATGTGATGGTTGGAAGTTTTACGCATGAGATTAATGAACGGTTTGAGGAAGTTTCTAAAGGAAATATTCCGATTGGAGCAGGAGAAGAAGCTGTTCGTGATTTTGCTACAAAACATGTCGCTCGCTTAAATGGTCTGGCCGCTTCCAAAGTTGATTCTTTGCAACTGCCTACCGAAGGCGATGGATTTGATTTGACGACTCAAAATATCATACGAAGCGCAAAAGCCAGAAATATTTCGGTTTATTACTGGACAATCAATGATAAAGAAACCATGCGCGAACTAATAGATAAAAATGTGGATGGCATCATGACGGATTATCCGGATTTATTAATTGAAGTTTTAGAGGAAGTAAATAAGTAAGTATTAAATTAAATAGATAAAAGGGGTGAGCATATGGCAAATTTTGAATATGAAATTATTGAAAAATTAGGTGTTTTATCCACGAATCAAAGCGGATGGACGAAGGAGTTAAACTTAATCAGTTGGAACGGTCGTCCACCAAAATTTGATATACGTGATTGGAGTCCAGACCACGAAAAAATGGGAAAAGGGCTCACTTTTTCAAATGAAGAACTAAAAGAACTTCAAGAAATAATTCATGAAATGGATCTTTAAATAATTTATTTTGCAGAACAATTATTTTGCAGCGGGTTTCAAAGCATCTTTGGCTAATTGATCGGCCAATTCATTAAACTCAACTCCCGAATGCGCTTTGACTTTTACAAATTCAACTTCGATTTTTGGAGCGAGTTTTTTATAAGTTTCAGCATAATCTATCGACACGGGTTTATTTGTACGCCATTCACCCAGGGCCCATTTTTCAATTCCAAGATAGTCATAATAAACAATAATCTTTTTATATTGATGATTGATAGCCCAAAGAATCGCATGCAAAGTTCCAAATACTTCGCCGGCAATCTGCCAACTTTCTTGATATTTAGGATTGTCTCCCGCACGTTGGAGTGTTTCAAGGACTTCTCCATCTTTAATGATTGCGACACCAAAGCTATAACGATTACTTCCTTTATGAAAAGAACCATCAACATAAGCTTCAATGGTTTTTGAGTCAGGCTGTTGCTGATTGGGGGGAGTTGTTTGGACTTTTTTTGAAGAATGGATGTTTTCTTTTATTGAAGAATCTGCCTTTTGTATAAAAAGTTCAGCTTCTTTTAATGTTTTAAAGGATTTATAGACCGCGTTTGGATAGCCATCCACTTGCTTTTTGGCTTCTGCCCACGTAGTATAAATTCCAGGTTTTTGTCCTACGCGCACAGCATAATATTTTTTACTCATAATAACCTCCAATAGTTTAATTAACTGTAAGCAACAAAATAAAAATTGTCAATTTGAAATTAAAAAATGTATCGACTTTTTACAATAGAAAGGACTATCACATGTTACTCGAATTTTGTGCAGAAAATTTTACCCGTGTTCCATCTGCCATTCAGCAGGGTGCACATCGAATTGAATTATGCGATAACTTAGCTCAAGGAGGAACGACCCCTTCGTATGCGGTAATCGAACAGACTGTCAATTATGCCAACAAACACAATGCAACCGTCATGACCATGGTGCGACCACGTGGTGGAAATTTTGTTTACTCAGCGATTGAACACGAAATGATGAAAAAAGACCTAAATATTATCAAGGATTTAAATTCACATGGCGTTGTCTTTGGAAGCTTAACCCCAGATAATTTAATCGATCGTTCAAAAACCAAAGAACTCATCAACTTAAGTGCAGACATGGAAATCACCTTCCACATGGCATTTGATGAAATTCCTAAAGATCGTCAAAAATCCGAGTTAGATTGGCTGATTGAAAATAAAGTCACCCGAATATTGACACATGGAGGATTAGAAGGAACTGTCTTCGATAATCTCTCATGGCTTAAAGAATTAGTAGAACACGCGGCTGGACGTATAGAAATTTTAGTCGGTGGAGGCGTTACTTATGAAAATTGGCCACAACTTGCCGAAAGCTTATCAACCGACCAATTCCACGGAACAAAAATTGTTCCACTAGAATCTATCCAATAAACCTATAAAAAAAGACTCTAAATTTGCTTTAGAGTCTTTTTTGAATGTACAAACAATCCACCGCTTGGGAATCGGGAAATCCTACGCGCGGGAGTGGTCCACCGCTCGGGAATTGCGTAATCTCACGCGCGGGAAGGTTCCACCGCTCAGGAAATGCAAAATCCCACGCGCGGTAGTCGTCTACCGCTCGGGAATTGCGTAATCTCACGCTCGGGACCGGTCCATCGCTCAGGAATCGCGGAATCCCACGCGCAGGAACGTTCCACCACT
>DXAZ01000019.1 GCA_019116785.1 Candidatus Atopostipes pullistercoris
GAATATAATGGGGTTTCTGGTTCTCGACAAAGCATGGCGGATGTAGTGGTTCGTATCATTGAAAATCCAGAATTTGTAAATAACGATAGTATCGGTATTGCGGATGCAGATACTCAAGGGGAAGATCGTCCCGTCTATTAATGATTTTTTTCTAAACGGTGTCCGTTTTCTTTAAAGTTTATTTTAGAAATATCTATAGGACGTAAACAAAGAGTTATAAAAAAGTGGAGGGAAAAATCATGATACCTGGAATGAATCTATTATCCGTCCAACCAAACAAGTCCAATAAGAAAAGAGGTAGGATATGAAAAAGAAATTACTTCTTATCTTTTCGGGATTATTTTTACTCGCAGCATGTGCTGGTAATGGAGATGAAGAGACTATGAATCGTGAAAATGAAGAGAATCGTATGGAACAGACGGATTCTGTTTCATCCTCACCAATGGAGATAGTTGGTACAAACGAATATGGTAGAGGAGCAGAGTCAGATGGGCAAGATACTAATCGAGATGAAGAACCGATGAAAATTTTAACTGAACAGGCAGATTCGATTATTATCTATTTTTCTCGTAGTGGGAATACTGAAAATTTAGTAAAAATGATTCACAATGAAACGAATGCAGATATTTTAGAGTTAACTTTAGTCAATCCATACCCTGAAGATTATGAGGAAACGGTTGAACGCGCAAATGAAGAAAGAGAGACTAATAATTTCCCAGAAATCAGCACGGATATACCAAATTTGAGTCCGTATAATCATATTTACCTTGGTTACCAAACATGGGCCATGACGCTATCCAATCCAATTATCCGTTTTTTGGATGATTATGGTGATTTGCTTGATGGGAAATAATCCATCCTTTCTCTTCAAATGCTGGATATGGTGAAGGAAATTCGCTTACTCGAATGCAGGAATTACTACCCAACAGTACGATTGAAGAGAGTTTTGCAGTTGAAGATGCGGATGTTGTTTCTTCCGAAAATGAATTAGTAGAGTGAATTAAAAATCAGTAAAATAAACTTAATCTAAAGACTTTGTCATTTATAGAGAAAAGACAATATCAGCTTTTAATGAACTGCCTCTTGTCAAGTAGACAGTTAAATAAACAAAATATTTTGTGTCATGTATGACTTTTCATGCATGGCTTTTTTCTTTTTCATAGAAGAAATAAAATAAGGAATAAAGGAATCAATGAACAATTTCATCTATTTATTGAATAAAAAAATAATTTTTCATTTGTATTGTCTGAGATCGATTACATGTGTTACAGTATACTTCGTCCATTTTATAGAGAGGAGGGAGAAATAAATAGGGGATGTGTAGATTGATTTATTCACAAATGCTGAGTATTTTTCTAGAATTTATACACAATATAAAAACAAGAAAAATTAAATAAAGCCTACATATGCTATGAGTTATGAATCAAAAAACGAGCAAGCAGCAACTAGAAGAAAAAACAAAAAAAGTATCCAGACGTTATAATCGGATATTTTTACTTCGTTATTATCTAGCGGGATTATTTTTTATGAATTTATATTGGTTTTTAATGTCTGCTTTGAGCCGACATTGGGAAGCTATTATACCATTCTCATTATTAATATTTTCAGGAGTTGCCTATAAGGAGCAACTAAAATTTGCAAATAGTAACCAAGATAAATTCTTTTTATCAAAAAATAAATTGTATTTTTCTATACAACGGATAATAATGATTGGTTTATTTGTCTCACTATTTCATCAAGGAATATTTAATCAGCTTTTCCCATTTTTTATGTTTAACGCTCACTTAAGACTTATATTAGGAGGGGTTAATTTACTGGGAATTTTATTGTGTGTCTTTTGTCTGAGAAGAATTAAAAACGTTTCGATGAATAGGGATAAATATTATTTAAAATATGAAAAGTAATGATTTCAAAAGGTAGAAAGAGTGGAAAATATGAATGAAAAAGCAAATAATTTTATGAATAAGCTTGAAGAAAAATTTATGGGGCCTCTAGGAAGTTTTTCTCAAACGAAATTTGTTAGAGCGATTATGAATACCGGGATGGCAACAATTCCCTTTACTATAGTGGGTTCAATGTTTTTAGTATTAAATGTTTTGCCCATGACTTTTCCTGCTTTAGAAGGTTTTTTTAATGCAACATTTTTTAGATTTAGTGAATTATACATGTTGGCCAATAAAGCAACTATGGGTATTTTAGCTTTGTTTTTCGTTATTATTCTTGGATATGAGTATACAAAAACTTATATACAGGATGAAAAATTAAACTTAGATCCTTTAAATGGTGCACTATTATCTGTTATGGCGTTTTTTATGACGATTCCTCAAATCGTTTTTGAAGATGGTTACATGACTTTGATAAATGTAATGGATGATTCTTCTCAAGTGATTAATGGTTGGGAAATCGGTGCGGATGGAGTCACTCGATTAGGTACCATTGGTATATTTTCTGGAATTATAATGGCGATATTAGCTGTTGAAATTTATAGAATTAGTGTACAAAAAGATTGGACAATCAAAATGCCAGAAGCTGTCCCACAAGGAGTTTCTAAAGCATTTACTGCATTGATTCCAGCATTTCTTGTTGCTTTAGTGGTTATTGTTTTACAAGGAATTTTAGTGGCTTTAGGAACTGACATTTTTCAATTAGTAGCTATTCCATTTGGTTTTGTTACAAATATTGCAAATAGTTGGGCTGGTTTAATGGTTGTTGTTTTCTTACTTCATGCATTATGGATTGTAGGAATTCATGGAGGAACCATTATTACGTCATTAGTAGCGCCTATTACTTTAGCGAACATGCAAACAAACGTCGAAGGCTCTGTTATTCCTTTTGCTGGAGATATTTGGAACGTCTTTATTCACTCAGGAGGATCAGGAGCAACTCTTGGTCTAACGATTTGGATGGCTTTCCGTGCAAAATCTGAACAGCTAGGCGCTTTAGGAAAAGTTTCTCTTGTCCCTGGCTTCTTTAATATTAATGAGCCTGTTATCTTTGGAATGCCAATACTTTATAACCCAATTATGGCCATACCATTTATTATTGCGCCAATGATTACGGCAACTATAACCTATGTAACGATTAACATTGGTTTAGTTGATCCAATTATTGCACAAAATCCATGGCCAGCACCTGTTGGTTTAGGTGCATTTATTGCGACAGCAGGAGATTGGAGATCAATTCTTTTAGCATTGGTTAATGTGTTAGTGGCTTTCGTTATTTATTATCCATTTGTAAAAATGTATGATAAACGGTTGGTTGAAGAAGAACTTGGGAATACAAACGAATAAAAAGAACGAAAAAAAGGAGTTGCTGAGTCGGTTGATTTGGCAACTTCTTTATATATATAATGTAGACATTCCTTTGACAATAACAAAATAGAATCCACTTAATTCTATGAAAGGTGGGAATAAACATGGATATTCGATTAGCCAAAAAAGAAGATATTAAAAAAATGCAAGAAATTTTTGCTTATGGACGTAAAGTTCAACAAGAAAGTGGGAACCTAAATCAATGGGAAGCAGGCTATCCCTCTAAAGAATTAATTTTAAGTGATATTTCAAAAAAGGCAGCTTATATTTGTGAAGATGAGAAAGGGCATATGCTTGGCGTATTTTCTGTTTTTACATCGCCAGATCCAACCTATAAAGAAATTGAAGGTTCCTGGTTAAATGAAGAGCCTTATGCTACGATTCATCGAATTGCAGCAAATGGTAAAGTAAAAGGTGTGGGCCAATATATGATCAAATGGGTTCAAAATCAATATGAGAATGTTAGAATTGATACCCATGAAAAAAATGAACAAATGAAACATATCGTAAAAAAGTTAGGCTTTGAATATTGTGGGGTTATCTATTTAAAAAATGGAGCTGCGAGAAATGCTTACCAATATTCTAAAAAATAGTCCTTCAAGTATCTTTTTGTTATTTCTAAGTTAGCTATGGTAAAATTTATTTAGGCTGATATATGTACGAAATCCTTTTCTCCATTGTAATTACATATTCTATTTCGTGTTTTATTTAAAGAAACAGAAAGGAAGAGAAAAATGGAAAAAATTGTTCCTCATTTTTGGTTTGATACAGAAGCAAAAGAAGCTGTAGAATTTTATATGTCATTGTTTGAGGATTCAAAAATGCTCGTCGTACAGGAATTAGAAGGAACCCCTTCAGGAGAGAATACCGAGGCCTATGAATTTAACTTGGCAGGACAGCCATTTGCAGCTCTTAATGGAGGGCCAGAAATTAAGATGAATTCTTCAATTTCCCTGACGGTCAAAGGGGAAACGAAGGAAAAAATCCAATCTCTATGGGATGAGTTAGTAGAGGGTGGTCACGTCTTGATGCCCTTAAAAAAATACGATTTTAGCGAATTCTATGGTTGGGTGGAGGACCGTTATGGTTTATCTTGGCAGCTTATTTATTTTGAGGGTAAGAGTTTCCAGCAAAAAATTACGCCTTCACTTTTGTTTTCAGGGACAGTTACAGGAAAAGCACGGGACGCTATCACCTATTACACTAACGTTTTACAAAATGGTAAAATTTTTGACGTCTATGAATATGAAAGCGGACAAGCCAGCGCAGAGGAAGCAAAAATTGCACATGCAACATTTGAAATAATGGGACTGGAAATGATTGCTGCAGATCATGCCCAAAAGGTCGATTATCAGTTTAACGAGGGTGTTTCTTTTATGATCTTATGTGTCACTCAAGCGGAAATCGACTATTATTGGGATAAATTATCAGCAACAGTAGAAGCCGAACAGTGCGGATGGTTAAAAGACAAATTTGGTGTTTCCTGGCAAATTATTCCAATGAATTTATCTGAGTTATTAAGCACTGGAACTCGAAAACAAATCAATGCGGTAACTGAGGAATTTTTACAGATGAAAAAAATAAATATAGAAAAATTAGAACGAGCTTGGCAGACAGCAGCTGAATAGATGAAGCAAAAGGGTAGTTTTATTATTATAAACTCAATACCTACCATATAATCATTAGTTTTTCTTTATAGACTTCCAATAAAAAACTACACCTATTAAATGACTAGGTGTAGTTTTTTTCAATCTTAAAAATCAAAATCATCTAAATCTTCTTTATTTTCTTTTTTCTCTTGAGGTTTTTCATTTTCAGGTTTGTTCAGAGCCGTTCTCCACCAGTTAAAAAGTACAAGTAAAATAACTGCTCCACCTATGACGAGAAGGGCAGGAATCCATGGACTTTTAGTCACTGTCATAATGCGATCCGCTGTATCCTTAAAGGCATCAGAAAAATACTCTTCTTCGGTTATATCTTTTGGATAGTAATAATCTAAGTAGTCAAAAAGGATATTTTCTGCTTCAGAATCCATTAATACTTTTGCTTGAGAACCAGTCACTAAATGATATGAATATTCATAGTCATAAAAATCATAGTTTTCAAAATGAACCAACAACAAATGCGCTTCATCTGTAAATAACTCATCATATAAGTCATTCGCGAAGGCGTCGATTTCATCTGGAGTAGGATTGGCCTCTCCATCGATATTGTCCGTGATGTAGACAAAAGGTTGGATATTTGTTTCGTTATAGAAATGTTTCAACCCTTCTTCTAACTCTCCAGGATCTCTAATCCAATCAAGGTTATCTTGGTAATAATCGGTCTCATTAACTAAACCGGCATCGATAGGCTCTCTTTCAATGGTTGAAGAGTTAACACGCACAGTTTCTACCACTGTATTATGACCCGTTCCTGGAACAAAACTCCAAGCAAAGTTATAGAGGGATAAAAGAACAAGAATCAGGATGAGACTTGGCAAGCATCCACAGCCACCTGTCCCACAGCCTCCACGTCTGTAAGGTCTTCTTCCATAACCATAACCGCCATACCCCCAACCTCCATAAAAAGGTCTAGGTCCAAAGAATCCTCTTGGGCGTCGATATCCACCACCACCATATCCACCTGTTCTTCTTCCACTAGATGTGTTTCGACCGCCACGGCCCCTAGATGAACCACCGCCTAAACGACGTCCACCGCCACGGCTTCCACCAAGTGAGCTCCCGCCACCTCGGCCACCACCGCCACTACGACCGCCGCCACCGCGACCACCGCCTCTAGCCATATAATCACTCCTCTTTGTAAAGATAATATAAGTTTACCATAAGAAACACTCATTCGTTAAATAAATTTGTTTTCGGTTTAAACGTTTTATCGAATACATTCTCATACACTCACTTATCGAAACTTATCGAAATAAAGTTCTCTTATGCTCATACCAAGTAGTGAACACCTCTAGTAAAATACGATGAAATATTTGCTTTTAACTATTGTTGCGTGAAGATTAATCATATT
The DNA here is from genome assembly GCA_019116785.1 of Candidatus Atopostipes pullistercoris. Lineage (GTDB taxonomy): Bacteria > Bacillota > Bacilli > Lactobacillales > Carnobacteriaceae_A > Atopostipes > Atopostipes pullistercoris. Next base: position 6,327 of record DXAZ01000019.1, read on the forward strand.
CTTGTTAAAAAAATAGATTCTATTGGAATAACCTTACGCAAGAAGTGGTTAAATTCAAGATAATTGAAATAATTTTCCGCAAAATCGGTCTTGTGGCACGATTTATAGAATAACGTTCCACAAGATCGATCTCGTGGCACGATTTATAGAATAACGTTCCACAAGATCGATCACATGGCACGATTTATAGAATAACGTTCCACAAGATCGATCTCATGGCACCATTTATAGAATGACGTTCCACAAGAGTGTTCTCATGGCATGACTTTTAGATTTACGTTCCACAAGATCGATCACATGGCATTATTTATAGAATGACGTTCCACAAGATCGATCTCATGGCCCGATTTTTAGAATGACGTTCCATAAGATCGATCTCATGGCCCGATTTATAGAATAACGTTCCATAAGATCGATCTCACGGCATGACTATTAGAATAACGTTCCAGAAGATCAATCTCATGGCCTGATTTTTAGAATGACGTTCCATAAGATC
>DXAZ01000134.1 GCA_019116785.1 Candidatus Atopostipes pullistercoris
TTTTTAGGCGCTTTAAGTTCTTGTTGAACTTTGATAAGTTTTTTGTAAACAGTCATGTTTTTTTCTCCTTTTGTTTTATGCTTTAATTATACAGCTTACTTTTCTTTTTGTCAACAGTTTTTTAAAAAAAAGTTTAAAATTCTTTGAACCTGATTTCTATAATATTGACGTCGTGCTTCTGGCGGCTTCCTGTCACTCTCCATAATAGCTGGCGGTAATCGTCATATTCGCCGCTGTCCTCAGCTACTGGGTCGAGGACTACAAGTGTTTTAAATTTATCCTGAAGCCCATCCACCCCAACGCCCAGCGTTTGCGAAGTCGCAACGACAATGGGCGCATCCAGTAACTCTTTAGTGGCTCCAGTCCAAATACCTATTTTTGGGTTTCTCTCTTTAATGATATTGGCTATTTGAACGCTTTTAGTCACGATAAGCATCTCATGAGGCGCTTTTTCGATAAGCCTGTCGACCTCTTTTAGTAGTGGCGTGTCTTCGTTTACTGCTTTCAATTTTGGAAAATCAATCTCAAAGCCAGTTTGATTGAGTATCCTCTCAAAAGCCGTTTTGCCAAAAGCAAGCTTGCTCATTGCGGTTTTACTGTTCTTTGTTACAACGTTGTATGTGTTCAGCATTTTCATCGCTTCAGGGTTGGCGCATGGTAGCGTGTTTTTAAAAAACTTAATCTTGAAGCCATTGTTTTCTTCGGCGTTTTCGATTTTTTCAATTTCTTCCCACCGCATGAAGTTTGGTAGGTTAGAAATATAGTTCTCATAGTCTCTAAAATCCGCCCACTTGGTTTTGGAGTATGAAAACGCATCGTATACCATTTTACCGTGAGTTAGTTCCCAGTCAAATTTTCGGTTCGGGTTCGCTTTTTTCCACAGCGTCTTCTCAAGCGGATAGAAATTCTGCCCTTTTTTCCTAATCGGTGTAGCTGATAATCCGATTGTATACCCTCGTTTTACTTTCTTATAAGCGCTAACACAGTTCTTTGAGCTGATATTTTGCCACTCGTCAATAATAAGCACGTCACAAGCCATTTTTGAGCCTTCCTTGACGATGTTAGAAAGTTTCTTATCTGTAATTGCCACTAATTCAAATGACTTATCGTAGCTAAATTCCTTGTAAGATTTTTCCCAACCGCTCAGGATGCTAACTCTGTTATTTACAACGATGACTTTTTTGGCTTTCTTTTGTTTGGCGATTTCTAAAGCGCACAAAGTCTTGCCACGACCCCCAGCCGCTTCTAAAAAGATTCCACCACTTTCATCATTGACTGACCGTTTTATGGCTTCATTTTGCCATTTTCTCGCTTTAAATTCTTTCACTCAACAACTCTCCGATTCCAGTCACAAAATCCTCTATGTCGTTCCGCATTGCGTAAAACAAAGCTAGTCTTGCAGCTGCTCTGACGTCTTGGTGGTGGCTTTTCCCAAACTTCCAAAGTCCGAGCGCTTTTAATAGCTCGTTAGGAACGTCAGTTTGATACCCGCCATTCCTGAAAGGCTCTGCCTCTGGTATTAACCGCTGAATTTCAGCTATTGTCTCGAGGACTGTGTTATCCTTCGCTTTTGAATTATCCCTGGCTTCAAAGTGTTCAAAAATAACTTTGTCGCATTTGATTTTTTCAAACTCTTTTTCGTGCCAATTTCTAAACCCTTTAACGCCGAACGGCAAGCACCAGTGGTCTAGTAGCTTGCCATTTTTTATCAGTACAATTCCAGTATTTGATTTTGTAGCCTTGTTGGAACTCGGGTCAATACTCAGAATAACAGTCATTAAAAATTACCTTTGTACGTCTTTCTATTATCAATATCGTAAATAATATAAGTGTTAACTAAATCAACATTTGTTTTTGTAAGTAATTTATTAAACGCTATAATTAAAGCGATTTCTGTTCTTGACGCCTCAGCACTTACTGTCGCTTTGTGCTTGTCATCAAAATAAAACTCTACTATATAGTTTGGATATTCTGCCATTTAAATCCCCTCAACTTTCACCATTCTTTAGCTCCTTCCAGAAACATCATGTTTTCAAAATCTGCCTCAAGTGTCAAGATTCGTACAGAGCTAGTTCCGACAAAAACTCCGTCAGCAGTACGCATATAAAAATCAATGCGCTCTGGGTTCAGGTACACGTATTCACCAGCTTCAATATCTAATATCTTGTAAAAATTCATTCGATAACCTCAATGTTAATATTTTCAACTTCACAATGGTTGTCTAAGTTTCGCAAGACTTGCAATAATGCCTCAAAATAATTAAGCGTTTCTGTACGTGTGTGTTTTCCTAGCTGCGTATGCAGCGTGTAGGTCACTCTATATTTTTTAGTCATTGGTTAACTGCTCCATCTCAATTGAAATTGTTTTATCTAATTTAGCTAAAATATCATACAAAAAGTGAGCTGAACGCTCATAATTACACTCGATTTGCCGCTTATCAATATACCCATCATCTATCTTTGTTTCCCACGTTATCAAGAATTTCTTGTCTTTCATTTTATTACCTCGTTAAATATATTTTGGAATCACTTCAATTCCATACGCTTTTTCGTACGTTAACATTTTAACAAATGTCGCCAATTGTTCTTCGTCTTTTGCATCCATCTTATAGCGATAAATGTCGTAAGGCACTGAGTAGCGAATGGTATACTTCATAATTTTTTTACCTTCTAAATTGTAAGTTGTCACTTTTTAATATCCTCAATCATATCTATTATGATACCAATAATCATTATTGCGAAAATCAGCCATAATAATAAAAGCGACAAAATAATTAGTAATGCTACAAATGTCTTCATGTTATTGTCAACTTCCTTTATCTTATTTACATTTCATTAAAACGCTGTTCAACTAAATCAGTCAACGTCGTCTCATAATCGCTGAATTTCCTGATCTGCTTTTGTTTCTCAGCAAACAACTCGTCAACTGGAATATTCTCGAGAAACGGCTGCCAACGTTCGATAATTTCCTGCATTGCTTCTTTAATTTCTTTTTCGAGTTCTTTTGTAAATTCACAGCTTTTCAGCTGCATCGTTTCGTTTGCGATTCCGCCAAACTGTTCAAAATCAAATTTCAAAATTAGTTCTTTACGTTTATTAATATAGATTTTCATGTGTATCTCCTCATTTTCTTTCTTGAAGCTTTCAATGCTTAAATGGCATCATCTGGCAAGCCGTGTTTGCGGTTGTATGCGATGCGATCCTCTTCCCATGGAAAACGTTCCGAATATCCGCGTATTGGCATTTCTTCTGTGTGTGCTTTTTTAGCTCTCTTACCGACAAATGGTAATGTTAATACGTATAGCAGTGCTGCTAAGACAAAGCAAATAATAAATAAATTCATGTTTTTTCCTTCTTTCTTTTTTTATTTATCTTACAAGTATATTATATTATATA
>DXAZ01000135.1 GCA_019116785.1 Candidatus Atopostipes pullistercoris
AGACGATTACCGTTATTTCCCAGAACCTGATATTTTACCTTTTACGATTTCGGACGAAACAATCGAGGAATTGAAGGCAGAACTACCCGAAATGCCTGCAGAACGTCGTAAACGTTATGTGGAAGAATTAGGGATTCCAGCTTATGATGCAGAGATTTTAACCGATACGGTAGAGATGTCTGATTTCTTTGAACAAGCAGTAGCTGCTGGTGCAGATCCAAAATTAGTATCTAACTGGTTAATGGGAGAAGTCTCCGCTTATTTAAATAAACAACAAGTAGGAATTGAAGACACCACATTAACTCCTAAAGCTCTTGCAGAAATGATTGCTTTAATTCAAGATGAGACCATTTCATCTAAGATTGCTAAACGCGTATTTACTGAATTGACAAAAGCTCAAGTGGATGATGTAAAAGCGTTGGTGGAGGAAAAAGGTTGGGCACAATTAAGTGATCCTAAAAAACTACTTCCAATCATTACTGAAGTGTTAGATAATAATGAACAATCGGTAGAAGATTTTAAAAATGGAAAAGATCGAGCAAAAGGTTTCCTAGTTGGACAAGTGATGAAGCAAACACGAGGCCAAGCTAATCCTGGAGTGGTAAACAAATTATTAAACCAAGAATTAAATAAACGTTAATATCCTTATCTAAAGGATTACTGATGTAAGGGAGAAAGATTTATGATGAAACGAGCACGCATTATTTACAATCCAAGTTCTGGCCGTGAAACGGTGAAACGCGTGTTACCTGATATTTTAGCTGTATATGAAAAAGCCGGCTATGAAACAAGCACTTTTCAAACAACACCAGAGCCATTATCTGCGCAAAAAGAAGCCGCAAGATGCTGTGATGAAGGTTTTGATTTAGTAGTTGCTGCTGGTGGGGATGGAACGGTCCATGAAGTGATTAATGGGATAGCGGATAAAGAATACCGTCCGGTTGTTGCCATTATTCCTGCAGGTACAACAAATGATTATGCTCGTGTTTTACAAATACCACGAGGAAACTTAGTAGATGCTGCAAAATTAATTGAAAATGAAGAATCCATATTTATGGATATCGGAAAAGTTATTACAGATGAAGAATCTAAATATTTTATGAATATTGCAGCGATGGGAAACCTTGCGGAGTTAACGTTTGAAGTTTCACCTCAATTAAAGACGATTTTTGGTTATTTAGCTTATGTGGTTAAGGGAGCTGAACTCGTTCCACAAATTCGAGCAGTTCCTGTACATATTGACTATGAAGGTGGAAGTTATGAAGGCGACGCTTCTCTTGTATTTGTGGCTTTGTCTAGTACAGTGGGTGGGTTTAATAAAATCGTGCCAGACAAAGTATTAGGTGACGGTAAATTCTCACTAATTATTGTAAAAACGTCAAATGTCTTTGAACTGATGCCATTGGCTAGAAAGCTTTTAACGGATGGATCTCACTTAGACAGTCCCAAAATTATACACAAACAAACAAGTTTTGTTGACTTAGATGTTTTAGATCAATCGCGATTAATGATCAATCTAGATGGAGAGTATGGGGGCGATGCACCGGTACGATTTGAAAACTTGAACCATCATATCGAAGTTGTCGCAAATGTTTCTCCTATAGAAAATGAAATTAGAGACATTTCAGAAGAAGAACGAGCGAAAATGGAGTCTATTTTCCGCAATGAGTTAATTTCCAATGACCATTTAAAATCGAAAGTAAAAATATCAAAAGAAATTGAATAAAGCGGCAAGGAAGGTACGAAAATTCGTACCTTTTCTTGTCTTTAATCAGAATGAATAGAAAGTTATGGGGGAAAGTATGAGTAATAAAAACAAAAAAGGAATACCGGTAGAAAAGAATAAAACCTATGAAGTTAAGGTAACCGATTTGTCTCATCAAGGCTTAGGCATTGCTCATATTGAAGGGTACCCTTTATTTATCGAAAATGCTTTGCCAGGAGAAGATTTGAAAATTCAAATCACACATGTTGGAAAACGGATGGGTTATGGTGACGTACTTAAAATACTTAAAAAGAGCCCTTATCGAGTAGAAGAGTTAGAAGATGTTCATTTTCAAAGTGGCACAATGCCCCTTCAACATTTAGAATATGAACAACAGTTGAAATTCAAACAACAACAAGTCAAAAAATTATTGTCAAAAGTAGGGGGCATAGAAGATGTTCCTGTTTTTGAAACCATAGGAATGGATCATCCATACGGCTATCGAAATAAAGCACAGATTCCAGTCCGTGAAATAGAGGGCAAATTAACGACAGGTTTTTATAAAAAACGATCCCATGATTTAATCCCGATTGAAGATTTTGTCATTCAACATCCAAAAATAGATCAGGCGATTGTGAGAGTTCGTGATATCTTACGAAAATATAAGATAACCGCTTATGATGAAAAAAATCATACCGGAGACATTCGTCATATTATTGTCCGTAGAGGTCATTTTACAGGGGAATTGATGATTGTTTTAGTTACGAACTCTTTTGTGTTCCCTCATGCACAGGAAATCGTTACGGATATTCAAAAAGAACTTCCAGAGGTCGTCAGTGTCATTCAAAACATTAATTCCGATAAAACAAACGTTATTTTAGGAAAACAAGCGATGGTTTTATTTGGACAAGATTATTATGTTGACCAATTGATGGGGCATTCTTTTAAAATATCGCATCAGTCTTTCTACCAAGTCAATAGCGAACAAACAGAAAAACTATACTCTGTAGCCGTTGATTATGCTCAACTAACAGGAGACGAGATCGTGGTGGATGCTTATTCAGGCATTGGAACCATGACCTTATCCCTCGCCGAAAAAGCCAAACAAGTGTATGGCGTGGAGATTGTCCCTCAAGCCATTCAAAATGCGACCACGAATGCAAAAGATAACAAGATTGAAAATGTGATATTTGAAGTGGCGGATGCAGGAAAATGGTTAGTAAAAAAAGCAAAAGCAGGACTGAAAGTAGATGTCGTCGTTGTGGATCCCCCTCGAAAAGGCTTAGCACCAGAATTTATAGACGCAGTGCTAGAAATACAGCCTGAGCGGATGGTTTATGTAAGCTGTAATCCAAATACTTTAGCCCGCGATTTAAAATTGCTGAGCGAAGGCGGCTATACCGTTAGGAAAGTGCAACCTGTAGATATGTTCCCGCAAACTTATCATGTGGAAAGTGTCGCGTTGTTAGAAAAAAATTTATAGAAACCTTTAGCTTTTAATAGCTTTTATATTAAGACGTTCTGAAACGAACGTCTTTTTATTTACGGATAGGAAAAGATAAATTTTTGAATGTGCTCAAAAATTATAGGAAAGACGGTTGATTTGTATAAAAAAGACACCTTGGACGCGAAGACTCACGTTGGCGTCCAGAATAGGAGGAGCTTGGACTTTGAAAACTAATTCTGCGTCCAAAAAATGCGAAAAACCAATATTCTGGACGCGAAATCTATGATTGGCGTCCAAGATTGGAAGTTCTGGACGCCAAAAACTACTTTCGCGTCCAAGCTTAAATGGTTTTAGAAAATAAATTAAAAATTCCAACTTTTTGAAGCACTATAGTTGCTACTGTCCCTGAAAAATTTGGAGGACAGAGATCGCCGGCACGCGAGATCGATGCGCCCACGCGCGTGGAAGCTAGTCGGCACGCGAGGTCGGCCCGCTCACACGCGGGGAAGCTAGTCGGCACGCGAGGTCGGCTCGCCCACACGCGGGGACAGCCGCCAGCACGCGAGGTTGGCCCGTCCACGTGCGGAGAAAGTCACCGGCACGCGAGCGGTCCATTATAGATATTTTCTTAAGAAAA
>DXAZ01000136.1 GCA_019116785.1 Candidatus Atopostipes pullistercoris
ATATTAATGAAATACAGTTGGAACGAGAAGCTTAAATTTTATAAGGCAACAAATAAACGTGATCTTTTTTACCTCATACTGCGTAGTATGAAATAAAGATAAGCTAGAGCTAAAACAATACCGATGACTCCACGAAAGATATTAAGACCCAAAGCGAAATTTGATGGTTCAGCATCTTTATACTTATGTCCATCTTCTAAAAACCAAATCCAATCTGGGCGTTTTATAGACAAGATACCAATTACTACGAATAAAATCGGCAACCATATCGTTTTGAGTAGGAGATTACGATTATAAGTTTTATCCTCCTGGTATTCTTGTTCCGCTTTTTGAATTAATTTAGGAATAGTTTCTTTATCAAGGGGAAAATCAGGTTCTGCTAGAATAATTTCATCGCCCTCAATTTGATAATCATAGGTTTTTTCTTTATAAGTATAGGTTTGATTCTTCAGATCTATTTCAGAGGAGAGATTACCTGGAGCACGATTTTTATGTATGTTTAAATGTTGAAAGGCCGGATCCAGATTACGCCATTCTTCATAATATTCATCCTGAGACATTTCACTCGGATTTTTTTCGGGATATTTTTCATTAAAATAGTCATCCAGCTCCTTAAAACGTTCTTTGTTGGCTTCTTCAATCAAGGGATCATCAATCCATGTTACTCGGACTTGATCTGCACAGCCACTTAAGAATAAAAGAAAGAGTAGGGGGATTAATATATAAAAGCGTTTCATGGAATCACTCCTTTATGTATTATTAATACACCTGAATAATTCATACTTCTAAATTTTTTGATTAAAAATACATTTTTTGCTGTAATTTTGATTTGGTTCTAAAATTTATATGTTTTTTCTGATTTTACAGAAAATTTTTATTGAGATTCAATTTTTAGGAGCTAAACACTTATTTTTGGGCGCACGAATCCCTAGGCACTGGATATTTCTTTGAAAAATGATCTGTTAAGTATAACATCGAATCCGTTGGATTCGCCTAAAGACGGCGTAAAATTCTGCTTGGTAGACATGTGAACTAGAAAGTTTTAAATATAACCGTCTTGCTGTATTGACTAACTTTCCGGCTACTTTGAATAAACGAAGACGAATGGTATTTATTTGAAGGTTCTTCCAGTTCTTTTCAAAACAGATTGTGCGCATGAAATTGATAATATTATAAGCGATCACACTAATCATCATACGCGCGTGATTTTCGATGAACCGTGGACTATCTGTCTTGTCAAAATAGAAGCCATTTTTGGCTTCTTTGATGTAATTTTCCATCGTTCCTCGCTTATTATAAGTTTCAAATACTCTTTTCGGTACGATATTTTCTGAGAAACTCGTAATAATAAATGCATGATTAAAGAGTAACTCTCCAGCTTCTCGAGTTGAACGAATACATACTCGACGAGATTTAGTCCAAGATCCAGCCTGATATGAAACGGAATGATAATAAATTTCTTTTTCATCCCATGGATGATGATCATCATAGTAGACAAGTTCTTCAGCTAGACGAGTTAAATTTCGATTGCTCTTTAAACGAATGGTATAGTCATAATTGTGAGCTTCGCATAATTCATATACTTTAGGTGTCGCAAACCCACTATCCCCACGAACTAAAATGTCTGTAGTAGGGATCACTTGGTGATAGTGCTCCAAGAGTGATTTAAGAAATGTTTCAACACCATTAGAAGTATATTGACTTCCTGGGCGAAGTTTAGCTTTTAAAAAATCTCCATTTAATCCATCAAAAGCGACCAATGGATGATAGCCGTTCGTTCCATAATGTGCATTATAATCGGTCTGTTCTTGGTTACCGAAGGTATCCGAATGCGTAGAATCTAAATCAATGATCATAGCTGTATCATTCCGGATAAGTCGTGCTCGATCAATCAATACTTGATTGAGTGTCTGTAAGTCTTCAATCGATTGTTCAGTCATTCGATCAAAAAAACGGGAGATTGAAGGTTGTGAAGCCCACACACCGTCCGTTGAAAGAGTCTGTAATACCGGATCATGCTGTAAGATATCTGCTGATAAATCAGCTTTATAACCAGCGATGATCTGAAAAAGTATTTGTTTCAAAATCTTATGGTTATCGTGTAGCCAGTAACGACGGTCTTCATTAAACGAAACGATTTTTTTAGAAAGCTCTGTAAAATGAAAAGCATCCATAAATTCGTTGACCAACGTCAAACCAGAATCACTCGATAAACGACCACCTGTGTGAGAGACATGTAAATGATTATTGAATTTTGCTGCAGTTTCTTGTAAAGTAACCATTGAGAGAACTCCTTTCTATTGGTTGTTTGTCGTGAATTAACCATATCAGAAAGGGGTTCTTTTTTCATCACCTAATGGGTGATGAAGCAATTTACTATAAGTATTATAATTACAACATTCATTAACATTTTTAGAAAAACTATGAATTATTCAGGTCTGTTTAAAATCATAGTTGTCAGTAATTACTACATCAGTCTAATAAAGACTGTTAGTCTAATGGTTAAATATTTTCTAGAAACTATTGACAAGTCATTTTAATTCTCGTATAGTATTAAACAAGTTCAAAATGAATTTTTGATGAGAAAATATTAATTTAAACAATTAAAACAACTTGAAAAGAAAAGTACATTTAGGACATCTTTGCAGAGAGCTTGTGTTGGTGGGAGCAAGTAAGAAAAAATAAATGGAAAATGGTCTTTGAATGGAGTAAACGAGCTTTAGTAAGTTTACTACGGGCCCACCCGTTACAGTGGCACAGTCTACAAAGCATAAAATAACTTTGTGTACTGTTTGAGGCATGGTTAGTGATAATCATGCAAAATAAGGTGGTAACACGATGAGTTTAGATCGTCCTTAAAAAAATTCTGTTTTCTAAACAGAATTTTTTTAAGGACGTTTTTTTTTGGATTTAGTGTACTATTTGGTTAATTTCGATTTTACTTTAAGTGCTGATGGATAAAAAAGAAAAAATAGTGATGCTTATATGTGCGGGTAGCGCTTGCGTTTGAGGTCGGTTTGCTCACATGCGGGGAAAGGTGCCAGCGCTCAAGCACATTGAAAATAGACCTGCTTACGTGCGGAGAAAATAGTTCGCACGCGAGCTCCCGAAAAATAGTTCTTTTTATGATTGTTTATAGAATACAAGCTATTTTACTAAAATTTAATTATAAAATTAAACTGTAATGACGAGTAGAGTATATTTACAACATAACAATAACAGAGAGCCTGATAAGGTGAGAACAGGTTTGTTTGAGTAAATAGAAAATGGGCTCGAAGCAGAAGATACCGAGTGAATGACAATTCATAAGGCTATCATGGGTGCGCCCACTATAGCGCCAGAGTATTCAATCTATTGTGTACTTGTTGAGGAATTTATTGTGAAGTAAATTCAAATGAAGGTGGTAACACGAACAGGAGCGTTCGTCCTTTTAGTCAGAAAAATCTGGCTATTTGGATGAGCGCTTTTTTTATTTTGAAAGGAGAATTTTAATGATTGATTTAAAAAATATTGAGGTAACATTTCGAAATGACGAAAACATTGTGCATGCGGTAAAAGATGTCTCTTTATCTGTGGAGAAAGGAGATATTTATGGAATCGTTGGTTATAGTGGGGCTGGTAAGAGCACCTTAGTTCGTACAATTAATTTACTACAAAGACCAAATCAAGGCGAGGTTTTTGTTGATGGACAAAATCTATCGGTATTGTCTCCGAATGAATTAAGAAATGAACGAAAAAAAATAGGGATGATTTTTCAACATTTTAACTTAATGCGCCAACGAACAGTTGCGGGGAATGTGGCGTATCCATTACGTGGAGCAAACTTAAGCAAACAGGAAATAGACGCGAAAGTGGATGGATTATTAAGGTTGGTTGGTTTAGAGGATAAAAAAGAAGCTTATCCTGCTCAATTATCAGGCGGACAAAAGCAACGTGTAGCGATTGCTCGTGCTTTAGCAAATGATCCGGAAGTTTTATTGTGTGATGAGGCAACAAGTTCACTAGATCCAAAAACAACCGCTTCGATTTTAAAGCTACTAAAGAATCTAAATAAGAAACTAGCTTTAACCATTGTTATAATCACGCATGAGATGGAAGTCGTTAAAGAGATTTGCAATAAAGTAGCTGTAATGGAAGATGGAAAAGTACTTGAACAAGGAGATGTAGTCTCTATTTTTTCTTCCCCTAAAGAACCATTGACTCAAGAATTTATTAATACAGCAACACATATTGATCAAGCAGCTGAGAAAGTATTGAATCATCCAACATTGCTAAATCTAACGAATGATGATGTGCTGGTTAAAATCACTTACGTTGGTGAGAGTACGAGTAGGCCTTTAATTGCTAGTTTATATGCGCGGTTTGGGGTAACTACAAATATTTTATACGGGAATGTAGAGATTTTACAAAATACACCCATTGGAAATTTAATTGTGGTTCTTTCAGGAAAAGAAGAAGACCGAGCTAACGCGTTAGCATATTTGAAAACAAATAATGTAACAGTAAAAAGAATTAATCATCAAAAAAATATTATTTCGATTAGTCAAAAAGAAATCATTTAGGGGGAGTATAGATGAATACATTTTTAGAGACATACTTTCCAAATGCTTATGACATCCAGGATGAAATTATTAAAAGTATTTGGGAAACTTTATATATGGTTAGTGTAACAGCTTTACTGGCTGGTATTTTCGGTATTCTTTTGGGGATTACTTTAGTGGTAACGGAAGAAGGAGGTATTCTAGAAAAGCCGAGATTGTACCATTTTCTAGAAAGAATGGTGAATATTTTTCGCTCTGTTCCTTTTATTATTATGCTTGCACTAATTGCGCCAATTACTCGTTTAATTGTAGGAACTTCAATTGGGACAACTGCCGCAATTGTTCCTTTAGTCGTTGGTACTGTGCCATTTTATTCCAGACAGATTCAAAATGCTTTACTTGAAGTAGATGAAGGAGTTGTTGAAGCGGCTGCAGCAATGGGTTCTTCACCTTTAGAAATTATTTTTCGGGTGTACTTAAAAGAAGGTTTGCCTTCTATCTTACGTGTTTCTTCTGTAACTATTATTAATCTCATCGGATTAACGACAATGGCAGGAGCGATTGGTGGTGGAGGACTGGGGAACTTGGCAATCGCAAGAGGTCACAATAGGAATCAAATGGATGTGACTTTAGTGGCTACAGGAGTTATTTTAGTGATTGTTTTTGTGAGTCAATTCGTTGGAAATTATTTAGTGAAGAAAACAAGTCATTGATTGAAACATAAAAAGGAGAATATCAAGATGAAAAAAATTAAACAATGGGTTTTATCTATAGGATTGGTTGTTGTTGGCGCGTTATTAGTTGCTTGTGGAGCGGATGCAGATTCAAATGAGACGGTGCGGATCGGTGTCGTTGGAGAAGATAATGAAGTTTGGGATTTTGTTATTGAGAAGTTGGAAGAGGAAGGAGTATCAGCAGAATTAGTAAAATTTACTGATTATACACAACCGAATAAGGCTTTAGCTGAGGGAGAGATTGAGTTAAATTCTTTCCAGCATAAATTGTTTTTGGAGTCTTTTAATGAAGATAATGGAACAGATTTAGTAGCGATTGCGGATACCTATATTGCACCTTTAGGAATCTATTCAGATAAAATTACGTCCGTTGATGAGATTGAAGAAAATGATACGATTGCGATTCCAAATGATGTGACGAATGG
>DXAZ01000137.1 GCA_019116785.1 Candidatus Atopostipes pullistercoris
GCATGACTTTTTATGAAGCGACTTATGAGGAAGTTTTGGATTATGATTATTCGATTCAAGAGTTTTTGGTAGAAGATATGGATCAATAGGAAGGTAAAACACGAACATTAATGATTTATTTAAAGAAATAAGTTAATTTGTTCGGAAAAAGCTTGACTTCTGTTTTTACTGTGGTAATCTTTAACTATCAATAAAATATTTCCTTTAAATATACATATTCATATAATTCTCATAATATGGGTGAGAAGTTTCTACTAATGACCAATAATCATTGTCTATGAAGAAAGTGTATCTAGGGTTCCGAAGAGTAGTTCTTGCTGGTCCGAGCGATACAAATGCTTTGAATTAGCATTACACCAAAGGGATAAAAGCCCAGATGGGTAGGTTTCATTCAGCCTACCTGTCTGGGCTTTTTTAATATTTTATGAACTATAAAATGGGGGATGTAAAAAAGAATGGAAAATTTTTTCAAGCTCGAGGAAAGTCACACAGAGACAAAAACGGAAATACTGGCTGGGGTGACTAGTTTTATGACGATGGCTTATATTTTAGCCGTCAATCCAATTATTTTATCTGATGCTGGAATGGATGCGGGAGGGGTATTTACTGCCACAGCTCTATCAGCGATGATTGCTACTTTAGTGATGGCTTTATTTGCCAATTATCCGTTTGGTTTAGCTTCTGGGATGGGTTTAAATGCTTTTTTTGCTTATACGGTTGTCTTAGGTGACATGCAAAAGTCTTGGCAATTTGCTTTAACAGCTATTTTAATTGAAGGAATTGTTTTTGTTATTTTATCTTTGTTTAATGTACGGGAGGCTATTTTTGATTCGATTCCCGCTAATTTAAAAAATGCCGTTTCAGTAGGGATTGGTTTATTTATTGCTTTTTTAGGGCTGGACAATGCGGGAATCATTCAGGCAGGAGATGGCACCTTGTTAGGATTAGGGGATTTAACAAGTGGTTCTGCTTTAGTCGCTTTGTTTGGGATCTTAGTTACGGGCTTTTTATTTGCGAAGAATGTTCAAGGGGCTTTGTTAATTGGGATTTTAATTTCCACTCTTATTGGTATTCCGCTTGGAGTAACCGAGTTGCCATCTGGGGTGAATAATATTTTGAGTATGCCACCTAGTGTGAGCCAAGTCGCTTTTCAGTTTGTGGGGTTTGATGAAATCTTTTCTTGGGATATGTTGATTGTCGTCTTTACTTTTTTATTCGTCGACATTTTTGATACGGTTGGAACTTTAGCAGGGGTCGCTTCAAAAGCTGATATGCTTGATGAGAATGGGAAATTGCCAAGAGTTGAGAAAGCTTTAACTGCGGATGCTATAGGAACGATTGCCGGGGCTTGCTTAGGGACTTCAACTGTTACGACTTTTGTAGAGTCTGCTTCTGGCGTTGCCGCTGGTGGACGTACAGGATTAACTGCCTTGTCTACTGCAGGAATGTTCGGGTTATCTTTATTCTTTGCTCCTTTATTTATTATGATTCCCTCCGCTGCAACCGCGCCGGCTCTAGTCATCGTCGGCTTGTTCATGATGAGTTCGGTTGGAACTATTGATTTTGATGACTATACCGAAAGCATTCCAGCTTTTCTAACGATTATTATGATGCCCTTTTCAGGTAGTATCGCAGAAGGCATCGTGTTTGGGATGATTTCTTATGTTGTTTTGAAAGTGATCACAGGAAGATACAAAGAAGTTTCAGGGACAATGGGCGTGATTGCTGTTTTGTTTGTGTTGCGAATTGTGTTTATGTAAAAATAATCTTTTAAATAAAAGCTCGGGAAGCCTTTGTGAAGGTTCTCGAGCTTTTTTGGCAAGGTTGTTAAATGGAGCGCTATCCTTTAAAATAGAATAAATGACTAAATGAAAGAGGCGAAAGGATGGCAGATCATTTGGATCGAGAGTTTGCAGATGAATTTATTGATCAGATGTTTATTGAGAACGTGTTTGACATATTAGATAAATACGAAATTAAAAAAAAGCCGAAAGAATCAACGTTACATTCATTTTTAGCGAGTTATACAAAAGAAAAATTATTTGCTTTAGCGGATGAAAATGACATTGAGATTACAAAAAAATGGAAAAAAGCTTATCTTGTTGAGTATATGCATCATGAGATAATGGAAACTATTGAAGAACGACTTTTGATATTAGGAGAAGAGAACCTCAGCTTATTGCAGAAATTCAAATTTCATCTTCTTTATGAAAAAGAACTAAGGGATGACGAAAAGAGATTTTATTGGGAGGTTTATCCCAAAGCAGTACGTATGGGACTTTTATTCTCTATAGATAAAGATACTGAAATTGTTACAATGATGCCTGCTTATCTTTTGGAGATTGTTAATGATCTTTTAAATAATTTTGCAGAAACTAAGAAGAAGCGTCAAGCACAAATTCGTGTTTGGGAACAGTTGGAAGAAGCGTTGAATGCTGGGGTTAATTTGTATGGCGCTGTGTCTAGGTCGATGGTTATGAAGCTTTGGAAGATTTGTCATCCTGATCCGAATCGTACGTTTGAAGAGGAGATGGAATTTTTCTCTTCTATGTCTTATATCATTCCTATGCTTGCGATTCGTAATGATTATTATTTTGTAGAGAAGCATATTATTGGGAATCATCTTTTGACTGATGAGGCAGAAGTTAGTGAGTTGTATTGGTATACTTTTAATAAAATGAAGATTAATGGAAAGTTTATAGAATATTATGAACCAACTCAACAAGAGATTCGATATTTTTCTAAGCATTCTTTTGATCGTCGAACGGTTGTTTACAAAAAGTTAAAACGACTAGTTTCAAAGCTTTCGGTGGAAACGGATATAGCGATGAATTTTATTGAATTCTCTATTCAAAAGGGCTATCCATTATCTATAGTAATGGATGAACTGAATACATTTAATTTCTTTCACTTCAATACGGAAAAACAGCTAGAGACATTTGTGGATCTTTATACTCAATTAAGCAATAATACGCGTTTATGGGAGAATGCGGGGTATACTCCAACGGAATTATTTGAGATTGAAAGAGCTCTTCGAATGCATGAAAATGAAAAGATAGCAGAGATTCAGGAAGAAGACGAAAATCATGCAAACATAATTCCTATGGCTCATTATAAGGAAGAAAAGCAGGAACAACAGTCAACTCGTTCGAAAAAAATTGGTCGAAATGACCCTTGTCCATGCGGAAGCGGAAAAAAATATAAAAAATGCTGTATGAAAAAGAATAGGTAGAAAAAATGCAATGACATTGGTCGGATTCCGATGATGTCATTGTATTTTTTATTTTGCTGTTTTGTAAAAGAGGAAAATAAGCTTACTGGGTAAGAATTCGGAAAAGTTACGCGCAAAATAGAGTTACTGGGTAATTTTTCCAAAAAAGTAACAGGTAAGTAAGTTTACTGGGTAAAAAATTGAAAAAGTTACGCAGTAAGTAAGTTTACTGGGTAAGAAATCGAAAAAGTTACGCAGTAAAAAATTTACTGG
>DXAZ01000138.1 GCA_019116785.1 Candidatus Atopostipes pullistercoris
CTTACAAATGGTTATCAACAGCAATGGTTATTCATTTAATGATGCCAACATCAGTATTGGCGGCAGAAAAAGTTTCAAAAGAAGAAACAGTCTATGTTGAATTAGATAGTCTTGGTCATACAGTAGATAAAACGTCAAGCATTTGGTTGCATTCAGAAGCTCCTTTGAATGAAGTTAAAGATAAAAGTACTCTTAAAGACGTGGTAAATGTCAAAGGAGACGAGGAGCCAACAATTAAAAACGATGAGTTGAATTGGAAAACAGAAGAAAAAGAACTATACTATCAAGGAAATCCTACTGAAGATTTGCCACTCAACATAAAAATTCAATACTTTTTAAATGATAAAGAAGTTGTTCCGGAAGATATTGTTGGAAAATCCGGTAAATTAAAAATGAAAATCACAATAGAAAATACAGATGTGCGAACCATTACTTTGGAAAATGGAGAAAAACGAAATGTTTATACACCATATCTAGTAGGGACAACAGTTAACCTCGCCAATGATAAATTTGAAAATATTGAACTGAATACAGGACGATTAGTTTCTGATGCAAGCCATCAAGTAGCTGGGTTTGTTTCTCTACCAGGGTTAAAAGAAAGTTTAAACCTCGATGACGACTTAATAGATTTACCTGATCATTTAGAACTAACCGCGGATGTTAAAGATTTTGAAGTGCCTTCGCTTGCAATCGTGGCAAAATCTGAATTACCTGAAATGGAAGATTTAGAACTATCAGAAGATCTTGATAGTTTAGTAGATGGAATTGATCAAATGATGGATGCTG
The DNA here is from genome assembly GCA_019116785.1 of Candidatus Atopostipes pullistercoris. Lineage (GTDB taxonomy): Bacteria > Bacillota > Bacilli > Lactobacillales > Carnobacteriaceae_A > Atopostipes > Atopostipes pullistercoris. Next base: position 787 of record DXAZ01000138.1, read on the forward strand.
GTCAGGAATTAACCAACGGGACTGGAGATTTAGCGACTGGTCAAGTGGAATTAGATAATGGAATCAATCAACTGGATCAAGGGATACAACAAATTAAAGAAGGAACAAGTCCTCTATCTCAAGGAACGTTAAAACTGAATGAAGGAATGAATAGTGCTTATTCAGCTAGTACAGAAATAAGTAATGGGGCACAAACTTTAGCTGATAATTCCGAAAAATTAAGTGATGCGTATGTACAATTAGCGGATGGTACGATTCAATTTAGTCAAAAAGCCCTAGAGTTATCACAAGGGGTCAATCAATTTGGGGAAAAAGTGAAGACGATTCCTGGTGCAGCAAAACAATTAAACCAAGGAATGTCTGAAGTTGTAACTAATATGGAATCCATCTATAAAGGCCAAGTTGCTCTAACAAATGGTCTAAATGAAACAAAAAGTGGGATTACTCAAATTAAAAATGGAAAAGTAGAAGAAGCTCAAGCGATTGAATCATTAAAAGAAAATACTAATACTTTAGAATCATTAGCTTCTCAGCTAGAAGATGGCAAAACAAAAGAGCAATTACAGGCAGCAATTGCCGCACAAAAACAAGGACTAGAAGGAATATCAGGCTCTAGTCAACAACTTATAAAATCTCTTGAACAAGTCGAAAGTGGTATGAACAATGCAGCTGCTTCATCTGAACAATTAGCCCAAGGATCTAAAGAAATTAATCAAGGACAAGTAAAAATTGCAGACGGTCTATCAGAATTACAAAAAGGAACCGAAGAAATTCCTGCAGCTACTAAACAATTTGAACAAGCTAGCGAACAAATGAACCAAGCCTCTGGTCAAATAAAAGAAAAATCCCTTGAAGCTAAAAAAGCTGCTGGACAATTTACGAGCGGTAGCAAAAAATTAGCCAAAGGAAGTAATCAATTATCCGATGGGTTATCAGAATTACAATCAGGTAGCAATCAATTAAATCAGGGACTTGGAGAACTTGCTCAAGGCGCCAATGAACTGGCTGATGGTAGTCATCAACTTAAAGACGGAAGTAGTCAATTAGTTGAAGGAACCAATAAATTAAATGATGGAATGAATGAATTCTATGAAGAAGGAATTGAAAAAATTCATTCCAAAGTGGATAACTCAGATTTAGATATTGATGGAATGTTGGAAGTGAAAGATGAATTAGTTGAATTGTCCAAAGAAAATGATAGCTTCTCTGGAAAATCAGAGGACATGGACGGCGACCTTAAATATGTTATGAAATCTGAGAATGTAACAGAAGATGAAGAGGATGAAGAAACAGAAACGGAAGAAGACACTGATCAAAATAAAGGATTTATAAACTGGTTAAAATCTCTTTTTAATAAATAATCTATTTATTTTTAGAGTAAGTTAGTCTTCTACAGAATAAAAGTTAATCATTAAAAAAACTCACCCATTCGTATAGAGGGTGAGTTTTTTTGTGTAGAATTTTAGGGATTATTTATAATTCCGATTAATTTCGTTAATTAGAATCATTATAATTTACTATTATAAAACTAAGGAGTATAATAACTATAGGATAAAAATTAACCAAAGGAGAATGCAAAATGGGAATTGACGAAAAAGATTATGGTAAGCAACCACATGTCGTAAATATTGAAGACTTAACAAAAGAGAATGGAAATTATCGAACGACTATTTGGACAGGTGAGAACTTACAAGTAACAGTAATGAGTATTGAACCTGGAGATGATATTGGATTAGAAGTGCACAATGGCATTGACCAATTCATTCGAATTGAAGAAGGCCAAGGATTATGTAAGATGGGTCCCACAGAAGATAACTTAAACTTCGAAAAAGAAGTAGCGGATGATGATGCTGTTTTTGTTCCAGCAGACTCATGGCACAATATTGAAAATACAGGGGATACACCGCTTAAGTTATATACTATTTATGCAGGCCCAGATCATGTTAAAGGAACTATACATCCAACACATGAAGACGCAAAAAATGATCCTAACGAACACTAATTATCACGTAAACTAATATATTATACTTATTTTAGAGTAAGTTAATCATCTACAGAATAAAAGTTAATCATTAAAAAAACTCACCCATTCATATAGAGGGTGAGTTTTTTTGTGTAGAGTTTTAAGGGTTATTTATTGATAATTTCCAAAGTGTGGTCCGGCACCTGTTGCTTCTTGCCATTTTAAGAGCTCAGAGACCGTTACAAATTTGTAGCCATCCGCTTCTAAATTATCAATCACTCTTGGTAGGGCATCTGCAGTGGTTTCATGAATATCATGCATTAAGATAATAGAACCATTTGAAACATGACTCATAACTTCTTGATTGATTGCATCTGAATTCCGTGATTTCCAATCAAGAGAATCAACAGACCACAAAATAATTGGTTGATTTAATTCTGTTGCTTGGTTGATAATATGATCACTATAAGCGCCATAGGGTGGGCGAATATAGGCTGGGAAATAACCCGTAATGTCTTTTACAAGTTCATTTGTATCATTAAGCTCTTCATTCAATCGATCATTATCTACAGCAGTTAAGTCAATATGTGTTTTGGAGTGATTTCCTATCTCATGACCTTCTTCCGCTACTCGTTGAACAAGTTTTGGATAATATTCAACTTGGTTTCCTAACATAAAAAAAGTTGCCTTGGCATGATGTTCACTTAGCGTATTTAAAATTCTAGGGGTAACCGTAGCATGCGGTCCATCATCAAAGGTTAGAGCCACATATTTTCCATTTGGATCTAGGTCTTCTATCGGCTGCTTATCTGTAATTTGGGGATCATCTCCTTCATCAAGGTCAGGTCTGTCTAAATATTCTCTGGCTTTGGGTGTTAGTAAAGGGGCCATTTGATCTAAGGGAATCTCTAGTTCAATAGCGCCAACTGCTCCAATAGCTACTTCATACTCATCCCAATAAACAGAAAAGTTTTCTGAATTAATCGACCATTTTAATTCTTCTATTTGGTTGAAAGATTCTTCTAATTGGTCGGGAAGAATGCCCTCAGAAATTTCAGGGTGATCGTCTATTTCTTTTAAAATAATTTCTTTAAGTCGATCAATATTTTCATCGCTTAAATCAATAAAATCATCTAACGAGAATAAAGATCCTTCAGAAATATCAAACGTATAGGTTTGATAATATGTAAAACCATTCGCGCCACCGGTAATTTTATAGCCTTCAAAAATAAAGTTGTAAATGGAATCTGTGATCGGTACCGTAGTTAAATGAATATTTAACATCGATTGGAGATCATTTGATGGGGCAGCGTCGACTTCTTTTAGAAAACTTTCTTTTTCATTCATTAACCAAGACTGAATGAGATCATTAATTTCTTCATTTTTAATGGTAGGTGTATTTAATGCATAGAAATATTCATCGGTTTCTTTTGTGACCGTTTCTAAATGGATTCCCGGGAAATGACTGCCTTTTACTTGTATTCTTTCCTCTTTATCAAGATTTTTACCACTAGAAATCTTTTCAGGAGATCCTATCTTCCAAAAAATAAAAAATAAAAGAAAGATAAGAACAAGACTAGCAAAACCAACGACTATTTTTCCAGCATTTGTCAATCGCTTCATTTATAACTGCCTTTCAATATAATTATAATAATTACATTCTATGATACTCTTATAAAATAGAGAAATCAATTTGTTATTCAATGATTTTAATTAAGTTTTTTTCAATCCAATCTTTCTATTTCTTCTATAATTTCGTCATTTAAAAAGAAGCCTTTACAAGAGCGCATACGTTTTATATAATTGTTTAGATGCAAAAAAATAAAACTCATGTTTTAGTGAAGGTTTTGATCACTCTCATCCTTAGTTTCCTATCTAAGTAAGAGAGTTTGTTTATTTATGGAGGGAATATTTTTGGATTCTAATTTAGAACTTGGACATAAGATTTCAGATTATTTAAAATTTATACTCCCATCTTTCCTGGGGGTTCTTTTGTTGATGTTTCCCTTTCAATACGAAGGAGAAACAACGATTATGGTGGCTTTGCTAGCTAATATTTTAACTGCAAAATTAGAGGCATTTCTACCAACGATTATTTTACTCTTAATTACTATCTCATCAGTAATGTCACTTGTTTACCGATTCTTTCAGCCAAAATTTATACATAAAAATAAATTTTTAAAAGAGTTATTTGATGTCTCAGTCATTTGGACGGGGATTCGTTTCATGGGCTTAATTTTAGCTGTGATGACTTATTTTCAATGGGGGCCCGCCTTTGTTTGGTCAGCAGATACAGGAGGCTTAATTTTATATGATCTAATGAAAGATTTGTTTGCCATCTTTTTATTTGCAGGCTTTTTGCTCCCATTTTTAACGGATTTTGGCTTGTTAGAATTTATCGGAGCGATTTTTACCCCATTGATGCGACCAATATTTGACTTGCCCGGACGAGCATCCATTGACTGCATGGCTTCTTGGGTAGGGGACGGAACGATTGGTGTAGCATTGACGAACAAACAATATGAAGAAGGCTATTATAATAAAAAAGAAGCCACAGTTATCGCGACAACCTTTTCAGCCGTATCGATCACATTCAGTTTAGTGGTCATCGGTCAAGTAGGCTTAGCCCATTTATTTGGACCTTATTATCTGACAGTAGCAATTGCTGGACTTATTGCAGCAGTGATTTTACCTAAAATTCCACCGTTATCAAATAAAGAGAAATCTTACTATCAAGGAACTAAAAAAGATATAGGTGAAAAGGTACCAAAAGGGTATACCAATACAAGTTGGGGCTTGGAATTAGCCGTAGCGAAAGCCAAACAAAGTTTAAATTTGAAAGATTTGATTTTAAACGGAGCAACCTCCGTCTTAGATTTATGGATCGGCGTATTTCCAGTCATTATGGCCTTTGGTAGTCTAGCCTTAATCATTGTAGAATTTACACCACTCTTTCAATGGTTAGGTCTCCCATTTATTCCGTTATTAAAATTACTAAGAGTTCCCTATGCCGTTGAAGCTTCTCAAACAATTATGGTCGGCTTTGCCGATATGTTTTTGCCGTCCGTTATTGCCGCAAATATCCCAAGTGAGATGACCCGCTTTATCATGGCCGCTTTATCCGTCACTCAGTTAATTTATTTATCAGAATCAGGCGCTGTCATGCTCGGGACAAAAATGGATATCAGCTTACTTGATCTATTTATTCTTTTTATCGAACGAACACTCATCACACTACCAATCATCGTATTCGCCGCACACCTCATTTTCATGTAATGCGAAGACCTTTCTCTTCGAGAACACGATGTAGATTCATTTTTTTAAATAGAATACTAAAAAACACAAGCTGTTGTAAAATAGCTTGTGTTTTTTTAGATTAGCTTCCAATTTCTAAAGAATATATTTGAAAATGATAAGCTTAAACTAATTATTTTGTATATTTGGTTATTAGTTTATTTATACTCGATTTTTTTAGCGATGTATTTAATAAAGTTTTTAGGTTAAAGCCCGATGTTCCATAGCTTAATCGATACCAATAGTAGTTTATATATTCAATGAAACCAAATAAAAATATCCCCATCGCAGCGAGTATATCTTTCGTATCATTTTTAATGAAGGGCATCGACCCAGCGATTATGATTAATAATATAAGATTTAATATTCTGAAAAACTTTAAAAATTGAACCATTTTAAAATGAACTTGTTGCTGTTTAATAAGAAGGATGTATCGATACATCCAATACATGCTCCCTTGTAGTAATATAAATATAAGATAAGTGAAAGCCAATAAACTTGCCTTTCCAAGATCAAATAATTGATAGACATAAATAAAAACAATCACAGCAGCTAATTCGCCAATCGCTAAATTCAACAATCTGTTTTTTAATTTTTTCAATTGATCACCTCAAAAATTGAAGCCTATTTTATTAAAGATTCTATGATAATGCTTTGAGATTACAATGTTTGAAAGACTACAAAAATAAAGATAAGATAGAAGCAATTAACACAGTTAAGGAGCCTATAATGTTTACTCGTATAAGACCCCTAAAGAAAAATTACCGATACCGTTTAGTCATTCATAATTGGGATTATTACATTTTAGACACAGAAAGACATCTTCTTTCTATCTTTTTCCCTTTCCTTTTTTGGTTTACAAAACAGCCCATGTATCAAATAGATAGAAAAACAATGGAGTCTATGAAAGTCGTTACTTTAACTAAAGATAATTATTCTCAATTTCGTTGGAATCATTTATTTACTGTTCTTTTACTTCCATTGCTTCGTCCCATTTTTGAACGCCACGTGAACGGCATAGTTAGCCATTTCTTTGTTTAAAGCTAGCAGCTGAATCTTATTTTTCGTAAAAAAACATAAAGACCCATTACAGCGGTACGTTTGTTGCCTTTAAAAACAGTGTTTGTTTACAACCATTTCGAGTAAAATCGCTACTTTGTCAAAATCTTTGGATATAATTCTGTTCCAAAGGTATTTTGTCATGGCTGAACAACAACTGCTTTTAATGTAGAAGGATCTTTCACACCAAAATTTTTAGTGGGACGAATTATCTTTATTCATTATATCAATCGAAATGTAGCAATTCAAAGATAACAGCCATTATGCAAATAATCGCAATTTTAACGTGTAAATTAAAAAGTTAAAATACAGACAAAAATTCTCTCAAATTTAAGATCCTTTAATTAAATCTTTTAATAAATTGAGTGTTATTGAAAGAACCTTTATAATGAATATATATAGTCATTCTTTAAAAGAATAGTATAGGAGTGGATTTGATGATTAAACAACACAACGATTACTATGAAGTTTCTAATAAAAATGAATTACTAGAAGCCATGAAAAAGAAGGCCATGTATATTTTGATTAAAGACGATATGGACCAAGAAGTAAAATCCTTACTTAAAACAAATCTAACAGAAGAAGATTCAATGGGAGCAGAATTAGGTACACATGGATCGATTGGTCTTTTATCTGAAATCCCTTATCAAATTATTCAATATTTTAGTGGTAAACCTAAAATAGACCGAAAATTAGAAAGTGCTATACGTATGTATAAATATAAAATGGAGAATGGAAATATACTGCTCTATCTTAAGCAACTCGATTACTAAATGAGTGAATTTTTAATTACGATAGAATATCCCCACGCTCGGGACTCAACGATTTCTGAGCGGTGGACCGCACCCGCGCGTGAGAAAGCGACTTTTCTGAGCGATAGGTCATCTCAACCTTTATCTTATAAAAACATTAAAGTTGAATAGAAAATCGAAGATTTTCTAGACCTTTTAAAAGGGACTAAAAGATTTTTTATATTTATTTTCTAACTTTTTAAA
>DXAZ01000139.1 GCA_019116785.1 Candidatus Atopostipes pullistercoris
CATTAAAATCGCATCACTTGTCTCGTAGGAATAAGGGTTAAACATAATTACACGACCTTTCTTTGGTTGTTGCTTTTTAAAAACACCTTTACAATTCTGTCTTTAAAAAACAAAAAAACCACTACCAAAAAACGGCAGTGGTTTATGATTTGAATAATTGTCTAAAGATTAATTGTAATATGTCTAATCTTATTCTAATCATGCTTTTATTATACGTTCGGTAGAAACAAAATCAGTAGGATAGTACACTAATGCACTATATATATTATGTAAACCTAATAATAAAATTTAAATAATTAATTGTTTTTTGATTAAAACAAACGCATTTTCCCTCTTTTTACTCTCTTTTGATGAACTGCTTACAGATTTGAATCATTTTTTTCTTTCCATACTAACTCTTTTTAACTTAGAAAACTTATAAAAAGAGTTTTTGTTGAATAATTAATTTATTTTCAAGTAAAGCTCATTAATTATATATTGGATAAGCTCTAAAATTTAATATTTCTTCATTAATGATTATTAGAAGTATTTTCTAAAACTACACGACCTCTCTGAGGTAAATTCAACTTTACTTGCTAATATCTGTCCATTAAGCCTTCTTAAAATGCTCATCAATAAAAGAGAGAAAGTCAACTAGAGTTATCGAAATCAAGAATAAAACAAAGTATTAAATTTTCCAAACTTTTTAATTGTCTATTTACTACCGATAAATTCATCTTTGTTTAAGGTTTTGTCTGAACTGGATAATGGATGTGAATCAAAATCAATGACTTCTAAATCAGCTATATCTTTAATATCAACTAGCTTATTTGACTCTGATATGGGAACTATCCCCCTGATTTCTTTTATATTTTTATCTCTTTTTATAATCCAAGATACTTGAAGGTGTCCTTTTTGAAAATCGTATACAATCCTTGCAATATTCCCAAAATCATTTGAAAAATCTTTTACTGTAAACTTTTCATTTGAAGAATTAGATTCTTTTTCTTCAAAAATATCTTTAAATTTGAATAAAGCTTTATTTTTCTTTTCAATTTCCTCCTGAGTATCTTTCTCTAAATAAGGCTCGCGGTAACGTCTTTCCATTAAATGTAACGCAGTAGTTGTATCATTCTTGCCCTCTTTAAATTGCAGCGAAAGATATTCCACAGGTGAATAATCTCCCCTTCCATCATCAAAATAATATTGCTGATTTAAAGGCCAGGTATTCCACCCACTTTGTCGTATCTTTCGAGTTGGATTTTTATCCATGATTAATTGAGAAACATCTTCTTTAGAATACATTTCAAATTGTTCATCTTCTTCGTCATGTAAAGATTGATGATTTATAATCGTTTCTACAAATAATTGATCTAAACTTTTCGGGTCGTAGAAAACCCCTGTAAAGTTTTCTGTTACATATTCATCGATATTTGAAAAAAGATGTTGATGAATGTTCAAAATCATCTCTTCGTAATGATATTGATAGACAGTTTCTGCATAGTTCATATCAACATTTTCAATTATTTGGTTGGGCTCTCCAAATAAAGTTTCAATATCAGACAGTGTAACCTCTGTTTTTTCTCCTCCCTGCATTTTGTTGAATGTTGGGGAACTAAAATGTGCATCTAAGACCTCAAGACGTTCAAACACATCGTCTATCTTCTCTATCTCATCATTTTGATAAGATTTGATGCTCTCTTTATATTCTCGCCCGGCCTCATTTACAGGGCTTGTATAACTAACTAAAGTGAAAAAAAGAATGGTTCCCAAACTTAAAATACCCACTATGGCTAAAGCAAGCACCAGACAATTTTTCAAGTAACGTTTCATCCCCAGCTCCTCCCAACGGTTTCCATTTTAGATATTATACCTATCTTTTTCTTAAAGGTAAATCGTTTATATATGTTAATACTTCAAGTCCTATAAAGTGTGTTTTAACAGACTGAATATTTTACAAGAAAATTTAATTTTTATATAATAAATTTATTAATAGTATAAAAAGGAGTGATTCCATGAAACACTACCGAGTATTAATTCCTCTACTCTTTCTTTTATTCCTAAGCGGCTGTGCGGATCAAGTCCGAGTAATGTGGACTGATGATCCTTTGATTGAAGAAGCTAACAAACAACGGTTTAAGGAACTGGATGAATACTTTAATGAGAAATATCCTGAAAAAAATACGAATGAAATGTCTCAAGATAAATATTATGAAGAATGGCGGAATCTTGATCCAGCATTACAACAAATTACCATACATACAAATAGCGCTCCAGGTAACTTCAGCTCTGAAATAGATCTTAAGAATCAAACCTATACCTACAAAGAAAAAACCTATGATTATCAAATGGAGGGAAATAAAATTATTCTGGAAGAAGATAATCTCCCCCTTGATAAAGAAACTATTCCTAAATTAATTCGAAAAGCAGAACAAGAATACCAAAACGATAAAACTTATAACCGCAATCTCTTACTCAAAACTATATGGTTGCCTATTCTTTTCATAGTAATTGGTGTCTTGTCCATAAAACGTCCCGATTGGATTTGGTTTTTTGAAGATGGACACAAGTATAAGGGGGCTGAACCATCCAATTTCGCCTTAGGGATTAATATTTTTCGTGGATTCATAGGCATTGTTTTAGCTCTAGCTTATCTTTATTTCATACTACGCAGTATGAGGTAAAAAAGATCACGTTTATTTGTTGCCTTATAAAATTTAAGCTTCTCGTTCCAACTGTATTTCATTAATATCCTTATTTATCTGAATGATACTTTGTTTAATTATTTCCATCTAAGGCTTTTAAACAAAGTCTTATAATTAATAAATTTAGCTACTTCCGCTCGTCTATTTCTGTTATTCTAATACTAACAAATGTATGGAGGTAATCATGATTAAATTCGAACAAAAAATGCGTGGAAATGTTTCAATAAGTGTCAATCCACTCGGATGTAAACAAGAAGTTCAAAATCAAATAAACTACGTAAATGAGCAAGGAACCTATGAAGGACCTAAAAAAGTATTAATCATTGGTGCTTCCTCTAGTTATGGTCTAGCTACACGAATTAGCCTAGCTTTTGGTGCGAGAGCCGATACAATCGGTATATCTTTTGAGAAAGGACCTAAATCAGAGAAAAAATTAGGAACTGCCGGTTGGTATAATAATATTTATTTCAAGCAAGCTGCTGAAAAAGAAGGTTTAATTGCGAAAAATTTTGTCCAAGATGCGTTTAGTCATGAGACCAAACATGACGTGATTTGTTATATTAAGGAAGAATTTGGTGGAAAAGTAGATTTAGTCGTCTACAGTTTAGCTTCGGGTATGCGTTTTGATCCGGATACTGGCGAACGAATAACATCTGTAATTAAATCCATTGGACAAGAAGTCGTCGGGCCAAATGTGAACATGCAAAAGCAGGAATTTTATGAACAAACGCTAAAACCAGCTACAAAAAAAGAAATTGAAGATACAGTAAGTGTTATGGGTGGAGAAGATTGGTTAATGTGGATGGAAGCTTTAAAAGAAGCAGATGTGCTTGCTGAGGGAGTACAAACTGTTAACTATTCATACTTAGGGTCTGATTTAAACAAAGCTTATTATCGAGAAGGAACTTTAGGACAAGCTAAAGCAGACTGCGAAGTAAAATCTGCACAAATTAATGAGCTTTTGGCAGACATCCATGGAAAATCAACCATTGTTGTAGCAACAGCTGTCACAACAAAAGCCAGTGCAGTCATTCCTTTCTTTCCTGTTTATTGTATGGGGCTTTATCGGGTAATGGCAGATAAAGGTACGCACGAAACACCGATTATGCACCAAGATCGTATTTATCGAAAAATGCTTTATGGTAATCATCCCGAATACGATAAACAAGGCCGTCTTCGTCCCGATAACTGGGAGTTAGATCCAGACGTTCAGGCAGAAACGGAAAAATTAATAAATAAAATTAATGCAGATAACTTTAATTCTACCCTCACAGGCTATGATATCTTTTTAAAAGAATTCGCAAATTTAAGTGGATTTCAAGTCGAAGGTTATCAAGAAGAAGACATTACACTGGAAGAATTACAAGCTTTAGAATATTGATAGGAAAGATTAAAAAATAGGGCAACTTTTTTTAAGAGTTGCCCTATTTTTTTCCTTCATTAATGTTCAATCTCTACAAATTCAAAAGATTTTCCACGATTTTTTGAAATATACACTGCTTTTGCATTATTTTGATAATCACCATCAGTTCCTTGATTTACATATAAAGTTAGTTTTCCATTAGACTCTATAGGGGGTTCTGGAAAATCAAAGGGTTCAAATTCAGCTCCATTTTGTGTAACAGAGACTGAAGGAAGTTCGACCTGCTCAAAGGTTAAGCCGCCATCCGATGTCCTAAATAAATTCGCTTCATTTCCTCCATTATGAGATAACACAATAAATCCAAGTTCTTCATCGATGAATGTTAAGCCTGCTGCAACTCCTGTTCGATCAAGAAAAGGATTCTCATTATGCATGGCCCAATTGAAACCTCCATCTTCTGTTTTTCTTAATCCATAAAAGCGACTGCCTAAAGCAGCATCCGTCTCTACCAATTGAAAACCAATCTTCTCATTTAAAAAATATTCTTCTGCAATAACTTCTTTTGGAACATAATTTGGATCTTCTGCTTGGGCTTCTTCTCGTGCTTTTTCTTCTTCATACTTTTCAATAGCAGAAGGATCATAATAAACAAAATTAAATTTAAGTTTGGAAGGTTTGATATTATCGGCTTCTTCTATTTTAAAAGAATAACCAACATAATCATTCTTACTATATGAAACATCCATAAGTCCTTCTTCGTGATAATAATAATTTACCCCTTCAAGATTACTCGTATGATGTTCAAATCCTGTATAACTAAGATCAAATTGTTCAGCACCTATCTCTTTAGACATTTCTTTTAATGGAACGATTTCTAATCCATCAATTAAAGGTTGAAGCAATTGATCTTCATTATAAGTAGCTTCTAAATAATTATCTAAATAAATTTGGATATTAGTATTTTTCTTTTTATCATAAGACAATAAAAATGTCTCTGTCTCCCCTTTTACACTTTGACCATATAAAAAACCATAAAATTTAGTTATTTCTCCATCTTGATTATAAGAAAGGTTTAATTCATTAGTGATATATAACTTTTTAGGCAAGTCAACCTCTTGATTTACATCTTCAATCAGTCCAAGTAAGCCATTTTCATAAATATTATTATGATGAAATGGAACTTCTCTTTCTGTACGCGCTTTTTGAAGAACCCATGATAATTTTCCGTTATAAGGGATAGAACTTTGGTAAATTTTATAACCTGTAAATGAAGTGATTAAAAGGATCATTAGGATTGCTAAACGAAACCACCATTTACTTATTTGCATCATTTTTGATAATTGTATAGAAGAGATTGTATTATTTAGTTCCTGAGCTGCTATTGGTTTTGATCTTCGTATTTTGAAAAAAGAATAAATAAACCAAATCATAAGAAGAGATAAAATTAAGATAATAATTGGTACCCTTCGTTTAACTCCACCATACTGTGCAAGTTCTTTTAAAGAGTAGCACATTATTCCATAAAAAATTATTACTAAAGGATTCAATAAGATCGCTCGTTTTATATATCTATTTTCTCTCATTAGATACCCCTCTAATTAAACTTTAGGCAAAAATGAAAAAGACAAGACATAACATCTTGTCTTTCTGTCGTAGATTAATTTGCCGGTTCTTTTAACTCAACGCCAATTGTTGGTGCTTTTTTGCTTTGGAAAGGATAACGAGAACCTTCAGCGTGTCTTGCAATTCTTACTGCATGATCACTCATTCGTTCTAAGCTAGATACAATATCTACAAACATAATACTATCTGAAGGACGGCCTATCCCTTGATTTAATATATCAATGTATTTATCACGTAGTTGATCTTCCAAGTCATTAATTTCTTTTTCTCTTCTCATAACATTATTTGTCAATTCGCGGTTATTTGTAATAAAGGATTCAACAGCTTCATGAATATTTTGTTCAATTAAAGTATACATTCGTAAGACGTCTTCATCAAATAGAAATTCTTTCATTTCTCCATTTTTTGATGATTTTTTGGCTAATTGATTTCCTTCTTTTACATTATTTATAATATGAACGGCATGATCACCGATCCGTTCTAAGTATTTAGTAACTTCAACAAGCGTTGTATGTTCATTAGAGTTTTTTAAAGGGAGTTCAGTTGTCGAAATTAACATCAGATACTCAGTTAATTTCATATCAATCTCATTTACAACTTCTTCATATTTAGATACTTTTTCAAAATCTTTTTCGTCGCGATTTTTAAAATATTTATAAGTTGTATGAACTTCTTTCATTACAATTTCACTCATATGCTCGATTTCTAATTTGACTTGATTTAAAGCCATACTAGGTGCTGATTGGATTAAACTTTGATCCAATCGAGTATCGTCATAACTAATAATTTCTGGCTCACCAGGAATTAGTCGTGTGACAATGTCAGCAATTTGACTGATAAACCACATTTGAATTAAAACATTTATTATATTAAATAATCCATGTGCAAAGGCTATCTGCATCGCAGGACTTAGATTTAAATAATTTGAAATCATGACTACAAGAGAAGTAAAAGGATTCAATAATAGCACAACAATAATAGTACCTACTAGGTTAAAAATAACATGTGAAGCAGCAGTACGCTTTGCAATAACACTTGTTCCTAAGGCAGCTAATACAGCAGTAATTGTTGTTCCAATATTACTTCCAAATAATATGGGTAAAGCAGCATCTAAAGTCATAGTACCATGCGAAAACATCTCTTGAAGAATTCCAATTAAAGCACTGGAACTTTGAACAACAAGCGTTAAAACTGTCCCAACAGAAACACCAAGTAATGGATTAACAGAAAATTTAACCATAAGTTCTCTAAACTGAGGAAGATTTTCTAAAGGAGCCATACTTGAACCCATCAATTCTAACCCAATAAATAATGCTCCAAAACCTAAAATAATTTTACCAATATTTTGTGCAATAGATTTTTTAGAAAAGAAGATGATAAAAGAACCAACTGCAATAATAGGTAATGCGTATGCTCCAATATTAATCCCTATAATAAAAGCGGTAATTGTTGTACCAATATTTGCTCCCATGACCACCCCAATCGCTTGATTTAAAGACATAAAACCCGCACTAACCAAACCAACCGTCAATACCGTAGTAGCTGAACTACTTTGAATCAATACGGTTACAACCATCCCAGCAATGATTGAACGTAAAGGAGTTGAAGTAAACGAATTTAAAATAGAGCGTAAGTTATCACCGGCAGCTTTTTGTAATCCATCTCCCATGAAATTTAATCCAAATAAGAAAATTCCTAAGCCACCTAGAAATTCAAACAGCATATCCTGAATATTCATATATTTCCTCCAAT